>DATFXD010000433.1:0-36335 GCA_035258605.1 Hyphomicrobiaceae bacterium | reverse complement strand
GATCACCGACCGCACGTGCTATGAGGCCAACATCTTCGACGAGCGCCCTGATCCCAGCTACGGCACCGGCGCGATCACGCGCTATGTCGAGATCAATCCCATGCCGAAGGCCGGAGAAAAGTGGAATACCTTCGAAATTACGGTCAAAGGCCGAGACATTAGCGTAGTGCTCGACGGCAAGGAGACTGTGAAGCTACGCAACGGCATGTTCGACGAGGGGGCGATCGCCCTGCAGCACGGTCAGGGCACGATCAAGTTCCGCAAAGTAGAGGTCAAGGAGCTGTAAGGCGATAGAGCGGTGTGAAGGCGTGACGGCACAAAGTTTGTCATTGGTGGCAGCGTAAGTTGTCGCTCGCCTTTTGCGCTCAATCTTAAGTACTCAAGCAACGCGGCAGCGCTTATCGGCTAGCGGATCCAGCTCGCCTTGAAGCGCTGTTGCGTACCAGAGCAAAAAGCAGTGAGCTTTAGCGCAATTCTGCTTAGGTGGCGCCCCAAGAGGACATCGAACCGCATCACGTTGCGTCGGTCCACTGGAGCTCCGGACGGCGGTTGAAGGCCATGAGCACTGCTCGAAGGCGGCCTTCGACGCGCTGCGGAGCTTGATGATGTTCGGGATCTCGCGTCCCGCTATGCTGACGGGCTACCCATAATCGTGGGTTCATGGTTCATGACTGATATCGTCGTTAAAACTGGTCTCATAGACCATGCCGCGTTCGAGCGGCTGCTCATCTCCGTGTTGCCGGACGAAGCCGCAGAGATCGACGACGACGACAGATCGCTCCACATGGAAATGTCAGCCTTAGCGCGGGCGACCTGTCGCGCTATCGAGAAGGGCGATGAGCATTCCATCCGCCGTCATTTTGAATTCATCGATAGCGTGCATTCGAATGCAACATCGGACGTCGAGAACGCTGTCCATGTTTCGTATCTGGAGAACGTTTTTCTTGGCGAAGAGAAGGCCGCGTTTCTGAGGGCGCGTAGTACACTTCCTGATCGTCTATCGGCTGCTTTGTCAGACCTGGAAGCGCATTGGAGGCTGCTCGGCACGATATCCAAAGGCTCCTGAGCGCTTCATCGAGAAAGTGGCGCTGCTATTCGAGTTACAGCCGAGACGGGGACCGTCGTTTGCCGCGCTGCCGACCCGATCCGTCTGCGAGACAAGCTGGCGGCCGCTCACGCCATCACTGCGCGTTCGGAGACCTAACGAACGGCCGGCCGCGGCTCCAGCCGCTGTCAATTTCAACATCGTCAAGACCATCGGGTGCTTAATGGGACAGGCGAGACCCGGCGAAATCTATAGCTTTCGCATTCTCGGCGGCGGCTATGGCGCCGCTCAGGTGATCGCCGCAGAGCCGGATGGCAGCGACCCCTGGGTTCAACTGCTGCGGCTTGACGTCGACGGTGCCTTGCCGCCCCAGCTATCCGAGGTGGCTGTGTCGGCGGCCGAGAGCGCGATTGCGGATCAGGATGACTGTCTGTGGGTGCCAGCGTTCGTGCCCTGGTGGGCGCAGCGCATCGGGGAGGCTCGGGTCCGTCCGCGGGCCAGCCCGCGGGGCTACGGCGGCTGGGAGGGGATCGCCATTGGGGCGCAGCTCGCGCGCATGAAGCGGTCGGGACATCCGGTGCCTGCGTGGTCGTATGATCCAGCACCCGTCGTCGTCGATCTCGGAGGTCGTCCCAGCGAGATGCGTCGCGACAGCCACCGGCTCGACACGCGCGATCTACTTCCCGACGGCAGCATGCCGGTGAAGTGGCAGGGCCTTTCCGCGCTTTCGTGTATTACCGACCTCGAGTACGAGGGTGCCGATCGTGGGCTGTTGGAGGTGGCACGCCAGCTCCCCTTCCTGCGCCGTCTGAGCTGGCGGTTGCCGCAGGCGGATGTGATCGACTTGCGGGATACGCAGCTCTTGGAGCTGAGTCTTCTTGCGGTGGATGGTCCGCTGACAGTGCTGCTGCCCGCCACCACGTTTGCTCTGGTCCTGGATGGGCGCCACGATTTGATGACGCTCAATGTCCCGGACCTGTCGGAACGGTTCTCGTTGACCTTGAGCGGAGGCACGTCCCGCGGACTGCCAAAAGGCGCCGATGCGCTGTATCGGCTGCGTGTCCAGTCGCGGCAGATAGATCTCGCGCCACTCGTCGCATTGCGCAAGCTTGCGGACCTTACCTGTCGCGGCGCGACCATCGACCATATCGACGTCCTGCGGGAATTAAAGAACCTGCGCAGCTTTGCCGGCTACGATATTTACGGGTTTAGTGCAGAGGACTTCCCCGTCCTCGCCGACTGTCCGCATTTGAGCGCGGTCACAATTCACGGCCTGCGTGCAGGCGACGCAAAAATATTGCGCAGACGGCTGGCCGACGTGGATCGACTGGAGCTCACCAAGGCGCGCAGCGACCGGTGGCTCGCCGACAACATCGACAATCCGTTCCGTGACTGGGATGGCGACGGCCCGGCGTTCGGCAAGGCGGCCATGAAGCTGTGGAAGCGCGCGTTGCAGGAGGCGCGCGCGCTTGACGGCGCGCCCTCGCGCGAACAGGCAAGCGCGATCGTGCTGGCGCTGGTCGACGGGTTGAATCGCCTGGACGGCCGGTATGGCGCCACAATCGACACCCTCCGTCGCGAGCAGGCCTGTGACGCAATCCTTGATCTCGTGCGCCGGCATCTCTGCAACGCACTGACGCGGGAGGAGACGCAGCAGCTGGTCGACAGCCGGCGGGACTTTTAGATTCACCCTCCAAGCTGTGGCGCCAAAGTTCCCTGATGGAGACCTGGCGCCCGCTCGCGGAAACCTAGGCGAGCCGGGCCTCGAGCGAGATTGTGACGTCGGCCTGCTGCGCCAACAATGCGCCGAACAAAGCCTGGAGACGTGAATGCGAGTTGATCGCCCAAGCCATGCGAACCGTCATCGTTGCGGTGCGAGGACCTACTCGCGGCTTTGCTTCATCTGGGCCACAACACAAAGCCGGTCATCACGCTGGCAAGCACCAGCAGTGCGAACCATGTCCAGTCCGGCCAATTGGGGTCTTCGTCATCATGCTTTGATGGTCGAGGCATAAGCCCACACAGGAAATCAGAAAGGCAACAGACCTCGTCGAGAGTAATGCCGCTGAGAGGGGTATTCGGTATGGAACGTGACCAAGAGCTGTGGACGCCACACTAACTCATTGAACTCACTCCAGGCCCAGACATGGTGCTTGCCGGTGGCGGCTTGGATCAACCGATGGGGGGAGGTTCATCAGCGCTGAAAACCATCCGAAGGGTTTATCAACACCCAGGCCAAACGGAAACCGCTCCTGCTTCGTGTTCGCCTTCCCATGGCGGTCCAGCTTCTCTCTGGGTCGCGGTTGAGCTTCTGGTGGTCGGGCTGACGCCGAAGGCGCCTCGGCTCGCTTCCAGCCGCGGTGACCTCCGGCTCGGTTTGGCTCGCCCGTAGGCCAGTCTCCCGGTGTGGCAGAACCTTCACGGGCGTGCTCGTGCTCCCGCTCGGCCTGGCCCGTTCGCTCTGATCAGTCCGGCATAGATTTAGAACGGGCGTCTTCTGACGAAGTTGAGCGCCATCGTGCGAAGGGCCGCCGTTCTCAGCCTCTCGGCGTCGTCGCAACCCACTTGGCCAGCCGCTGTCAGCAGCGCGTTGGCCAGCTCGTTACGAGCACTCTGCACATGCACAGGATCATCACCGCAGTTCACCCGGATCTCAGCCCAGGCAGCGTCGAATGCGATACGGAGTATGTCGAGCGCATCGGGCCCAAACGTCCCATGCGCATCCAAGTGCGAGATCGACGTCATAACATATGTCCCAAGCCGGCGGGGTGAGAGGGCCTCGCTCTCGCGCCGTCCACACTACGTAGCTGATGGTCGAAACTGACACGCTCGGCGCCGTCGCCCGCCGCTGCTTGCCGTCGCAACATTAACCCACCACAGACCAGAAGGCGATCATGGACACCGCGCAGTATCGTACCGACGACCTAGAGCGGCGCGGCCGATACCGGGGCGGTCGCGCGGAGGCGCTATCGCCCTTTGATGTTGGCGTTGATCGAAGGCCATCGGGTCGGTCGCGCTATGCTTTGCGATGTGGTGATCGCGCGGCAAGCAAACCCATCGCGAATATCGTCTTCCTCGCCGCCCACGTGCGTTGCGCTCCGATTCCGAACCACGGGTCAACCGGACTGGGCGCAGGGACTACAATCTGCTCCGCGGCTTTATTGAGCCAGCACGTCGATTATTTATTCACTATCCACATTGGGGCCAAACGAAACGGCAGCAATTGTTTATGACCGATCCTACCCACCGGATGCTGTCCGATACGGTTATGCGCTATCGCCAGCTTCAGGCCGCCCTCGGCGCTATCATGGTTCTGGACTGGCAGAAAATGCGGCGCTTGGCCTTGTCTCAGGAGCGGGGACTAGTTCGCTGTTCAGATTGGGACGACTTGTTTGATCCTCGTAGGTCGGGCCGCTACGCCCACTGGTTCGAAGAGAACTTTGGAAACTACCCTGCGCTTCTCCGTCAGCGCGCTATTGACTCTGTCCGGTATCAGCTTGGTGCCGACCGGGCTCGCGAGCCTAGCCGACCAAGACGGCAGGTCACGCTTCGGGAGATCCTCATCGCGCGATACCGTTCCGGCCTACGTGTCTATTTTTGCCCAGCGCGCGGCGATGGTTTCGTGGAATCAGATGCACGTAATTTGATTCGGCTCCGCTTGTATGACTCAAGCCGTCGGAGTTGGGGATGGCAGAATGCGGCATTCGCGTGGGCTTCGCCACAAATGGTCGCTCCACGGGAGGGTGGTGAGGAGATGACGCCGGTATCGACGACGCTCGCAGAGATCGTGGTGTCGTCCAAAGGCTACTCGATTGAGATGCACAACTCCGATGATCTCCTCGTCGAACCGGTCGTCGTGAATGACGGCGTTTAACGTCGCTGCCGAACTTCTGCTATGGGGCGATACTGTCGAAAGAGGTGTCACGGGCCGGCGCCGTCCCGGCGACTAAAGAAAGGGTTCCTCTCTCGCCAGCCGGGTTGCAAGAACGATTCTCCAACTGCGGAAGAACTAGATTCTATCCGAAATTTATCATCTGTTTAAAGATCGATATTTTCGAACAGCATCGGTCAGGATCAGCCACCGCGGCGGATTTTCAAGGACCTTGCGGCGCGTTCCGTCCACCTTCTGATTGCTGACGCGGCGGCCGTGTCAGCGCCGACGAGCGGTCTGTGCCATTTTCAGTCAGATGCGCTTGCCGCAAAAGTTGCGGGGACTGAGGCCTCCCCGGTCCTGCGCTTGAATGGTGCGCCCATTACCAACTTGAGGGCATCTAAGCGACCGGTTTCTAGCGACGTCAGTGGACCCTGGCGCCTTTGGGTCAATACAGAATGCCGAGCTGCATCCGCTGTTTGAGCAGCCAAGCAGGTCGAAGAAGATCAGCGAGCGCCGATGAGACGCTGCCTCAGTACCTAGAGGTGGGAAAGATAGAGACTAAAAACTTAGTAAAATCAATGCATAAACTAGTGGGTGGTGCCCAGGAGAGGACTCGAACCTCCACGGCTTTTACACCGCTAGTACCTGAAACTAGTGCGTCTACCAATTCCGCCACCTGGGCAGGCTTCGGCCAATCGGCGGGCATCACCTAGAGCCGGGGGCGTACCTTGTCAATTGCGGCCCCCTCCGGCGCACGTGCCTCCAGGGTCGCAGGAGGCGGTGCGACGTTGCCTCAGCCGTCACCCAGGTCGTGCCGCTTCACACCCGGCAGCCATGGCGGTATTGCTCGCCGCCAGTAGCCACTGGAGATGATGCGCATGTCGCGACGGGAACAGGGGAGCCTGGTGACGGTCTTTGGCGGGTCCGGGTTCATTGGACGCCATGCCGTCCGTGCCCTGGCCCGAGATGGCTGGCGTATCCGCGCGGCCGTGCGCCGCCCCGATCTTGCCGGTCACCTCCAGCCGATGGGCAGCGTCGGCCAGATCATGCCCGTACAAGCCAATCTGCGCTTTGCCGAATCCGTGCAGCGTGCCGCCGAAGGTGCCGCAGCGGTTGTCAATCTGGTCGGCATTTTGGCCAAGTCCGGTGCCCAAACCTTCGAGACCGTGCACGTCGCTGGTGCTCGGGCCGCGGCCCGGGCCGCGCGCGATGCCGGTGCCAAGGTGTTCGTGCACGTGTCGGCCATCGGCGCCTCGCCGCAATCGGCGTCGGCCTACGCGCGCAGCAAGGCCGCTGGTGAGAGCGCCGTGCGCGAGGAATTTCCCGACGCCATCATCCTGCGGCCCTCGCTCGTGTTCGGCCCGGAAGACCAACTCTTCAACCGCTTTGCGGCGCTAGCGCGGATTTCCCCGTTCTTGCCCCTGATCGGCGGCGGTCGCAACAGCTTGCAGCCGGTGTACGTCGGTGACGTGGCGCAAGCGATCGCCGTCTGCTGTGCTGGTAGGGCCCAGTCAGGCAGCATCTATGAACTCGGTGGACCCGAGGTCATCAACTTCCGCGACTTGCTCGACCGAACGCAGCAATGGTCTGGCCGGAAACGTTTCTATCTCCGTGTGCCGGTTGCGCTCGCCAAGCTCGGCGCCGCGCTGACCGCGCCGCTGCCAAGCTCTCTGCGGCCGCTCACGGTCGATCAGATCCGCATGCTGCAAGTGCCCAATGTAGTGAGTTCCGCGGCGATTACCGAACGGCGGACGTTAGCGGCGCTGGGCATCGCCGAGCCGGTGAGCATGGAGACCGTCGTGCCCGAATACCTGGAGCCCTTCCGCCCGCGCGGTCAATTCGCAAGCTACCGGGGCTAGAGGCGCAAAATGCCGGAACTGCCCGAGGTCGAGACCGTGCGCCGCGGCCTGGCAAAGGTTCTTGCCGGGCGACGCTTCGTTGCCGTCGAGCAGCGCCGCAAGGACCTGCGCTTTCCGCTGCCGAAACGGTTTGCTGAGCGCCTGACCGGCCGTACCGTCCAGCGCTTGGACCGCCGCGCCAAATACATTCTGGCCTACCTCGATAACGGCGAGGTGCTGGCCATCCACCTGGGTATGACGGGACGCTTCTCGGTGCGACCGTCGGCGCGCGCGGCAAGCGACGTGCAACTTGCCGAGTTTGCCCACCCCCACGGCGAAGATCACAAGCACGATCACCTGGTGTTCCGCATGTCGGGCGGGCCGGTCGTCACCTACAACGATGCGCGGCGCTTCGGCTACATGACCTTGATTGCCGAGAACGACCTGGCGCAGGATGCCTTCTTCCGCAACCTGGGCGTCGAGCCTCTGAGCGAGGCCTTGAGCGGGGCCTATCTCGGGCGCCGCGCCCTGGGCAGGAAGACCGACCTCAAAGCTTTCTTGATGGACCAGCGCATCGTCGCCGGCCTCGGCAATATCTACGTATGCGAGGCGCTGTTTCGTGCCGGGCTCAATCCCTGGAGCGGCGCCCGGCGCCTGTCTACCCGCCGTGGTGAGGCAACGCCCGCCGCCGATCGCCTGACCGCGGCCATCAAGGCGGTCCTGACCGATGCCATCCTCGCCGGTGGCTCGACCTTGCGCGATTACCGGCAGACCAACGGCGACGCCGGCGCTTTTCAGGACAAGTTTGCCGTCTACGGCCGCGAGGGGGAACCTTGCGCCAAGCCGCAGTGCCGGGGCACGGTGCGGCGTAAGACGCAAGCCGGTCGCTCGACCTTCTACTGCCCCGCCTGCCAGCGTTGAGCGGCATCCGACTTACCCGATCAAAGGAATAAGGAAACACGCATGGCCTACCAAACGATCATCGTCGAAAGCCAAGATCGCGTCGGGATCATCCGGCTCAATCGGCCCGAGGCGCTCAATGCGCTCAACGCGCAATTGATCGAGGAGATGCGCCAGGCACTCGACGCGTTCGAGGCCGATCCGGATATCGGCTGCCTCGTCATCACCGGCAACGACAAGGCGTTCGCGGCCGGCGCCGACATCAAAGAGATGCAGTCGAAATCCTACATGCAGGCCTATCTGGAAGACTTCATCTCGCGCTGGGACCGCGTAGCCGGCGCGCGCAAGCCGGTGGTAGCCGCCGTTGCCGGCTTTGCGCTCGGCGGTGGCTGCGAACTCGCCATGATGTGCGACATCATTATCGCCGCCGACACCGCCAAGTTCGGCCAGCCAGAGATCAAGCTCGGGGTTATGCCCGGGTCCGGCGGGACGCAGCGACTGATCCGCCAGGTTGGCAAGTCGAAGGCGATGGAGCTGTGTTTGACCGGGCGCATGATGGATGCGGCCGAGGCCGAGCGCGCCAATCTGGTGAGCCGGGTGGTGCCAGCCGCAGCCCTGATGGAAGAGGCACTCAAGACGGCGCGCAGCATTGCCGCAATGTCGCTTCCAGCGGTCATGATGGCCAAGGAAACCATCAATCGTGCCTACGAAACCTCCCTGACCGAGGGGATCCGCTTCGAGCGCCGCCTGTTCCACTCGATGTTTGCCACGGCGGATCAGAAGGAGGGCATGGCGGCGTTCGTCGCCAAGCGCAAACCCGACTTCAAGCACGGTTGAGCGGGGGTGGGGGCCAATTTGTCGAGGCAGGACCCGGCCTTGGCCGTTATTGACCCTGCCGATTGCGCCAGTCTATAGCAGGCGTCACCGCAGCGTGCTTAAGACGCCTGCCCGCAACCCAAGTTCCCAGAGGAGGTGGCCCGATGGCCAACACGACTTCGGCCAAGAAGGCCGCGCGCAAGATGCTCCGCCGCACCGAGATCAACAAGTCGCGGCGCTCCCAGTTCAAATCCCATGTCCGCAAGGTCGAAGAGGCGCTCGCCGCCGGAGACAAGGCCGCCGCGCGTAACGCCCTGGCGGCGGCGGAGCCCGTCCTCGCCCGCACGGCGCAAAAGGGTGTCGTCCACAAGAAGACGGCCGCGCGCAAGGTGTCGCGCCTCGCCGCTCGGATCAAGGCGATGGCTTGAACGCAGGCCGAACGACGGGGATCCCCAGCTTTCCGCTGCTTCATCAAGCTGTTGCACAATTGTCGCAAAAGCGGAGCTCAGCGTGGGCGCACCCCGTCCGGCGAAGCAGCGTGAATCCAACGGGTTGTGTGGCCGCGGCGCCCGTCCCACTAGGGAGCGCGCGCCCCCCAGGGACTCAGGGACAAACGGAATCTTGGCTGAACGACGCTCATCCGTAAGCATAAACTTGAGCGCACGCCGGGTCGTCCTATCCATCGAATCTCAACGTAGACTCAACAGGCTTTTCCCCAATCTTGAGGTCGGCTAGCAGGGTTTTTGCACCGGGGTTGTGAACAAGCGTTCGCGCTTGCAAGAAAATGTGAACAAGCCGGCGCATGTTGCCAGCCCGCCCACGACTGGCTAGAAAACCATTGGATGGGGCGGCGGTAGTGTAAGGCTCCTCATCAAGTAGTCCGCGTTCGTTGCCCGAGTTGGGTGTGTGAGTAGCTCGGCGACCATTGGGCTCATTGCTGTAGCAGTGCGTTTCGTACGTAGATCTCAGGTGGTCCAGCCAAGGGGCGGCCCTTAGCTGGTGTCACCAGGGAGCAGGGGGTTCACGGCATTTATGCGGCGTTGAGGGTTACGGCGTGGACGACATCCACATCGATGGCGTGTCTGTGGAGGATGCGTGGACGAGGCTCAAGGCGGATAAGTCCTCGGTCCTGATCGATGTGAGAACGACCGCTGAGTGGGCCTACGTTGGGCTCCCAGATCTCAACGGCATCGGTAAGCGGCCGGTCCTTGTCGAATGGCAAGGCTTTCCCGGCGACCGCCCGAATACCGCATTCGTGGAACGCCTCAGCGAAGCACTGCGCGACATTGGCGCCAACAAGGACTGCGAACTGTTGTTCATCTGTCGTTCGGGCAGCCGGAGTCTCAGGGCTGCGCGGGTGATGGCGGCGGCGGGCTACCGTCGCTGCCGCAATGTGACGGACGGATTTGAGGGACCATTGGATCCGGACCGGCACAGAGGGCAAGTAGCGGGTTGGAAGGCCAGAGGGCTTCCCTGGGCTCAGGGATAAGACCAGCGCGCAACTTGAAGTACGTGTGATGCGGCGCCTTTCGCTCAAGTCCTGCGGCGGATGACCGGCGGGTTGTGGCATCGCACGATTGTGGAGGCGGCCAGGCTGCAGTACTGCGGCCCTTTAGTGGCGGGGAAGTCCAGATGTCTCATTCTGTTGAGGGTCAACTTTCGTCCGGAGTAGAAGCACCGAATACCACATCCGAGACCACGCCCAGTGAGCGTAAGTCCTTGAATGAGCGCGGCGACAAGGTCCGCGCCATCCTCAAGGCGCGTCTGGGCGAGGATATCTATTCGAGCTGGTTCAACGCCTTAGAGTTCGACAGCTTCGACGGCCGCCTGGTTGTTGCCACGGTGCCGGTGAAGTTCCTGAAGAGCTGGATCCAGTCGCATTACGCCGACGATCTGCTTGAGTGTTGCGCGGCCGAATTCGAGGGCGCGGAACGCATCGACATTGTCGTGCGCCAGCCGGGGATGAGCAAGGCCGCTGGGCAGGCGGCGGCGCAACCAAGCCCGATGCCGGCAGCGGACGCGGGCGACCAGCGGCGGCCCGCACCCCGTCCGGGGCCTGCCTTGCTCGGCCGCACGCATGCCAGCGGCTTTGAAGGCTCCCCGCTCGACCCACGCTATACCTTCGACAGCTTTGTCGTCGGTCCTGCCAACCGCATGGCGCACGCGGCCGCCACGCAGGTTGCCGAGACCGTGTTGGCCGACGACAGGTCCTTCAATCCGCTCTATCTGCATGCCAACGTCGGGCTCGGTAAGACGCACCTCCAGCACGCCATCGCTTGGGAGGTGAAGCGCCAGAGCAAGGCCCAGGTGCTCTACCTGACGGCCGAGCGCTTCCGCTATCAGTTCGTCGAGGCCATCAAGAGCCAGGACGCCTTGGCTTTCAAGGACAAGTTCCGCGCCATCGACATGCTGTTGATCGACGACCTCGAGTTCATGCGCGGGGAGAAGACCGAGCAGGAGTTCGAGCACATCGTCAATTCGCTGCTCGATGGCGGCAAGCAGGTGGTGGTCGCTTCGGCCAGGCCCCCAACGCAGCTTGAGGGCCTCAACGATCGCATGCGCTCGCGCTTGCAACGCGGGCTCGTCACCGAGATCAGCTCGCTCGATCCGTCGCTGCGCCTCAAGATCCTTGAGAAGCGGGCGCAAGAGAAGCAGGCCTCGGATCCGTCCTTTGAAATCCCCAATGCGGTGGTAGAGCTGTTGGCCGACAAATTGACCGAGAGTGGCCGTGAACTGGAAGGTGCCATCAATCGCCTGTATCTCACTTGGCAACTGATGCATGCTCCGGTCACGCTCGATATCGCCGAGACCATCATTCGTGATCTGGTGCAAGGGATCGAGCCGAGGCGCATAAAGATTGAGGACATCCTGCGCATTGTCTCGCGGCACTACGCGGTCTCCAAGCAGGACATCCTGTCCCAACGCCGGCACCGCTCGGTCGTGCGCCCACGGCAGATCGGCATGTATTTGGCCAAGCACCTGACGTCTCGGTCGCTGCCCGAAATCGGGCGCCGCTTCGGTGATCGCGATCACACCACGGTGTTGCATGCGATCCGCAAGATCGACAAGGAGGTGGGTGAGAACCCCCGCCTCAAGGAAGAAATCGAGGAACTGAAGCGGCAACTCAATCGCTAGGCCGCGCCGGTCCCAGCAACCAAGGAATCCGCCACCCAGGGGGCCATGTTTGGGGGCGGAGAGGCGGCGGGGAAGGAGCGGCGTCTACGGCGGCGCCGCTCCTCAATTGCCGTTGGCGGCTGGCTCGCGTCGCGTTCCGACGTTGCCGCTTGCAAACCGGTCGCACCGGGTCCACTTTGCCACAGGGTGCGAATCCCCCAAGAACATGCGTGCGTTCTCAAGGATCGGCCAAGGTTTGTTCGGATCGCCTGTGAGCCGCCGCAGTGATCTTGGCTGATAACCGGCGAGGCAAACGGCATGAAGCTGGTGATTGAACGCAGTGAGCTCCTGCGGGCGCTTGCGCACGTGACGAGCGTGGTCGAGCGGCGGACCACGATTCCGATCCTGTCCAACGTTTTGCTCAAGACGGCTGGAGCTGCGCTCGAGCTCAAGGCCACCGATCTGGAGCGCGAGGTGCTCGATCAGGTGCCCGCCGATGTGGCCCAGCCCGGGGCGGTAACGGTGCCAGCGCACATCCTGCACGACATCGTGCGCAAGCTCCCCGACGGGGCCGAGGTCGACATCAACCGTGATCCGGAGAAGGAACGGCTGACCTTGAGTTCGGGGCATTCCCGCTTTGCCTTGCAGACCTTGGCACCGGAGGACTTTCCCGATCTTGCCGCCGGCGAGTTCAGCCACACCTTTGAGATCGCGGCGGCGGATCTGCGACGGCTGATCGAGAAGACGCGCTTTGCCATTTCCACGGAAGAGACGCGTTACTACTTGAACGGCATCTATTTGCACCCCGCCAGCCGCGGTCGGCAGCCCACCTTGCGCGCGGTGGCGACCGACGGCCATCGCCTGGCGCAGGCGGAGTTGGCGAGCCCCAAGGGTGCCGAGGGCATGCCGGGCATCATTCTGCCGCGCAAGACCGTGCACGAACTGCACCGGTTGTTGGAGGACACCGCCGACACGGTTGCGGTGGCGGTGTCGTCGGCCAAGGCGCGGTTCGAGATCGGCAGCATTACACTCACCTCGAAGCTGATCGATGGCACCTTCCCCGACTACGGCCGCGTGATCCCCAAGAGCAACGATAAGGACCTCAAAGTTCCCAACGCCGACTTCAAGAGCGCGGTCGATCGCGTCTCTACCATCGCCAGCGAGCGCGGCCGTGCGGTCAAGCTCAATATCAAGGGCGACAAGCTGGTGCTGTCGGTGAACAATCCCGAAGGTGGCAGTGCCACCGAAGAGATCGGCGTTGAGTACAGCGCCGACCCGCTCGAGATCGGCTTCAACGCCAAATACCTGCTCGATATCGCAAGCCAGCTGGAAAGCGACATGGCTCACTTCCAGCTCGCCGATCCCGGTTCCCCAACCACCGTCAAGGACGCCAGCGACGAGGGTGCGCTGTTCGTATTGATGCCAATGCGTGTGTGATGCGGGTGGCTGGCGTAGCGATCCCGAGCGCCGCCTTCGAGCTGCGGCCGATGCTGCAGCATCACCGTCTGTGGGTGGAGCGTCTCGAGCTCACCAACTTTCGCAACTATGCCAAACTGACGCTCGAGGTAGGCGCTGGCCCGGTCGTGCTCACCGGGCCCAACGGCGCCGGCAAGACCAACCTGCTCGAAGCCTTGTCGCTGCTCACCTCGGGGCAGGGCCTGCGCCGTGCCCCCTACAACGAACTGGCGGGCAGCGGCGGCGAACCCTGGACGGTGTGGTCGCGCGTGCACGCCCGATCGGGGCCGATCGGCCTCGGCACCGGACTTGCGGCGCCGGCCAACGACACCGGCCGCAGCGGGCGCCTGGTGCGCATCGACGGTGAACCGCACTCCACCATGGCGCTCGACCAGCACGTGCACATGCTCTGGGTTACGCCGGCATCGGACGGTCTGTTCACGGGTCCCGCCTCCGAACGCCGGCGCTTTCTCGATCGCCTGGTTGCCTCATTTGATCCTGGCTACCGGGCCCGGGTCGGCCATTTCGAACGCGCCATGCAGCAGCGCAATCGCCTGCTGGCGGATGCGCCGGGGGATGGCGGCCGCCTAGCCGCCTTCGAGCGCACCATGGCCGAGACCGGCGTCGCCATCGCCGCGGCCCGCGCCGCGCTCGCAGCCGAGCTCGCCAATGCGGTGGCCAAGCGCCGCGACGCCGGCCACACCGCGTTTCCCTGGGCCGAGCTCGCCGTTGCCGGCGCACTTGAGACCGCGCTCGCGACCCGGGCCGCGGTCGATGCCGAGGATGATTACGTGCGACTGCTCGCAGCCGAGCGCGACCGCGATCGTGCCGCCGGACGCACGCGCGAGGGTCCGCACCGGTCCGACCTCATGGTTGGCCATGGGGTCAAGGACATGCCCGCCAAGATTTGCTCCACCGGCGAGCAAAAGGCGTTGCTGATCGGCCTGGTGTTGGCGCATGCCGACCTCGTGCGCCAGCACCATGGCGGCGCTGCTCCGCTGTTGCTGCTCGATGAAATCACCGCCCATCTCGATGCCGAGCGCCGGCTTGCCCTGTTTGAGGAAATCCTCGGCCTTGGCTGCCAGGCTTGGATGACCGGTACCGATCGGACCGCCTTCCAGGGGCTCTACCAGCAAGCCCAGTTCTTGGCCCTGGAAGAGGGTCGCCTGCGGGGCGGCTCGTGACGCGCTTTGTCGCGTCCTCAATTCGACGTAATGACTTGATACGAAAGCACTATTTTACGGGTTTGCGCGCCGTTTTTAGCGTGCTTTCGCGGCCCGGCTGGTGTATACATAACGGCGAGCAAAAATCCCCCAAATTGAGACCTCGGACATGAGCGCAAAGCCCGCCAAAAAGACCAATGGTGCCCAACGCTACGGGGCGGAGACCATCAAGGTCTTGAAGGGGCTCGATGCGGTGCGCAAGCGTCCGGGGATGTACATCGGCGACACCGACGATGGCTCGGGCCTGCACCACATGGTCTACGAGGTCGTCGACAATGCCATCGACGAAGCGCTCGCCGGTTTCGCCAGCGAGGTGGTGGTCACGCTCAATCCCGACGCGTCCTGTACCGTCAGGGACAATGGCCGCGGCATCCCAACCGACATCCACCCCGAAGAGGGGATCTCGGCGGCCGAAGTCGTGATGACCCAGCTCCATTCCGGCGGCAAGTTTGGCGAAGGCGAGGACGAGAACCCCTACAAGGTGTCGGGCGGGCTGCACGGCGTCGGTGTCTCCGTGGTCAATGCGCTGTCAACCGTGCTCGAGCTCAAGATCTGGCGCGACGGCAAGGAGCACTTCGTCCGCTTCCGCAATGGCGTGACCGAAGCGCCGCTCAAAGTGATCGGCGATGCCGGCGGCAAGCGCGGCACCGAGGTGACCTTCTGGCCGTCCGGCGAGACCTTCCACAACATCACCGAATTCGACTACGCCACCCTTGAACATCGCCTGCGCGAGCTGGCGTTTCTCAATTCCGGCGTGCGCGTGGTGCTTACCGACGACCGCCACGCCGACAAGAAGACCGAGGAGATGCGCTACGAAGGCGGCATCGGCGAGTTTGTGCGCTTCATCGACCGCTCGAAGGTGCCGTTGGTCGAGGCGCCGATCATGCTCGGAGCCGAGAAGGATAGCGTCGGCATCGAGTTGGCGCTGTGGTGGAACGATGCCTACCACGAGCAGGTGCTGTGTTTTACCAACAACATCCCGCAGCGCGACGGCGGCACGCATCTGGCTGGCTTCCGCGCGGCGTTGACGCGCGTCATCAACAAATACGCCGACGAAACCGGCATCGCCAGAAAGGAAAAGATTGCCATCACCGGCGATGATGCACGCGAGGGCCTGACGGCGGTGCTTTCGGTCAAGGTTCAGGACCCCAAGTTCTCGAGCCAAACCAAGGACAAGCTCGTGTCCTCGGAAGTGAAAGCGGTGGTCGAGAGCGCGGTTGGTGATCAACTCTCCGCCTGGTTCGAAGAGCATCCAAAAGATGGCAAGATCATCATCACCAAGGTGGTCGAGGCGGCGGCGGCGCGCGAAGCGGCGCGCAAGGCGCGCGAGCTGACGCGGCGCAAGGGAGCGCTCGACATCAATTCGCTGCCCGGCAAGTTGGCGGAGTGCCAGGACCGCGATCCCGCCAATACCGAAATGTTCATCGTCGAGGGCGATTCCGCCGGCGGCTCCGCCAAGCAGGGCCGCAACCGCGAATTCCAGGCGGTGCTGCCGCTGCGCGGCAAGATCCTCAACGTGGAACGGGCGCGCTTCGACAAGATGCTGTCGAGCCAGGAGATCGGCACCTTGATCACGGCGCTCGGGACCGGCATCGGGCGCGACGATTTCGACCTGTCCAAGCTGCGCTACCACAAGATCATCATCATGACGGATGCCGACGTCGATGGCGCCCACATCCGCACCCTGCTGTTGACCTTCTTCTACCGGCAAATGCCCGAGCTGGTGGAAAAGGGCCACCTCTACATCGCCCAGCCGCCGCTCTACAAAGTCTCCAAGGGCAAGTCGGAGACCTACCTCAAGGATCAGCGAGCCTTCGAGGATTTCTTGATCGATGCCGGGCTCGAGGATGCCACCTTGGCGCTCGGTGGCGGCGAGGTCCGGGCCGGCCGCGACCTGCGCGACGTGGTCGAGCAGGCCCGCAACGTCGCCAAGGTGATCGAGGACGTGCATTCGCGCTACGCCCGCTTCGTGGTGGAGCAGGCGGCGATCGGCGGTGCCTTTGATCAGAAGCTGTTGCTGTCGGCCGATGCGGCCAATGCCAAGGCCGCCAGCATTGCCGCACGCCTCGACGCGCAGGCGGACGAGACCGAGCGCGGCTGGAGCGGGCGCCTCGGCAACGAGGGCTACGTGTTCCGGCGCGAGGTGCGCGGCGTGCTTGAGGTGCACACCCTTGACCGTGCCCTGCTCGGCTCGCTGGAGGCGCGCCGGCTCAACGAGCGGCATAGCCACTTGGAGGAGATCTACGCCGCACCGGCCAGCTTGCGGCGCAAGGACAGCCAAACGATGGTCTACGGGCCCCGTAGTCTGCTCGATGCGGTCTACGATGCCGGTCGCAAGGGTACCAGCATGCAGCGCTACAAAGGGCTGGGCGAAATGAACCCCGACCAGCTCTGGGAAACGACGCTCGACAAGGACACGCGCACCTTGCTGCAGGTCAAGATCGGCGACCTGGGCGAGGCCGACGAGATTTTCTCGCGGCTGATGGGCGACATTGTCGAGCCCCGCCGCGAATTCATTCAAACCAATGCGCTAGCGGTGGCAAACCTCGACGTGTGACCATGCCACCGCGTCCGGCGCCACCACGGCTGACAGGATCGGCTCCTTCCCCCTATAGTCCGTGCCGGACGGGCCCCCTATAGTCCGTGCCGGACGGGCTTGTGAAAAGAGGTGCTGACATGGACTTCGGCGTGGCCACGGCAACGCGCGGCGCACTCAGTACGCGCGAGGGCTATTGTGCGGTTGCCGCCGGCGCCGAACGCCTGGGTTTCGGCTTCATGGGCGTCAACGATCATGTCATCGTGCCCCGCGGTATCGGCTCCAAGTACCCCTACAGCGAGGACCACATCTGGGCCGGCGCCAGCGCCGGCGAATGCCTCGATCAGCTTGCAACCTTGGCCTTTCTTGCCGGACGCACGGAGCGCCTTGCGCTGCTGACCTCGGTGATGGTGGTGCCACAGCGCCAGCCGGTGCTGACCGCCAAGATGCTGGCCACCATCGACATCCTGAGCCAGGGACGGCTGATCGTCGGCTGCGGCGCCGGTTGGCTGCAGGAGGAGTTCGAGGCCCTCGACGCCCCGCCGTTCGCCGACCGCGGCTCGGCGACCGATGAGTTCATTGCCGCCTTCAAGGTGCTCTGGACCGAGGACAGTCCGGCGTTCGTCGGCACGCACGCGAATTTCAACGACCTGATTTTTGCGCCCAAGCCGGTGCGCAAGCCGCATCCGCCGATTTGGATCGGCGGGGAAAGTCCGGCCGCGTTACGGCGCGTCGTCCGGGTTGGGGACGGCTGGTATCCGGCCTCCAACAATCCGCACTATCGCCTCGACACCCCAGAGCGGCTGAGCGCGGGGATCGCCGAACTGGCGCGCACCGCGGCCGCGGCCGGGCGTGATCCCGCCAGCATCGATGTCGGCTTCATCGTGCTGTGGCCGGTGGCCTGGACGGCGCAAACGCGCACCGATCAGACGCGTCGCATGCTGACCGGTAGCTCGCAGGACATGGCCGCCGATGTCGCGGCCCTGGCCAAGGCCGGCGTGCGCCACCTGTGCCTCACCTTTCAGGCAGCTGGCGTTGCCGAGACCCTTGAGCGGATGCAGCGGTTCGCCGAAGAGGTCATGCCCTTGACGCGTTAGGATCTGGCGGCGGCGGGGAGTTGAGTGGCATCCGGTGCTGCGGCGCATCGATTGCTGGGTACCTGGTAGGGAGGGCCAAGCGTTTTGCCGGTTTGGAATTTTGACGCAAAGGGATGGCCCATGGGTATGCGGCGGAGGATCTTGGGCGGGCGGCAGCACCGGGCACTGCTGTGTGTCATCGGTGGCCTCGTCGGCCTCCTCTCTATCGCCGTCCTCGATCCGGTGTACGGCGCCCAGCGCCAGCCCGCCGATATCGCCCACACCTTGCGGCGGCAGACGGTGTTGCTCGACCGCGCACTGGCACCGGTGCAACCGGCGGCCAGTCACCCGCAGCTCTACTTTGTGGGCTTTGCCGGTTACGGCCCGCAAGCCGTCTTCAAGCGCGAGGTGCTGTCGGTGCGCCGGCTGTTCGATGAGCGCTATGGCACCCAGGGCCGGTCGGTGGCCCTCGTCAATCACGCCAGTACGCTAGCTGAGCTGCCAATGGCCAGCACCGGCAACCTGGAGCGGACCTTGCAGCATGTGGGCAAGGTCATGAACCCCAGCCGCGACGTCTTGTTCCTGTTCCTGACCTCGCACGGCCAGGACGGCCTGTTCGTGGTCGAGATGCCGCACTTTGGCTTGCGGCATTTGCGGCCGGCGGAACTCAAGGACATGCTGAAACGGGCGGGCATCAAGAACAGCGTTATCGTGCTGTCGGCCTGCCACTCGGGCAGCTTCTTGCCGGCGCTGGCGGACCCCACCACGCTGGTGATCGCGGCCGCCCGGGCCGACCGCAGCTCGTTTGGTTGCGACGACCGCCGCCAGTGGACCTACTTCGGCGAGGCCTATTTCAATCGGGCGTTGCGCACCGAGACGTCGTTCGTGCGGGCCTTCGAGCGCGCCCGCGAGTTGATCACGCGCTGGGAGGCCGAGGCCAAGCTTGAGCCTTCCCTGCCACAGATCGGCGGCGGCGAGCGACTTGGGCCGGCTCTGGCCGCAATCGAGATGCATCATTGATTGTGCGGCGGACACACGAAAGATTATTACCATCGGGAGGGCACTGAGTCGCATTTCTACCGTTAGAATCGCGGGACAGCGTAGCAACGGATTGAGGGACATTGATGCTGGCGCAGATCACGAGAGTACTGGCGGCGGCCATTGGCCTTTACGCGTTGCCGACGTGGGCGGGTCCAGCGCTGCTGTTCGATACGACGACCGGCGCGGTACTCTATGCCGAAGACCAAGACAATCAGTGGCATCCCGCCTCGCTCACCAAGATCATGACGGCCTACGTCGTGTTCGACGCCGTCAAGACCGGCAAGGTCACGCTCGAGACCAAGATCGGCTGCTCGGAACTCGCCAATAGCCAACCGCCGAGCAAGGTTGGCCTCCCGGTCGGCGCCGAAATGACGATCGAGACCGCGCTGCAGGCGCTGATCATAAAGTCGGCCAATGATGTCGCGGTGATGCTGGCGGAGGCGGTCGCCGGTTCCCAGGACGCCTTCGTCGAGAAGATGAACGCCACCGCCGCTCGGCTCGGCATGACCCGCACCAAGTTCGTCAACGCCAACGGGCTACCGGCGGCGGAACAGGTGACGACCGCGCGCGATCTCGCCAAATTGTCGATGGCCGTCATCAAGGACTATCCCCAATATGCGCCGCTGTGGGCGATGATGGATATGCGCATCGGCAACCGTCACCTGCGCACGCACAACGGCTTGCTTGCCAACTATGAAGGCGCCGATGGACTGAAGACCGGTTTCATCTGCGACAGCGGCTTCAATGTCGTGGCCAGCGCCACGCGCGACGGCAAGCGGTTGGTTGCGGTGGTGTTGGGAGAGGCAACCGGACGCGAACGCACGACACGGGCTGCGAGCCTGCTCGAGCATGGCTTTCAGACCCAGGCCTGGAAGATGCTGTTCGCCCCACAAAGCCTCGACAGCCTGCCAATGGCGGAAGACGCCAAGGGACCCATGACCATGCGCCAGGCCGTCATCTCCTACGAATGCGGCACGCGTCGCCGGCGGCCGGTTGCCAAGGTGCAAAAGCGCAAGCCCAAAGCCGTCGCCGAGGCGGCCGATAGCAAGCCCGACGCCAAGGCACACCCGGTGGCGGGCAAGGCGCGCTCCGATAAGCCAGGAGCCAACTAACGTCGACCCTACCGGCGCAGCGGCCGGGGCCTGCCCTTCGCACCAGCGCCGGCCTCCGCCCAACCTGGGGCAATCCCGGCAACAGCCGGCGCCGCGACGTGCCAGCCTGACACGCACCCGTGGCCGCCGCGCGGGCCAGCGCTTGCGGGATTGGCGACGGTACGGCTGGTGGCGGCCCTGCTGCGGCGCCGTTAACCCAACCTTTAAATGATGGCTCTTCTAATCACCACGTTGGCCCCCCGCAGGCGCCAAGAGCGTGCGGTTGGCGCCAAACTTGCTTAGCCGTTCGATCGAACTCGTGTTGAGCGAAGTGAGACTTGGGGACGCGCATGACTTCGGGGTGGCAATGGCATCACGACTTGACGCCGATACCCCTCGACGTGGAGGCGATGGTGGCCATGCTCGAAGGCCGCCACGGCAGCTGGGCGGCGGACGTCGCCGAGTTCTTTTCGACCCTGCACGGCCTCAAAGGCGACCCCGGCCGCAGCTGGGTGTGGGCCACCGTGGCCGAGCGCGTGCGCCAGCGTGCCGAGCTGCGTCACGGGTCGGCGGGACCGGAGTGAGCGCCCGCAAGGGTTGGCCATGGCCTTCCCCGCCGGCCGCTGTCGGCATCGGCCTCAAGCAAACCACGCCGTGATCCCCTCGGCGCCGCCTCGCGCACGCACGAACCGTAGGGCTTGTGGGATTGAGGATGCGCGCATTTGGCGTAGCGCTGCCGCCCCGCCCGCGCGCCCCATGCGTTGGCGGTGGTGGCCGGCTTATAGGGGCGAGCCGACCAGCAGGGTCCAGAAGGTCTTAAATTCGGTGCGCGGGTCTTGCACCAGCGCGATGCCCATGTGCTCGGCGTCACGCAGCAGCAGGTTCTTGTTGTGCCCCGGGCTCGCCTCCCAGCCCTTCAGCACCTCCTCGATGTTGACCTGACCCGTGCCGACGTTTTCGGCGGCGACCTTGGCATTGTAGCCAACGCGCTTGACGCGATCCCAGGGATTGGAGCCGTCGGAGCCGTAGTGGGAGATGCGGTCCCACTTGGCCAGGTCGCGCGAGTGCAGCTTGGCGGCTTCGTTGAGCGCGGTGTTGAGTTTCAGCGGCTTCAAGCCGTGCTGTTTGCGGTAGTCGTTGATGAGCAGGCGGGCCTTCTCCACGTCGAGCGCGGTCTTGCTGTAGTCGCGATCGGCCAGCGCACCATGCGGCGCCTGCTCGAAGGTTCCCTTGGGGGCCTTGTCCGTCGCTGCCGCCTTTCTCGCCGGCGGTTCGGCAAGGGCGGTCTCGGCGTTGGCGGACTGCAGGCGCGGTGGGGTTGACGAGGTGGGCTGGCCAGAGCTGGCAAAGCCCGCCGTTAACGGCGATGCCGCCATGCCACAGCCGGCAAGCAACGCCGAAAGGAGTGCCGGGACCACTACGCGATACATGTTGGCCTCCCCAAAAAGGGATACGCGACCGGACCAGGATGGCGCGCAGCCGTTAACTCGGCGTTAACACTGCCGGCGCAACCCTCGCAAATCGGGTTACAGGGCTCAAAAATGCAAGCGATCCGCCCCTCGCGTTCCCCGTCGACCGCGATTCCCTCGGAGCTTACGTGATGTGCCCTGTCTTGACCCGCGATCCGACAACGCAATCGTGACCGGAGTTGGGCCAAGTTGGTGTTTCGCAACGATTCTCCCCACCCAGCGCGGCGGCCTGGCCGGCCGGCGTCCGGCGGGCGCCGGGCACGGAGGCCTTGGCGGGCACGGCCGTCTTCTTCATTGTCTGCCTTAGCCTCCGGTGATTCGCGCGTCCGGCGGTGGCAGCAACCCCCCTGCGCCATTGCACGCGCGGGCCCAAGGAACGGGAGGCCATCGGCCATGTCGGCCGCACCGCTTACCTGTGCGCTCGAACGCCCCTCGCCGGGCAGCGAGCGGCTTGGCCAGCTGGCCCTCGTGCGAATCGCCGCCGGCGGTCCCGCCACCCGCAGCGCGCTGGCGCAGGATCTCGGCTCGATCGCGGCCCAGCGGCTGGCGCCGGCGCCATGGCGCGCGCGCTTGGATCGTCAGATTGACGCCCTGATTGCCAACGGCCTCGTCGCCGAAACCGCCGCTGGGCTCAACCTCACGGCGGCCGGCGCCAAATCCGCCCGCCGTTTTCTCGGCCTGCGCGGACAGCTGCCCCGCGACTGGCATGAGCTGCGCGAGGTGCGTCTCGTCGCCAAGGCGCTGGGGCTCGACCGCCTGGCGGGCAAGGAGCTGGCACGTTTGGCGCGGCCAGACGGGCTGCGCGCGGCCATCGTACAGACGGCGTTCAAGCTGAAGATCAAGGGCATCGCCACGCCGGCGCGGCTGCGTTCGGCGTTGGCGGCGCTGGCACTGACGCGCGCCTTCGGCAATGGGCTCGGCGCCGGTCTCGCTGGCAAGGGCGGACTGCCGGCCAAGGCGGCGCGGCTATTGGCCGGGCAGCTGGCGCGCTCACCGCGCGACTTCGGCACCGATTCACGACTGATCGCGGCCTTGGCCGCCGAGCACCTTGGCGCCAAGCCGGCCGATATCGAGGCCCTTCGCCGCGCCGTGCTCAGCGCTTATTTCGCCAATGTCGTCGAACTCGCGGCGCCACCGGTGCGCCGGCCGCTGCCGCGGCCGACGGCAAGCCTGCCGGCGGCAAACCTGACGCCCGCGCCGGTCGCCGCGCCGCCGCCGGCAATACCAGCAACGCTCCGCCCCGATCTTAACGGCTTCGTCAGCGAGGTGCGCCGCCAGGCGGCGCACCAGGCGCAGGGTTGGGTCGGCGACCGCAAGGCCTATATCTCCCATGTCTGGCGCGCGCTCGATCGGCTGCACAGCGATTGGGGTCTTTCCGAAATCGAATTCAAATGCATGCTGGTCGAGGCGCATCGCAGCGGCCAACTGGCCCTGGTCAACGCCGATCTCAAAGACAAGAACAGCATCAAGGACGTGCAGGAGTCTGCCGTCGTCTACAAGAACACCGTGTTTCATTTCGTGCGGGTCGATGGCTGATGTCGCGGCTCGTCTCGACCTAACATCACGTTGAGGTGACATGCGCATGGAGGTTGAGTCCACGCCCGATTTGGACCGACTGTCGGCGGCTTTCGAGCACTCCATCACCTGGGAGGACGATATCTGGCGCGCCGATCCCGTCGATGTCGAGATCGTGCACGCGCACGCACGCCGCAAGTTCAACGAGCTGCTCGACACGGTGACCACCGGCCAGGGGGCGCTTGGACAGGCGCGGATCCTCTTGTTCCACGGTCAGTCGGGCGCCGGTAAGACCCACCTCATTCGGGCGCTTAGGACCTCGGCGCATCGCTCCGGCAAGGCCTACGTCGGCTATGCACAGATGACGCCGGATGTCGCCAACTACGCCGACTACTATCTGCGCCGCCTCGTCAATTCGCTGGAAAAGCCCTACGACCCCGACACCGGCGGCGAGACCGGCCTCAAGCGCCTCACGCGCCGATTGACCGAGGACACCGCCGCCATCGATGCGGCCCTGATCGACAAGTTGCGCGACGCCAAACTCAGCGACGCCCAGCTCGCCAAGTTGGTGTTGGCGCTGGCGGACCAAATCGTGGCGGCACCAAAATTCGCCGAGCAGGCGCTCGACATCAATATCGTCCGTGCACTGCTCTATCTGCAGCGCTCCGATCCGCGCATCGACCAGCGCGTGCGCCAGTACTTGTACGGTCGGCAGCTGAGCGAGCTGTCGGCCGAGGCGGTGGCGGTGTTGGAACCCAACCTTGGCGAGGGGCGGGCCTTCGAGATCATCGAATCGCTCGGGCGACTGATGTGGACCGTCGACGGCGCCGCGCTGGTGGTGTGCATCGATCAGGTCGAGGATCTGCGCTTCTTCGACGACTACCACGAGCGCTTCCAGAAGGCGGCCCGGGACTTGATTCAGATCGCCAATCGGGTGCCGACCTCGATCGTGCTGGTCTCCTGCCTTGGTGACTTCTACGGCAAGGTGCGCGAGGTGCTGGCGCAGTCCTACATCGATCGCATCGAGAAGGCGGGGCCGGTTTCCCTGCAGGAAGCGCGCACCGCCGAGGAAGCCCAGCTCATCATCGCCAAGCGCATGCGCGCCGATGCCAACCACGGCGACATGGACCCGCTGGCCGTGTTCGGTCCGCAGTTCTTCGAGGAGTTCAGCGGCCTGTCGACGCGCCGCATTCTCGAGCTTGCCCAGACGCGCGTGCGCGAGCAGGCGAGCGGGGCCGACGTCGAGACCGAGCCGGACCGAGGCGGCTTTATCTCCACGCTTGCCGCCGCGCTGGGCTTTGGCCGCGACGATGCCGCCGGCAGCGAACTGGCGCAGGTCGAGTTCCACGAGCGCTGGGACCGGTTCACGGCCCAGGCGGAGGCCGAGATCCCCGCCGACGACCACGAACTGATGACCATCTTGACCAATGCGCTGACCTTGTCGCGTGCCGAATGGGGCGGGCAGCTCGATGTCGTCGCCAGGCGCCTCGACCTCGGCGCCGACCTGCCGGCGCTGGACTTGAGCCTGCGGCATGAGAACGGCCACGTCAGCGAGGCGCGGGTATTTCTGTGCAATCGTCCGATCCAGGGCGGTGGCTTGAAGCGGCAACTCGACAAGCTGCTCGCCTCTTTGGGCAACCGCAGCGCCTTTGTGCTGCGCGCCAGCGAGTTCCCGCCCAACAAGAAGAACCAGACTGGCCAGGTGCTGCGCAAGTTCAGGGAGCTGGGCGGGCGCTCGGTGCTGGCGCCGATCCCGGAGTGGGAGCGCATGCAGATGGTATGCGAGTTCCACGCCCAGCAGCGACGCAGCGCGGGGTTTGCGCAATGGTTCGAGCGCACCAAGCTGCTCTCCGACATCGCTTCGCTGGCGCAGCTGTTGCGCCTCGACTTGCTGGGGCGCAGGCCGGCGGATCCGGCTGCGGCCGCGAGCGAGCCCGAGTTGACCCGGCCGGCCGATACCGCCGCCGCCGACACCTCCGGCGCCCTCGGCTATCAGAGCTTCGCCTCGGCGGCCGACTGGACCGGCTGGGGGGCGCACCCCTCGCTCGCGCCCGGTGAGGTCGGCAAGGATGCCGACCTGCCGCTGTCCGTGCTGCTCGATGAGGCCGGCGACGCCGCCGCCAGCATCCTGGCCGGGCGGGCGCTCAAGTCCAACAAGAGCATCACCCTCAACCACAACGTGTTGCGGCGGCACGCCGCGGTGCTCGGCGGCTCTGGCTCGGGCAAGACCACGCTCGCGCTGTGCATCATCGAGCAGCTGCTGCTGCGCGGCACCCCGGTGGTGCTGATCGACCGCAAGGGCGACTTGTGTTCCTACGCCAACCCGGACGTTTGGCGCGCCCACGATGGCGAGTTCTCCGAGCGCCGCGGCGAACGGGAGAAACTCGCCGATTCGATCGATGTCGCCGTCTATACCCCCGGCCGGGCCTCGGGCCGACCGATCTCGATCACGCTGCTGCCCAACGGCATCAATGAACTGCCCGACCAGGAACAGCAGCTGTTGGCCAACATGTCCGCCGCCGCGCTCGGCGAAATGCTGCACTTCAAGAACTCGGCCACGCACCAGAAACAGTCGGGCACCCTGTCGGTGGCGTTGCGCATCCTGGGCAGCCGCTTCAGCAAGGAGGTGACCCTTGCCGATCTCATCTACCTGTTGGAGGACGAGGATCCCGAGCTCACCGAACTGACGCAGCGGATGGATCCGTCCGGCCGCATCCGCCGCGACCTGGTGGCCCAGCTCGACAGCTTGCGCCATCGCAACGCCGCCTTGTTCGAGGCCGGCGGCGAGCCGCTGCGCATGGATTCGCTGCTCGGCATGGGCCGCTATGGGCGCACCGACGGGCGCACCCGCCTGTCGATCATCTACACCGGCTTCTTGGGCGACAACGAGAACATCCTGTTTTGGGTATCGCAATTTTTGTCCGAGGCGCTGCGCTTCTGCCAGCGCAATCCCAACGACGAACTGCAGGCGGTCGTGATGCTCGATGAGGCCGACCTCTACATTCCGGCCAATGCCAAACCTGCCACCGCCGAGCCCCTGCAGAGCCTGCTGAAACGCGCCCGCTCGGCCGGGCTTGGCATCATGCTGGCCACCCAGTCGCCCGGCGATCTCGACTACAAATCGCGCGACCAGATCACCTCCTGGTTCATCGGTCGGGTCCGCGAGGAGACGGCGCTGCGCAAGCTGCGCGCCGCCTTCCAGAGCGAGTCCGGGCTCGATCCCGGCGCCGTGCTGCCCGGACAAACCGTTGGCGAGTTCCATCTGGTGCAGGAAGGATTGGTGCGGCCGATGCGGGCCCAGAAATCGCTGATCGTTGCCGAACAGGTCCCGTTCGACCGCATCGAACAGCTGGCGCGTGAGACCAAGGGCCAGGACGAAAAGCAGCTTAGACTGTTCGCCTGACGGCGCGCGGAAAACCCGCCGCTGTTTGCTGCAATGCGAAACTCCGACCGCCTCCTAATCGCAGCAAAACACGTGCATTTAGCCGGCTTTTGCCCTATTCTATGGGTGGATAGATCTGAGGGTTGTGCTGTCCACTCAGGCTGGAAACGGGGCTGATCCAGCCGGGTTCGCGTGTTGTAGTGCGGGGTGGTGTGGTGATCGACAAGTCCTTTCTGATCATGGCATTGGCGTGTGCCATGGCTCCTTTCGTCGGCGTCGGAATCTATTTGGTCGTAAACCTGTTTTAGAGGGCGACCACGGGTGGCGTGTGGCGAGTGTGGCCTCGGGCCAACGCCAGCGCGTGACCATTGCGCACCATGGCTGCAATTCCGGGGGCTGTGCATAACCCTGGGCGTCACCATGGCTGGACGCTTCCGTGCGCACCGACCGGTCACCTCTTGACGAGAGACGGCGCCCGGGTGCCGATAGCCGACCCGATGCCATTGGGGTGCTGCCCCGACCAGCCAGAAAGGAAAACCCGGCATGAAGCTCGTTCGCTTTGGCGCACCCGGCGCCGAGAAGCCAGGCATCATCGACGCCGACGGCGTCGTGCGCGACCTGTCTCAGCACGTCGCCGACATCACCGGCGATACCTTGGCGCCCGCCAGCCTCGACAAGCTGCGCCAACTCGACCCGCGGGCGCTGCCGGCGGCGCCGGCGGGCGTGCGGCTTGGCCCGCCGGTCGGCCGCGTCGCGAACTTTATCGCCGTCGGGCTCAACTATATCGATCATGCCAAGGAGACGGGTGCGGAAATCCCCAAGGAACCAATCCTGTTCAACAAGCTGCCCAATTGCATCGTCGGGCCAAACGACGACGTGATGATCCCCAAGGGCTCACTCAAGCTCGACTACGAAGTCGAAATCGCCTTCGTGATCGGCCGCCGCGCGCGCTATGTCCCCGAGAGCGAGGCGCTCAGCTATATTGCCGGCTACACCATCTGCAACGACGTCTCGGAGCGGAATTTCCAGGCCGAGCGCGGGGGCCAGTGGATGAAGGGCAAGTGCGCGGAGACCTTCGGCCCGCTGGGACCGTGGTTGGTGACCCGCGACGACATCAAGAACGTCAACGCGCTGGCCATGACGCTCGATGTCAACGGTGAACGCCGCCAGACCGGCAACACCGAAACCATGATTTTCGGCATCCAGCATTTGATGCACTACATCTCGCAATTCATGGTGCTGGAGCCTGGTGATGTGGTCACCACCGGCACCCCGCCCGGGGTCGCGCTCGGCATGAAGCCGCCCAAGTGGCTCAAGGCCGGCGACGTCATGACCCTCAAGATCGAGGGGCTGGGCGAACAGCGCCAGCGCATCGTTGCCTTCAAGGAATGAGGCGGTCGGCGGCGGCGACCGCGCCGCCGCCCGTGAGCTTGGCTCAGATCGGTTGCTGGTTGGCCGGGTTGAGCTCGCGAATGGTGTGGGTCGGCGGGTCGCTGCGGCGGTCGGCCAGCATGTCGGCGACCGTCTTCCAGGCCTCGGGATGCGACTTGTCGATGCGTTGGATCTCGGCCTGCACCGCGCGCAACAGGCCGGTGAGCTCGGCCTCGCCCGTAGCCTGGCCGCCGTCCGAACGCGCCGCTTCCTCGAGCCGCTCGATCAGCTCCTGCAACAGACCGGTCTCCGGCAACAGCAGCAGCGCCTTGGTGGCGGACTTCAGGCCTTGTGCCTCCTCGTCCAGGCGCTTGAGGCGCCGGACATCGCCGGCGTAGGCGCGGCGCAAGTCGGCCAATTTCTGGGCCAGCGCCGCGTTCTTGCTGTCCTCGAGCTGCTTCAGCAACTGACCGAGCCGCGGATTGCTGTGCGCCAAGCGGGTGAGCGCGGCCAGCGCCGCGGCAGCCTCATCGCGCACGGCGCCCTGCTGCAGACGGGCGGCGGCGGCGCGCGTCAGGCCCATGGCCTGCAACAGCTCGCCGCGGATCTCCTCCGCCATCGCCTCCTCGCTCAAACCGCGCGGCCCCAGGTCCGCCAGCCGTTGTCCCAGGCGGCGCGGTTCGCGCGCGCTTTCGCCGGCCGCGCCGGAAAGGGCCGGATGCGGCCCGGGCCGCAACCGGCCGCCCGGCTGTGGGGCGCCGCCGCCGGAGGCGACGCTGAGCGCCCGCGGCCCGGCGGCAACCAGAAACCGTGCCCGGATGCGGGCCAGCGTCTTATAGAAGTCGCGGCTCACGAAGTAGTGGCTGTTGTTGGCGCGCTGGACGGCGTCCATGGTGGCGCCGGCGTTCAGCGCATTGCGCACCACCTTGCGATCGAGCCGGTCGACCTCGTGCAGCCTGATCTCCGCCGTGAACTCGGACCGCTCCAGGAAGGTCGGGCGATCCTCGATCGGGTGCACGTAGCGCAACACCGTCTCGACGTTGTCGCGGACATCGGGCAGCAGGGAGACCGCCATAATGCGCTCGAGCTCGGCCAGCGCAACCTGTGACTTGTCGCTGCCGAACGACTTCTTGGCCACCAGCGACAGATATTCGAACAGCTCGGAGCGCAGCTCGTAGTGGTTGGCCTCGACATGACGCACCGCCCCGATGGTGGCACCGGCATTGAGTAGGCGGTTGAGGTCGGGGGCGTGCGGATCATCCTCCCGCACCGTGAGGCGCTGCGTGAAGCCGTCGCGCGCCGCCATCGGCCGCATGGCATTGAGGATGAGCCGGGCGTTCTCGTAGGTGTGCGGCAACAGCGCGGTGTCGATCACCGCTTGCAGCTGCTCGGCGCTGCGCGCCTTCGGGCTCGGCACGTCCGACAGCGGCGAGCGCAGCGCCTGCGCCCCGAACAGGCCGGACATGAACACCAAGGAATCGACGCCGATGGCAAGGATCAGCGCCAGGTAGGCCAGGCGATTGCCGTCGAGGAAGGCGTTCCAGGTCACTACGAAACGGTGTGCCTTGTCGTCCCGGTTCATTTCGATCGCCGCCAGGCGCGCGCCGACCTCGGTCGCATCCTGGCTGATCAAGCCGGAATCCTGCAGACAGCGGCGGCCAAAGGCGAGCAGGGTGTCGGTGGTGGTAAAGGCGGCAAGCTTGTCGCCGCCGGCGCAGCGGTCCTGGAACGAAGCGATGCCGGCGTTGAGCTGAAACAGGCGGCCGGCGGCCTCCGCCGCCTGCTTGGGATCGCAATCGATCTGCCGCACGCGCGGCTTGGTGGCCTCCGTGCTCGCCATGGCAGCGAGCATGGTGCTGCATTGCTGTTGCAGGCCGGCCAACCGGTCAACGTTCGGCTGTTGGCGGAAGGCCGCGCGCGCCCGCTCGAACTGAGGCAGCACGCGAGACGGATCGAGCTTGCCGCCCTCGTCACTGTCGCCGGTGGTCAGCGTCGATTTGATGCGCTGCTCGGCGGTCTGAGCCTCGCCCTTGAGCTTGGCGAGATCGCCGTCGATGCTGGCGAGTTCCCGCTCGACCTGCGCCAGGCGGGTCTCGACCGTGTTGAGGCGCTTGTAGGCGTCCTTGGCGCGCTCTTCCTTGATCTTGTACTGATCGTGGAGCACGGCGAGCTCGCTCATGCGTTGGCGATAGACCGGGCCCTTGCCCTGCCGCATGCTGCCCTCCACGCCGCGGTTCTCGGCCATGCCCTCGACGCGCTTGGCATCGATCTCCTTGGCCTTGGCGTCGAGCTCGGCTCGGTGCTGGGCGTATTCGGCGGCGAGGCCCGGTCGCTCGGCCCTCAGCCGCGACAGTTCGTCGGTCAACGACAGCTTTTTGTTGGCAAGACCAGCCTGGGAGCTCTGTGCGGTGGCAATGCGCTCCTGCTGCTGATTGATGCTGCGGCGCCGCTGCTCCATCTGGTCAACGAAATACTTCTCGATCTCGCCTTGGGCGTCCTGCGCCTGGCGGCTGAGCGCGACCAGCTGTCGGTCGTACCCCTGCCAGCCATCGGTCTCAAACAGTCGCTCGGCCTCCTGGAGCTGGCGGCGCTGCGCCAAGGCACCGATGTCGGCGATGGTCGCCCCGATCTGGCTGGTGGTGCGGATCTCGGCGGCGCGGGCGCGGGCCTCTGCCGGGAAGATCGCGTTGAAGTGGGAATCAAACGAGAAGAACACCGAGGCGGTCATGGCGGCGAGAAACATCACCCACAGCACGGCGTTCTTGAGCATCAGCCGCAAGCTCTGCGCATAGGAGCTGGTGATCTCGCCACCGCGTCGGGAGCCAAAGCCCACGATCGCGATCAACACCAGGCCGATCAGGAAGTAGAGGGCGATGGCGCCGACCTTGGCCGGGTCGGCGTGGAAGCCCGTGGCATTGGTGAGCGTGATGGCGTCGTAGTGCTGCAGCACCCAGTAAAAAAGCAGACCGACCAGGGTAACGCCGAGCAGCATGCCGACGACGGCATCCGCCAGGCGCGGGCGACGGCCGTCGGCGGCGCGCTGGTTCATGCCCACGGCGAAGCTTTCGCCGATCAGCCAGGCCACGATCAGCATCACGCCTTGAATGCCGAAGGCAATCGCCAACGACAACAGCGGCGCACGCGTGAAATTGCGCAAGCCGTCCCAGGTGGTGTAGGCCGAGGCCAGCGACAGCGCCACGCCGGTCGATGCCAGCAGGGTGAGCTGCCAATTGTTGGTGACGGCTTTCTCGATGCCGTGTCGGACGCGGGCGAAGAAGCCGCTGCGCCGAAACAAAATAAAGAGCCCGAGCGTTACCAGCAGCAGGATCTGATTCTGTACAAGGAAGGCTATCAGCGCATCCAGCGCGGCCTTGACGTCGAAGCCCTCCATTCGCAAGTTTCTCCCGCTACCCTTGCAGCTCCACACCGCTTTCCAACTTGGTCCGCCAAGGCGGCGGCAGCTGGGCGCCATTGGGGCGATATTGTTGTGCCGCCGCGCCTTTGCAATGCGGCCGCCGGCCGACATGGGGCGCGCGGTGCGCCATGCAACATCGCACGCGAGTAGAAGAGATTTATGCAAGCCGTTGTCGGCTCAAGCATTCGTTTGGCCAGCAACGCGCCCTGGCGTCGCCGGCATTAAGATTCGTTAAGGCGCGCGGGCGCGATCGAGCGCACGCCGCGCGCGCTCGTGCTCGGCCACCGCGGCCGCCGAGAAGCAGCAGAACACGATCCGGCTAAAGCGCGGTTCGAGGCGCAACGCGTCGGCCACGGTGGCAAGCGCGATGTCGGCGGCGCGGTCGGCCGGGAAGCCATAGGCGCCCGTCGAGATGGCGGGGAAGGCGACCGACCAGGCGCCGTTGTCGCGCGCAAGCCGCAGGCTATTGGCATAGGCCTTGGCCAGCAGCTCCGCCTCGCCACCGCCGCCACCGTGCCACACCGGTCCCACCGTATGGATCACGTGCCGGGCCTTGAGCCGATAGCCGCGGGTGATCTTGGCCTCTCCCGTCTCGCAGCCGCCGAGCGTGCGGCACTCCGCCAACAACTGCGGCCCGGCGGCCCGGTGGATGGCTCCGTCGACACCACCGCCCCCCAGGAGGCTGCGGTTGGCGGCGTTGACGATCGCCTCGACGTCGAGCGTGGTGATGTCGCCTTCCAGGATCTCGATGCGGTGCGGCATGCGGCCTCCGCGTGCTGGTGTTGTGCTTTGGCCGCTGCCGCGGCTGCTCTCGGTCCGCTTTGGTCTCTTGGTCGCGTCGGCGCCGTGACGTGCGCCGCACCTCGGCCTTGACGCTATCGGCAGCGCCAGCCGACGCGTGGCGCCATCTCCGCCCGCGTATCCGGTTTTAGCGCATTCGAGCCGGCGCAAGAATATCTGATGTTTTCCGCGCTCGTGGATGGCATGGCACCGCCCCGGTGCTATAAGGGGCCGATGACGCAAATCCACTCCAGCGCCGCCTTTCCCGCACCCGAGCACGATCACGGCCATTGCCTTGCCGAGGCCATGGACCGGGCGGGCAAGGCCTTCGCCGACAAGGGCTTGAAACTCACCGGACTGCGCCGAGCAGTGTTTGCGGAGATCGCCGCCTCGCACAAGGCGGTCGGCGCCTACGAGGTATTGGCCAGGCTGGCGGCCGGCGGCGAGCGGCTGGCACCGATTTCGGTCTACCGGGCGATCGACGCGCTGGTCGGGGTCGGGATCGTGCACCGGTTCGAGAGCCGCAATGCCTTTTTTGCCTGCCACGCCGGCCACGCGCGCCGCCAGCTGGTGCTCGCCTGCGAAAGCTGCCGGTTGGTGGCCGAGGTCGACGCCGATAGCGTGTTCCAGGCGATCGACAAATCGGCGGCTCAGGTGGCGTTTTCGGCCAAGCAGGCGGTGGTAGAGGTGTGGGGCTTGTGCGCCAATTGTGCCGAGGCGGCGCAGGAGCCAGATCATGGACGGGCGTGAGCGTCAGCCGCAGCAAACACCTATGCCCAGTGGCCAAAATTCCCACGAGCCGCGCGCCTGGAACGGGGTTGTGTCCTACGCCGCACCCGGCGCCAGTGTCGGCCCTGGCAGCCTGGCCGATCGCCGGCCTTCGGGTGAGCTCATCGGCGCGCGCGGCATCGGCGTGATCCGCGCCGGGCGCAGCCTGCTGCAGGACGTCGACATCGAGGTTAAGGCCGGCGAGATCGTCACCCTGATCGGTCCCAATGGTGCCGGCAAGACCACCTTGGTGCGTGTGCTGCTCGGCATCCTGGTGCCCGATCGTGGGCATGTGCGGCGCAGGCCGGGTCTCGGTGTCGGCTACGTGCCGCAGCGCTTCGATCTCGATCGCAGCATCCCGCTCACGGTCGCCCGCTTCGTGGCGCTCGGCGGACAGGCCGGCGGCGAGGCGATCGAACAGGCGCTGACCGAGGTCGGCGCGCGCAGCCTGCTTGAGCGGCAGCTGTCCGAACTCTCTGGTGGTGAACTCCAACGCGTGGTCCTGGCCCGCGCGCTGGCGCGCGCGCCCGAGCTGTTGGTGCTCGACGAACCGGTGCGCGGCGTGGACTACGCCGGCGAAGCCGAACTCTACACCCTGATCGGCCGCCTGCGCTCCGAGCGCGGCTTCGGCGTGCTGCTGGTCTCCCACGACCTGCACATCGTCATGGCGCAAAGCGACCGCGTCGTCTGCCTCAATCACCACGTCTGCTGCTCGGGCGTGCCGCACTCGGTGGCGCAGCATCCCGAGTACAGTCGCCTGTTCGGTCCTAATGCCTCGCGCGCCATCGGCCTCTACCAGCACCACCACGACCACAGTCACGATCTCACCGGCCTACCGCGGCCGCCCGGATCGACCGGCCCTGGCACGCAGGAGCTCGAGTGACCGAACCCTTCTTGATGCGCGCCCTGCTCGGCGGCATGGGCCTGGCGCTGGTCGCCGCGCCGCTCGGTTGCTTCGTGGTCTGGCGGCGGATGGCGTACTTCGGCGAGGCGGTGGCGCAGTCGGGCCTGATCGGCATCGCCGTCGGTCTGGCACTCGCCGTCAATCTGACGACCAGCGTGCTGATCGTGACGTTACTGGTGTCGGGCAGCCTGGTCCTGCTCGGCCGCCAGAACCTGGTGCCGTTCGACACGCTGTTGGGCCTGGTTGCGCATGCAGCGCTGGCGGTGGGCGTCATCACCGCCTCGCTGGTGCAGGGACCGCAGCTTGACCTGATGACCTTCCTGTTCGGCGACATTTTCGCCATCAGCCGTGGCGACCTGCGTTGGATTCTGATCGGCGGCATCGTCGCCTTGGGATTAGAGATCTGGCTTTGGCGACCGCTGTTGGCGATCTCCGTGCATGAGGACCTGGCGGCCGCGGAAGGCACCCGCGCCGGCCACACCAAGCTGGCGTTCGTGTTGCTGTTGGCGCTGGTCGTTGCCATCGCCATCAAAATCGTCGGCGTGCTGCTGACGGTCGCCTTCCTGATCATGCCGGCCGCGGCCGCCCGACCGTTGTCGGAGACGCCGGAGCAGATGGCGGTGTTCGCGGCCATCTTCGGCATGCTGTCGGTGGCGCTCGGACTGTTCTTGTCGGTCTCGCTCGACACCCCGGGCGGGCCCTCGATTGTGCTGATGCTGGCCGCCTTTTTCGTGGCCGCTATCTTCCCCTCGATGTTGCGCCATCGCCGCTGACGGGGGCGTGCTAGACTTGTCGCCGAACCTCGTTCGGCACAACCGGCGGTGAGGAAGACGACGATGGCTCCGAGCGTGCGCAGACACTCCATCCCGGTCGATGTCGCCGGTGTCACGGTCGGTGGCGATGCCGCCATCGTCGTGCAGGCGATGACCAACACCGATACCGCCGATATCGAGGCTACCGCACGACAGTCGGCCGATCTTGCCCGCGCCGGCTCCGAGCTCGTGCGCATCACCGTCGACCGCGCCGACGCGGCCAGGGCGGTGCCCCACATCCGCGAGCGCCTGCTGCAGATGGGTGTCTCGGTACCGCTGGTCGGCGACTTTCACTACAACGGCCACACCTTGTTGGCGGAACATCCCGCCTGTGCCGAAGCACTCGACAAGTATCGCATCAATCCGGGCAACGTCGGCTTCAAGGACAAGCGCGACCGGCAGTTCGCGGCCATCGTCGAGATCGCGCTCAAGCACGCCAAGCCGGTGCGCATCGGCGTCAACTGGGGCAGCCTCGATCAGGAGCTCTTGACCCGTTTGATGGACGAGAATGCCAAGGCCGCGGTGCCGCTGGCGGCCCGCGCCGTGATGCACGAGGCGATCGTGCAATCGGCGCTGCTTTCGGCCCAGCGCGCCGAGGCCATGGGACTGGCCGCCAATCGCATCATTCTGTCGGCCAAGGTCAGCGCCGTGCAGGATCTGATCAGCGTCTACGCCATGCTGGCGGAGCGCTCGCGCTACGCCTTGCATCTGGGCCTGACCGAAGCCGGCATGGGCTCCAAGGGTATCGTTGCCTCGACGGCGGCGATGGGTGTGCTGCTGCAGCAGGGGATCGGCGATACCATCCGCGTCTCGCTGACGCCGGAGCCCGGCGGCGACCGCACGCTCGAGGTGCGGGTGGCGCAGGAAATTCTGCAGACCATGGGCCTGCGCGCGTTCGTGCCGATCGTGGCCGCCTGTCCCGGTTGCGGCCGCACCACCTCGACCGTGTTCCAGGAACTCGCCAGCGAGGTGCAGGGCTACCTGCGCGCGCGCATGCCCGCCTGGCGTCAAACGTTTCCCGGCGTGGAAAACCTCAATCTGGCGGTGATGGGCTGCATCGTGAATGGCCCGGGCGAATCCAAGCACGCCGACATCGGCATCTCGCTGCCGGGCACTGGCGAGGCGCCGGTTGCCCCGGTGTTCATCGACGGCAAGAAGGCCATGACCTTGAAAGGCCCCGACATCGCCGAGCAATTCAAGGCGATCGTCGAGGCCTACGTTGCGCGCCGGTTCGCCGCCAAGGCCGACGCCGACGCCGCCGGTTGAGCGCGGAGCGCGGCCGGCGCGGCCGCGGGCCCCCGGCAAGCGCGAACCGCTGGCGCCACCACGGGAGCGCCACGCGTTGGGCCAACCCAGGCAACCCCGCCAACGCAGGGCCGGCGCCCCCGGCACGGCGGTCCCCGTCGTCGCCGCTCGTCAAACACCGGCGCCCCGCCAGCCGTCGAAACGGCCGCTGCCGCAATTCGGTCGTTGGCTGAACACCGTGCCTTCCCCATATGGCCTGCATGCGACCGTGCCGAGCGGGGATATGTCGGGTGGATTGCCTTCTTTTCGCCCTCCGGGGCACGCAGCAAATGGCGCGGATCCGCTGAGGGGATGACACCGTGAAAGCTGGGGCAGACGCAGGCAAGGCGGCGCCGCCCGCGCCGCGGGATGCCGGCCTCGGCGCCACCGCACCCGACAGCCAGGCCACCGCTGCGGCAAAAACGCCAGCGTCCCGGTCGCCGTCGACGCCGCGCGCCTCGACCTCGGCGCCGGCCGCTGCGGCCGTCCCGCCGCCTCCGCTGGCATGGCCGCCGCGGCCGCCGGCCATCCCGGCGCTAAGCCCGCCGCCGCGGCGGCTGGCGCTGGCGCCGCCAGCCCCGAAGCCTGCGCCCGATCGGGCCGGCGCCGAGCCGCCGGCCGCGACC
>DATFXD010000432.1:0-7279 GCA_035258605.1 Hyphomicrobiaceae bacterium | reverse complement strand
GCGCACACCTTCCTGCTGGCGAAGCCGGCGCGGGCGGTCTCGGACCTCAAGGGTGACGGCTTGCACATTTTGTCGATCCCGTTTTCCAACGAGCTTGCCGACCTCTACTTGCCCTCGAAGTTCACCAGCGCCGAATATCCCAACCTCATTGCCTCCGGCGAGGAGGTGGAGACGGTTGCCGTCGGCAATATTCTGGCGGTGTTCAATTGGCCGGAGGGCAGCGACCGCTACAAGAAGGTGGCGCGCTTCACCGACGCCTTCTTCACCCGCTTCCCGGAGCTGCAAAAGCCAGGCTTTGGGTCGAAATGGAAAGACGTGAACCTCGCCGCTGAAGTTCCTGGCTGGATCCGGTTCAAGCCGGCGCAGGAGTGGCTGGACAGGACCGCCGCCCAGCAGCGTGCGGCAGAGGCCGACTTGCGCAGCGGCTTCACCAACTATTTGAAACGGCGGGGTATTACCGATGTGGGCTCGGAAGGCGAACTGTTCCAGCAGTTTCTCGAATGGAGTCGCGGCCGCAACTGAGCCAAACCCAGGGAGGCGTGCCCTGCGCAAAGGCTCGCGTCGATGGCGCATTACCGGCCGCGCGCCGTCGCGTGCCGGCGATCCTCGCTGCTGGCGAGGCCGGCTGGCGCCGACGACGGTTGCGCTTCTGTGCCTGGTCCTGGTTGAGCCGGTCGCCGCCCAACCGCGACAGCGACCGGCCATCGCGCTGTCGGCGACAATGGTCGCCCAGCCTGCGGCCCGTACGCCGCTGGCGATTGCGGTGGGCCCCGCGGAGGCGCTGCCGCGCAACGCCTATGTCCGCATCCGCGGCCTGCCGCCGGCGGTGGCGCTCACCGAGGGGCACGCCATCGCACCGGGCGTGTGGGCGGTTCCTTTATCCGCGCTGTCCGGGCTGGCGGCGATCGTGCCGATTGGCGCGCAGGGCGGCGCCGAGATCACCATTGATCTCGTCAGTCTCGACGGCAACGTCTTGGCGCAAGCCAAGACGACCATGCGCATCACCGCAGCCCAGCAAGCGCCGGCCGCGAGTGTCGCGGCCGATGCCGGCCCCGCGCCGGCAAAGACCAATCCCGCACGCGAGCAGGCGCTCAGCTTCTACCGCAAGGGCCAGGACCTGATGGGGCGCGGCAATATCGATGCCGCCCGCCGGTTCTTCGAACGGGCCGCCGACATGGGGCTGTCGCAGGCGGCGTTGGCGCTGGCCGCCACCTATGACCCCAACGAGCTTGCCAAGCTCAAAGTCGTCGGTCTTGCCGGCAACGCCGCCGCCGCGCGCAAGTGGTACGACCGAGCCGCCGAGCTCGGTGCGGCGGAGGCCACCGATCGCTTGCACCGGCTCGGGGCCCGTTAGCCTTGAGGCCCGCGGGCCGCCTCGCGGGCTTTGGCATCCGGCCGCCGGCTTTGGCCTAACGCGCCGGTTTGGCGAGCTCGATGGTGTCTGGGGCCGCCACCGTCTTGCTGGTGCGCCGGCGGACGAAGGCGATGAGCTCGCCAACCACGCCGCGCCGGAAGATCAGCACCGCGACAACGAAGATCGCTCCCTGGATCACCAGCACCCACTCGCCGAACCCGGCCAGGTAGTTTTGCATATAGATGATGATGGCGGCGCCGACGGTTGGACCAAAGACGGTGCCCATGCCGCCGACCAGGGTCATCAACACCACCTCGCCCGACATCTGCCATGTCACATCGGTCAACGAGGCCAGCTGGAACACCATGGCCTTGGTGGCGCCGGCGAGACCGGCCAGCGCCGCCGAGATCACGAACGCGATCAGCTTGAAGCGGCTGACGGCGTAGCCGAGCGAAACCGCCCGCGTCTCGTTCTCGCGGATGGCCTTTAGGACCTGCCCGAACGGAGAATGGATGGTGCGATAGATGATCAGAAAGCCGGCGGCGAAAATCACCAGCACCACATAGTAGAACGCCAGGTCATGGCTGACATCGATCAGCCCGAGCATGGCTCGGCGCGGGATCGCCTGGATGCCATCCTCGCCGCCGGTGAACTTCGCCTGCACGCACAGGAAGTACACCATCTGCGCCAGCGCCAAGGTGACCATGGCAAAGTAGATGCCCTGGCGGCGGATGGCGATGCTGCCAACAATCAAGCCGAGCAAGGTGGCGACCAGCACACCGCCAAGGATGGCGAGTTCGGGCGTGAGCGGCGGGATGCCGATCACCATCCAGTTCCATCCCAGTACCGGTAGCCAGTAGGGCAGGCTGACGGTGCCGACCTTGGCGAGGTGCCCGGTCACGTAGGCCGCGAAGCCGAAGAACATGGCGTGGCCGAACGACAGCAAGCCGACATAGCCGATCAGCAGATTGAAGGCCGAGGCGAACAGGGCAAAGCAGAGCACCTTCATCAGGAACACGGGATAGACCAGCAGCGGTGCCACCACGCCAATGGCGAGCAGGGCCGCAAACACCCGCAGATCCCAATTTTGCGTCCGTTGCATGCGCTACTCGCGTGTCACTTCGGCGTTCCGAACAGCCCTTGCGGTCGCAACATCAGCACCACGGCCATGATGATAAAGATGACCGTGTTGGAAGCCTCGGGATAGAACACCTTGGTCAGGCCCTCGACCACGCCCAGGCCGAAGCCGGTGATGATCGAACCCAAGATCGAGCCCATGCCTCCGATCACCACCACGGCGAACACGACGATGATGAGGTTGGCGCCCATCACCGGGTTGACCGAATAGATGGGAGCGGCCAACACGCCCGCCAGCGCCGCCAGGCCGACGCCGAAGCCATAGGTCAGCGTAATCATGCGCGGCACATTGATGCCGAACGCCTGCACCAGGTCGGGACGCTCGGTGGCGGCGCGCAAGTAGGCGCCGAGCTGGGTCTTCTCGATCACGAACCAGGTCGCCAGACAAACGCTGAGCGAAAAGATGACGACCCAGCCACGATACCAGGGCAGGAACATGAAGCCGAGGTTGGTACCGCCTGGGATCGGATTGGCATAGGGCAACCCGGAGATGCCGTACTGGCGCCGGAACAAGCCTTCAATGATCAGTGCCAAGCCGAACGTCAGAAGCAGGCCGTAGAGGTGGTCGAGGTGGTAGAGGCGTGAGATGAACAGGCGCTCGATCAGTATGCCGGTGGCGCCAACAATGATCGGCGCCAAGATCAGGGCACCCCAATAGGGAATGCCGAGGTAGTTAAGCAGCATCCAGGCACAGAAGGCGCCGGTCATGTACTGCGCGCCGTGCGTGAAGTTGATGACGTTCATCAAGCCGAAAATGACGGCAAGGCCGAGCGACAGCAGCGCATAGAAGGCGCCGTTGATGAGCCCCAGCAGCAGCTGACCAAAAAGTGCCTGCGGTGGCACGCCGATGAGCTCGAACATGGCGCGATCGTTGCTTTCTGGGAACCCGTTCTGTCGGCTAAACCCTTCCCGTCCCGGCCGGCGTTGCCCCGGCCGAGACGTTGCCCTGGCAGGCTACTTGACCAATGGGCACTCACCCTCGTTCAAGGGGCGGAACGCCTGCTCGGCGGGGATGGTGGCGCGCAGCTTGTAGTAGTCCCAGGCCCCCTTGCTCTCCTCCGGTTTCTTCACTTCGAACAGGTACATGTCGTGGATCTTGCGGCCATCCTGACGGATGCTGCCCTTGCCGAACAGCTTGTCGTCGGTCGGCATTGCCTTCATTTTGGCGACCACGGCGGCGCCGTCGGCGTCACTTTTCAGTTCATGCACCGCCTTGAGGTAGTGGATCACCGCCGAGTAGACGCCAGCCTGCACCATGGTCGGCATGTTGCCCTTGTTGGCGGCGGCAAACTCCTTGGCAAAAGCGCGGTTGGCATCGTTGGCGTCCCAGTACCAGGCCTCGGTGAGGATCAGGCCCTGCGCCGTCTTCAGGCCGAGCGCGTGCACGTCGGTGATGAACACCAAAAGTCCGGCCAGGTTCTGCCCGCCGGCGACGATGCCGAATTCGGCCGCCTGCTTGATGGCGTTGGTGGTGTCGGCACCGGCATTGGCAAGACCAATGATCTTGGCTTTCGAGGCCTGGGCCTGCAACAGGAAGGAGGAGAAGTCCTGCGCCGGGAACGGGTGGCGTACTTTGCCCAGCACCTTGCCACCATTCTTCACCACCACGGCCTCGGTGTCGCGCTCAAGCGCGTGGCCGAAGGCATAGTCGGCGGTGATAAAAAACCAGCTGTCGCCGCCGGTCTTGACGATCGCCTGCCCGGTGCCGTTGGCGAGCGCCCAGGTGTCATAGGTCCAGTGCACTGTATTCGGCGTGCAGTCCTTGCCGGTCAGATTGGAGGCGGCGGCACCCGACACCAGGAACACCTTGTTCTTTTCCTTGGTGATGGTGTTGACCGCCAGTGCCACCGACGAGGTCGGCACGTCGACCACAGCGTCGACCTTGTCGACGTCGAACCACTGCCGCACGATGTTGGAGCCGACGTCGGGCTTGTTCTGGTGGTCGGCGAACACCACCTCGATTTTATCGTGGCATTGGGTGGCCTTGCAGAAGTCTTCGACCGCCTTCTTCGCCGCCCACACCGAGCCCTGCCCCGACAGGTCGGAATAGGTACCGGACTGGTCATTCAGCACGCCGAGCTTGATGATGCCGTCGCTCATCTGCGCTTGCGCCGAGGCCGCGCCCATCGCCAGGGCCGCTGCGGCTACCACCGCCATCAATTCGTGTCGCATCGGTTACTCCATGTTGCTTTATACGCCGAGGTAGGTCTGCAGCTTTGCCTTGCTGGCTTCCAGCGCCGAGTTGGGAATCATATCGATCACGCGCCCGTGCTCGACCACGTAGTGGCGATCGGCCACGGTCGCCGCAAAACGGAAATTTTGCTCGACCAGCAGAATGGTGAAGCCTTGCCGCCTGAGCATGTTGATGGTGTTACCGATCTGTTGCACGATCACGGGCGCCAGGCCTTCGGTCGGTTCGTCGAGCAGCAGGAATTGTGCGCCGGTGCGCAGGATGCGGGCGATGGCCAGCATCTGCTGCTCGCCACCCGACAGCTTGGTGCCCTGGCTCGACGAACGCGCCTCAAGGTTCGGAAACAGCCGGTAGATGTCGGCGATCGCAATGCCGCCGCTGTCCTTGACCCGCGGCGGCAACAGGAGGTTTTCCCAAACGCTCAAGCTCGAGAAGATGCCGCGCTCCTCGGGACAGTAGGCGATGCCGTGCCGAGCAATGCGATTGGATTTGAGGTCGATCAACTCTTGGCCGTCAAACTTGATCGAGCCTTTGCGGTTGGCCAGCATGCCCATGATAGCGCGCATGGTGGTCGTCTTACCGGCGCCGTTGCGACCGAGCAAGGTCACGACCTCGCCAGGGTTTACGTCAAAACTCATGCCGTGCAGGACATGGCTTTCACCGTACCAGCCATTGAGGTCGCGGACACTGAGCTGCGCCTCACTCATGTCCGGTCCCCATATAGGCCTCGATCACCTGGGGATTTTTCGACACCTGGGCGTAGTCGCCCTCGGCCAGGATCTCACCGCGTGCCAGCACCGTGATGCGTTGCGACAGATCGGCGACCACCGACAGATTGTGCTCCACCATCAACACCGTCCGGTCCTTGGCGACACGACGGATCAAGGCCGATGTGCGTTGAATGTCTTCCGCACCCATACCGGCCATCGGTTCGTCCAGCAATAACACCTCGGGGTCGAGGGCCAAGGTGGTGGCGATCTCGAGCGCGCGCTTGCGCCCATAAGGCAGCTCCACGGCCGGCAGATGCGCATAGGCCTTGACCCCAACCCAGTCGAGCAGTTCGGCGGCGCGCGCGTTGAGCACCTCGACCGAGCGTTCCGGCTTCCAAAAATGATAGGACGTGCCCAGCGGGCGCTGCAGGGCGACGCGAACGTTTTCCAGAACGGTGAGGTGGGGAAACACGGCGGAGATCTGGAAGGAGCGCACAAGGCCCATGCGGGCGACGGCATGCGGCTGGCTGGCGGTGATGTCGGTGCCGTTATAAAGAATGTGACCGGCGCTCGGCTGCAGGAACTTGGTGATCAGATTGAAGCAAGTGGTCTTGCCCGCGCCGTTGGGTCCGATCAGGGCATGGATGGTGCCGCGGCGGATCTTGAGGTCGATGTTCTTAACGGCGGTGAACCCCCTAAACTCCTTAGTCAGGCCGTTCGTCTCGACGATATAGTCCTCGCTCATGGAGCCCGCGACGCCGTTAACTGATGCCTCGGCAACCTCAGTCGCTGCCCAAGGATTGCCCTCTTCCATAGTCGGAGGGCTAACGGCGAGCAAGCCGAACTCGATCCCGCCACCGGAGCAGAAAACCCCGCCGCCAACCCGAGCGGCGGTCTTGAGCGCGGGTTGTGCACCGCAGGAGCCGGCAACGCCTTGAGCGCGGCTGGCGAGGCGCGCCCGGGCTCGGCCTTGGCGGCGTGATCCCAGCACGTTCCCCTCCCCCAACGCGGCGCGCGCGTGCCGCGTTGGGGGCGCCCGACCCCCGAGCCCTCCCGGCAGGTTGCGGCCGCCGGTCCGGTGCGCAGAAAGCCTTCGACCTCGGTTTCGGCTCACGCCAAGGTCTGGCCCATCGGGGCAGCCTTGAGGTTGCCTAGCCCCATTTTGGTCGTGATGGCGTAGATCCCGTACGGCATTTTTGCGACGGCGGTGCGCCCGTGGTCGACCCCATCCAAGGGCTTGGGCGACCCAGGTCGAAAGCCTCGGCACGTCGGCGAAGGCTGGGATGTCAAAGCCTTGGCTGATCCTTGGTCGCCGGCGATTGCGACAGGTATGTGACCGCTGTTGGCGGCCGACGTGTTCGGCGCAACGATCAGACACCCCAGACCTACGACCAGTACCCCAGACGTCAGGGCGTGAAGCACCCCTTTGGCCCCGCTGGCCTGCCGTGGGTCCAGAGCTTGGGCGACTTGCGGCGCCATTGCGTTTCACCATTGGCCAGGCGCTGGGCGGGTTCAGCCCTTGCCAGCGATCAGAAATTCCTGTTGGGGGCGGCTGGCGCGTTGCGCCCGTGACACAATTGGTCAAAACCTCAATAGGCCGTCTGCATCGGGCTGCGTGGCGCCGAGAGGGCTGTCAGGCTGGGCTCGAAGCCAAACGGCAGAGAAACCCAGCGGGCGTGGCACCAAAGCGCTCGCCAGCGCAAACCCTGCGCGCGTGCGCGCCCCATATGCGAAAAAGGGGAGGCGTTGGAGCCGGCAATATTTCCGCGTGGCATTCACCGAGTGCTTGACGCATACTGCCGTCCGGCACATGGGTTGCGCGGCGTCAATCCGGCTCCTCCAGCTCCCGGGACGAAGCTCTTCCGCGACGGAGACCTCGGCCGAACA
>DATFXD010000431.1:0-8434 GCA_035258605.1 Hyphomicrobiaceae bacterium | reverse complement strand
CGCCAGGGTGTTGCCGACCTTCGGCTCACCCTCGATATAGGGGCCGTCGACCTTGGTGCCATTCTCCATGACCTGCCGCCTGAGCTGGTAGCGCTCGTCGAGCTTCGCCAGATTCTCCTCGAGGATCTGCCGAGCATCTTCCCGGTCGAGCCCATCGGCCCAGCGCTTGGGAAAGGCGACCTTGAGCTTGCCGCTTGCAACCTTGTCTTCGAACTGGGTGGTCCCCCAGCCGGCGCGCCAGTCGAACTGCAGCCAGTCCTTGATGCTAAAGGGCTTGGCTTTGGTGTTGTGCGGAAAGACGCCGGGGTGGGCGATCGAATAGCCCGGGCCGATGAAGCGATGATTGGCATGCTTGCGTCCCGGATTGATGTCCTTGCCGCCGACCACGGCGGAGGGCGCGGTCGCATAGCCGGCGGGCTTTCCGGGGACCTTGCCCATGTGGCAGTCCTGGCAGCTGACGCCAGCTTGGCGTGCGGGGCTGTCGCGATACTGATCCCAGACGATCTCCAACTTGATTCCGAGGTTGACGGCAACCTGATGGCAGCTGACGCAGAACTCCGACTGCGACAGCTGCGGGTTGGTCATCATGCCGTTATGGATGTCAACGCCTCGTCCGTCTTTGCCGGTTTTGACGGAGTAGGTCTCCTTGTTGGCGATGATGTCTTTGAGCACGCTCTTTTCGCCGGTGCCGTAGACCGGCTCGAAGATCTTGCCGGGCTCGACCCGGCGCTCGCCGTTGACCTTGCCGAACTGCTCCTTAACCCGGTGACAGGTGATGCAGGTCACGCCCTCGCGCGAGATCTCACTCATCGCCCAAAGCGGCGTTTCGCGATTTTCACCGAGCTGAGTGCCAACCTGCTGATGGCAGCGCACGCAAAAGGTGCCGACCGTACCTTGGGTCAGCTCCTGAAACTTTTGCTCAAAGGCGTGGAACATCGGCGAAATCGACGCATAGGCATGCTGCGACGATGACCATTCCTCGTAGATTTGCTTATGGCATTGGCCGCATTGCGCCGCGGTCGGATAAAGCGACAGTGTCTCCTCGTCGACTGCGGGGATCGGAGCTTCTTTGCCCTTCTCGGCTTTCGCAGCGGCAGCGAGTACAGAGACCTCCCCATGCCCGGCCGCCTCTGCCTCCGCAGGCAGCTTCTGCTCGCCGCCGGTCGCGGTAGAGCGCTTTGCCTCAGCGGCTGTATTCTGGGCCAGTCTCAATCCGCGCTGGCGGTCGAGGTTTTGGGTCTGCCCAGCCTCGCCGGACGCGGCAGCTGCAGTCTGGCTTAATAATAATGTGTGGCTCAGTATCGCGCTTGCGGCAGCGCAGATAAGCATCGCATTACGCATTACCCTCTTCCCCCAATGGCTGTCAGGGCGGCATTCCGATTGGTTTTGCCCGCGCGAAAACGGCGCGCGACTGCCGCGCGGAATTCGTCGACAGGTTCGTCGTTGCCGACCCCCGCGTCATCATGCCGACGCGGCTGGCCGCCATGCTCGCCACGTCAGTGGCTGTGCCCGATGAGATGGAAAAATTGCATAGCTCCTCCTTGCAGCTGAGCCGCACGGCTCAGCCGCCTGTTTTTCACAGTGCGTTGAAATTCAGCGCGTGGGAGCGGCCGGCGCGCTGAGCAACTCTAGGCCGGTATAGTGCAAGGTGTGGGCGGACCGGACACGAGGACCCTTTTTTTGGGCAAGCACCTACTCCGGAGCACCGCGATATCCCCCGATGCCCTCCCCGACCGCCGCCAGATCACCACAAGATAACGATCAAAGTTTGACGATTGAGTGGATTTTTTCTAACGACCATGTTCGTTTTGAGCCTAATCGGCGCGAACACATATCATCTGTATACGTTATGCTTTTGTTGCTAACTCGTACGTATCTTGGTTTGCCAGCCGCCCATGCGGCCGCGTGCCAACCCGCTTCAGCGCCACCGTGTCAGGGTTCGCGTAAAAGCCCCAATCGTAGGACGAGCTCCAATGCAATCAGGCGGCGCAACGAGCGATTTGAGACAAATGCTCGTTTGCTGACTTTCACTCACACAGAAGGTTTGCAACGCGCGGCAGCCATACCCTCTCACATTGCCTCACTCTTTTCGTGGGGTTGCCATGGTATGACCACACATGTTTGGGACCGATCGAAAGCCCATCTTAACCCTGCGACGCAAGTCTGCCGCAACACAAGGCCGGACACATGATCGCAATCGATCCGGAACCAAATTCGCCGCCACAGCTTGCAAACCCGGGGTGTCCGAGGGTGGGTGCTGCACGTTCAGAACGCTTGGTTTGGTGAGCATGCCCGGAAAGCCGCAGCGGTAGCGGCCGTCCGCACCAGCTGTCGATGGGAACTTGCAGCCTTCCGGGATCGGACCATGGCAAGACGTCACCAGATTATGATCAATGGCCAGAGCTTTGTGGCGCGCCGCGGCGAGTTGCTGCTGGACGCGGCCCTGAACAACGGCATCGAGCTGCCCTATGACTGCCGTGGTGGCCACTGCGGCACCTGCTGCGTGCGGCTGGTGTCGGGCGAAATGCGGGGCGGCAAAGGCTCCGAGCCGGGCATCGTGCATGCCTGCCAGTGTCGGATCATCGGCGATGCGGTGATCGAGAGGCGTCAACCTTCGGATGTGCGCACTGTTGAAGGCGTGCTGAGCTCATTGCGCGCCCTGTCGCCCGAGGTGATGGAGGTTGGCATCAGGACGGACCGCGCACTGCCCTATCATGCCGGCCAATATGCTCAGGTGCATTTCAACGGCTATCCGAGCCGTCCCTTCAGCATCACGCATCCTCTGGGCGGGCATTCAAACGGCCGCTCGGTCTGGTTTCACATCCGGCGCATGCCGGATGGGCGTGTCACCTCCTCGCTTGCTAAGCGCATCAAGCAGGGCCATCGGGTGACGCTGACCGGGCCCTACGGGTCGGCCTATTTCCGGCCCAATCAGCAAAGCCGGCTCATTCTCGTCGCCACCAACACTGGCTTTGCCCCGATCTGGTCGATCGCCGTCGCCGCGCTGCGCGAGAACCCGGAGCGCAGGATGATGATCATCGCCGGCGGCCGCAGCATCGAGGCGCTCTATATGTGCACGGCGCTCGCGCGGCTGGCCCACTTCCCCAATGTCTTGGTCGTGCCCGTCTGCAGCACACCGCAGACCCTGACCAGTGCCGTCAAGCTCGGCCGGCCGACCGACTATCTGCCGCGCCTGCTGGCAACCGATGTCCTCCACGCCTGCGGCGCGCCGGGCATGGTCGATGCCATCAAATGGATCGCGGCGCAGGTGGGGGCGGTCTGCTATGCGGATCCGTTCCTGCCGACCCATGACCACACCGTCGCGGACGGCGTGCTGACGCGCGCCATGGGATGGCTTGCCGTCAGGAGCCGGCAGATGGGCGAGCTCGCGGTCGCGCGGCCGCGCCATCGGCGGCAACGGCCGATCGAGGCGCATGGGATAGCTGAAGCAAGGATGAGAAGTCATTATCGTTCTCAGAGCGCATAGCTTTCGGTCGGTCGGATTCGGGCACCGGGCCCCGCTCCGCTGTCGCGTCATTTGTCTCTACGGCGTGCTAATGATGTTCGGCTTTGCCGCGGACAGCGCAGTTGCGTCCGATCCGGCCAAGATCGTCGGTCCCAACGCCTGCGGCGAATGTCACAAGCAGGAGGCCGAGGCCTGGAAGGGTACACATCATTTCAAGACCTTTGGCGAGATGCCACGCCGGAAAGAAGCCAACGAGATCGCGGAAAAAATGGGCGTTCAGCGCATCAGATCCGAGAGCCTGTGCCTGACCTGCCACTATACCGTGCAGCAGAAAGACAACAGAAAGCAGACGATTGCCGGCATCTCCTGCGAATCTTGCCACAGCGCCGGTGAGGACTGGGTCAAGGTCCACAGTCAATACAGCGGCAAGACCGAGAAGACCGAGACCAAGGCCGAGGCGGAGGCGCGCTTAAAGCTCGCCGATGCAAAGGGAATGATCAGGCCGTCCTCGCTCTACCGCCTGGCCAAGAACTGCTATGGCTGCCATGTCGTGCCGCAAGAGGATCTTGTCAATAAAGGCGGCCATCCCGCCGGCAGTGCCTTCGAATTAGTATCCTGGTCGCAGGGCGAGGTGCGGCACAACACCTGGCACTCCAAGGGCAAGCAAAACGTACCGGCAAGCGCCGCACGCAGACGAATGCTCTATCTCGTCGGTCTCGGCGTCGAACTCGAGACCGGCATCCGCGCGGTCGCCCATGCGACCGTGCGAAGGCGTTATGCCTTCGAAATGGCCAAGCGCGTCGACCGGGTGCGCAAGCAGCTTGCCGCGGCCGCGAAAGCGGTGCCGAACGTGCCGGAAATCGCCAAGATGGTCGAGTTTGCCTATTCGGCCGGACTGAAGCTGAACAATGAAGCCTTCCTGACGGCCGCCGCGGACGGCGTCTCCAAGCTACTCACCAGCATCACCGAGAAGTACGACGGCAGCACACTGACCGGGCTCGACAGCCTGATTCCTGGACCAGACAAGCTCAAGGGCACGCCGAGAGAGGCCAGCACGGTCAATTGATCCTGGCCGGCTGGCAACACAGCAACCTGAATGCTTGAGGGGGGACGACCACCGCAATGGGCGATTTTGGGGGGCCGCCGTGAGATCGGCGGTGCGGCGCACGTCTGACACCTCGATCGGCGCAAGCGGTTCGGGCTGGGTGAGATATCTCGCCGGCCGCGCAGCCCAGGGCCTTCTGATCGCGGCAATGTCCGGCGGGCTGTTCTGGCTGGTGTGGATCTATGGCAACGGGCTCCGCGATCCGCGCTATCTCGACGGCTGGGTGCTGGCCGGCGGCATGAGCGTGCAGCTCTCCTTCCACCTCGCCATCAAGTCCGCTAGCCTGTCGCCGAAATCCGCCGCGCGCTGGCGCAAGATCCATATTTTTGTCGGCTATCTGCTGATCGCGGCCTTCATCTCGCATTCGGATTTTTCTCTGCCTGACACCGGCTTCGAATGGGCGCTCTGGGCCGGCTTCGTGCTGGTGACACTGAGCGGGATCTTCGGCACTTATCTCGCCTGGTCGCTGACGGCCAAGCACGCGATCGACCAGCGCATTGGCTACGATCGCATCCCCGTGCGTCGCGCCGAGATGGCGCGCGATGTGCACGCCGTGGTCGCCAGGTCCGATCCGGCCGCGGCCGCCATGGTGTTGCCGGCGCCGCCCTACGATGCCTGGATCACGGACCTCTACACCACACACCTCAAGGACTTTTTCCAGGGGCAGCGGAATTTCGCCGCGCATCTCATCGGCTCGCAGCGCCCGCTCAGGCGTCTGACCGAGGAGATCGACAATCTGTCACGCTACGTCGACCAGCGCAGCCAGGCGAAGCTTGCCGCCATCAAGGACCTGGTGGTTGAGAAGGACCGGCTCGATTTTGCCAGGGTCTATCTTGGGCTCACCAAGGGCTGGCTGTTCGTGCATGTGCCGGTCACCTATGCGTTGACGGTGCTGACCGTGCTGCACGTCGTCGTGGTCTATGCCTTTTCAGCGGGAGCCCGGTAATGCGGCGGCCGGTATGGACCAGATCGGCTCGGCCGCCGCCGAAGGCCAGGCGACCCAGGCCCCCAGGCGCCGGGCGCGATCGCCTGGCGGTACTGCTGGCACTCGTGACCATGATCTGCCTGGGTGCCACCTTGTTTGCCTCCAAGGATTCGCAGTTCCTGCAGCTGTTAATGCCGGGCCCGCTGACAAGCGCTCACGGCGCCATCGAAAATTGCAGTGCCTGCCACGCCAACAGCGGCAGCAGCAAGTTGAGCTGGCTTCACCGTCTCGGCGCCGGCGACCCGCTCGCCGACAGCAAGGCCTGTCTCGGCTGCCACCGAATGCCGGATACCGCCTTCTATGCCCACGGTGCTTTGGCCGAGGTGCTGGATCAGAGCACCAAGCGGCTAGCCAAACTCGCCGCTGGCAGGCCCGTGCCGCAATCGGCCCGTGCGCAAAGCCTTGCCTTCCCGACCGACGACATGGTCGCGCACGGCGTTTATTGCGCGACTTGCCACCAGGAGCATCAGGGCGTCAATTTCAGCCTCAACAAGATCTCCAACCAACAATGCCAGTCCTGCCACGCCTTGAAATTCGACAGCTTTGACGGCCATCACCCGAATTTCGATAACTATCCCTTCAAGCGCCGCCAACGAATCATCTACGACCATGCCGGCCATTTCGGTAAACACTTCCCCGAGGTGGCGAAAAAGGATCCGGCGAGGCGCATTCCCGCGACCTGTTCGACCTGCCACAACAGCCGCAAAGATAAGCGCATCATGGCCGTGGCGCCGTTCGAGCAGACCTGTACCGCCTGCCACCTCGAGCAGATCGTCGGCAAGGAGCGGGTCAGCGGCCCGAAGGGCATTGCCTTCCTGAACCTGCCTGGCCTCGATTTGCAAACGCTGAACAAGAAGCAGGCCGCGATCGGCGAATGGCCGGACGCGTCCGAAGCCGAGCTCACACCGTTCATGAAGGTTATGATCGGCCGGAACCAGCGAGGCCGCGCTCTGATCAAGGCTGTGGACGCCCTCAACCTCCAGGATCTGAGCGGCGCAAGCGACGCACAAATCAAGGCGGTGACGACCCTGGCCTGGGAGATCAAGCGGCTGTTCTATGCGCTGATCAAGGGGAAAGCATCGGATGTGTTGGCCAATCTCTCAATTGAGGGCGGCTCGAAGCTGAGTGCGACGCTGGTTGCCGATCTGACTGCGAGCATCCCGCGCGACGTTATCATCGCTGCGCAGCAGCAGTGGCTACCCAATCTCGGCACGGAAATGGCGGCACTCTCGGAAGCGAGATTGGACGGCGCAGCGGCCAAAATCGCCAAACCGAGCCGGCTTGTTCCGAAAAATCAGCCGACACCTCCCAATAGCGCGCCCGGCGCAATCGCAGCCAAGGCTGCAGCCGCCGAGGCTGACGGAGAGGGGCGAAAAACCGATGCCGCAAACGCCAAGTCCGACAAGAAATCGCCAGCCCCTGAGCAACACCCGCAAGCCAAGGCGGCGGATCAAACCGACGATCTGCTCAACCCGACGGAGGAAGAGCTGCGCGGCATCGCCGCTCCGAGCAAGGGAGCCCAGAAAGCAGCTCAGCCTGACGCCGTCGCAAAAACCGATACCCCAAACGCCAAGCCCGGCAACAAGGCGCTCGTCCATGAGGAACAACCTCAGGCCAAGGCGGTGGACCAAACCGATGATCTGCTCAATCCGACGGAGGAAGAGCTGCGCGGCATCGCCGCTCCGAGCAAGGGCGCTGAGCAATTGACCCGCCCTGCAGGTGTGGCTCGGAAAGCTGATACCGCAAACGCCAAGTCCGAACGGGCCGCGGCCGCCGATGCCACCCCCAACACCGACGCGAAGCCGCAGGCCGACGCCGCGGACCCAGTTACCGCGGCGGCGTCTCGAACAAACGCTGCGCCAGCACACGGCATTGACAGCGACGTCGATCCGGAGAACTGGGCAGACTACGGCGGCTGGTACCGGCAGGACTACGCGATTTTCTACCGTCCGATCGGGCATAAGGACAAATTCATCTATTCTTGGCTTTTACTGACCGGCCCCAAGGCGCCGAAAGCCGATCGAAGCCCGGCGGCGGCCGTGTTCGATGTTCTGACCGGCAAGGACGCTCAGGGGTCCTGCACGAAATGCCACAGCGTTGATGATCTCCACGGCCATGGCCGGGTCGTCAATTTCTCCCCGCCTTCGGTCGAGAGCAAATTGGGACGCTTCACGACCTTCATTCATGAGCCGCATTTCGGCCTGCTGGACAAGCGCGGTTGCCTGACCTGTCATAACCTAGAAAAAGGTCGCCCCTATCTACAAAGCTACGAGCAGGGCGATCCGAAAAATTTCGTATCGAACTTCGGTCCGGTAAAAAAGGATCTCTGCCAGAGCTGTCACACCAGCGGCTTGGCGCGCCAAGACTGTCTGCTGTGCCACAGATATCATGTGAACGGCGTGGTGACGCCAATCATGAACACAACACTCCCGAACGAGTGACGTCCCCTCCACTTGAGTGTTGCGCACTGAGAATGGAGCTTCCTTCTGCAAGCGCCTGACATCCCAAGCGGAGAATGTTGCGGCCGCATTGACCGACTTCCCCGGCGCGACAGGATCAGCTCGCCGCGGCTTGCCGCGCAGCATCATCGGTGAAGCCGAGCAGACCGGCGTGGTGCAACAGGCGATCGACGCGAAGGGCCTCAAGGGCGTGAACGTCGCGACGAAATAGCGGCCGTGCAACGGCGCAACTGAGCAGCAGTGCGGCACGACATGTGAAACGCCATGCCAAGTCTGCAGCAAAGCGCTGCGCCCTGCTCAGCCTAGGCAGTATGCTCGAAAGTGCGCCGCAGCCCGCGCCATTTATCGGCGCCGCATAGGCTTTTAGCTGTCTGGCCAACCGGAATGCCCAGGACCGCGCGAGCCGCACCGGCGGGAAA
>DATFXD010000430.1:0-14041 GCA_035258605.1 Hyphomicrobiaceae bacterium | reverse complement strand
TCGCTGCTGGCAGCATCGGTGGCGGCGGGCGTCGCCATGACCGGCCCGGCGGCGGCGCAAGCGCAAGCCCCGGCAGCGGGCGCACGCGCCGGTCAGCGTCCGCCGAACATCATTGTCATCATGGGTGACGACATCGGCTGGTTCAACATCGGCGCCTACCATCGTGGCATGATGTCGGGCAAGACCCCGAACCTCGACAAGCTCGCCGCGGACGGCATGCTGTTCACCGACTACTACGCCGAGGCCAGCTGCACGGCCGGCAGGGCGGCGTTCATCACCGGCGAAATTCCGCTGCGCACCGGCCTCACCACCGTCGGCCAAGCCGGCGCCGACGTCGGCATGCCGGCGCAGGCCTGCACCATCGCCACCGCGCTCAAGGCGCAGGGCTATGCCACCGGCCAATTCGGCAAGAACCATCTGGGCGACCTCAACAAGTACCTGCCGACGCTACATGGCTTCGATGAATTCTTTGGCTACCTGTACCACCTCGACGCCATGTCGGACCCCTACTGGTACTCCTACCCGCGCGACCCCGGCTTCCAGGCGCAATACGGACCCCGCAACCTGGTTCACAGCTGGGCGACCGAAAATGATGATCAAACCGTGATGCCGCGCTGGGGCAAGATCGGCAAACAACGCATCCTCGATGAGGGGCCGTTGGCTCCCTATCCCGACATGTCCAAGGTCCCCAACATGCAGGAGGGCTTGCAGAAGGCCCGCTATGACATGACCACCTTCGACGAGGTGCTGGTCGATAATTCAAAACGCTTCATCGACAAGGCCAAGAGCGACGGCAAACCGTTCTTCCTCTGGCACAACACCACGCGCATGCATGTTTGGACGTTCCTGTCCGATAAGTATGCCGAGACCATGAACAGCGACACCAACTTCGGCCTCGAGGAAGCCGGCATGAAGCAGCTCGATGATGCTGTCGGTGCGCTGATGAAGCACCTCGACGACATCGGCGAGGCCGACAATACCCTCGTCGTTTTCACCACCGACAACGGCGCGGAGGTGTTTACCTGGCCGGATGGCGGTATGACGCCGTTCAAAGGCACCAAGGGTACCGCTTACGAGGGCGGCTTCCGTGCCCCGTGCATCGTCCGCTGGCCGGGCAAGGTCAAGCCGGGCAGCGTCCAGAACGGCATCTTTTCGGCGCTCGATTGGTTCCCGACCCTGCTGGCCGCGGCCGGCAATTCCAACGTCACCGATCAGCTGCTGAAGGGGGTGAAGCTTGGCGAGCGGACCTACAAGAACCACCTCGACGGCTACGACCAGACGGCGCTCCTAGAGGACAAGGGGCCGTCGGCGCGCCACGAGTTTTTCTACTTCGCGGGACCGCATCTTGGTGCCCTGCGTCTCGACGACTTCAAGTTCCAGTTCTTCCGCCAGCCCAGCGGCTGGCCCGGCGGCAAGATCACCACCGACATGCCAGGAATGGTCAACATCCGGCAGGATCCTTTCGAGCGCACCCCGTCGATCAACTCCGAGAGCCTCAACAATCTCGGTGGCGGCTACATGAATGATTTCTATGCTCGCGAGTTTTGGCGCTTCGTGCTGGTGCAACAGCGCGTCGCGGACCTGGCCAAGACCGCCGCCGAGTACCCGCCGATGCAGGATCCTGCGTCCTTCAACCTCGAGGCCGTGAAGCAGCAAATCGAGGCCGTGGTCAAGAACAAGCCCGGACAATAGCGCCCCGCGGCGGACCGGACGCCCGGCGTTCATGAGCGGAGTGATGGTATGCGGCCACGCCAGTCGGGCATCAGCCGGCGCAGCCTGTTTTCGAGCTTGGCGCTGGTCGCGGCCGGCGTGGCACCACTCGCCAGCCGGTCGGTCAAAGCACAGGGCGCCGATCCGTTGCCGGCGTGGAATGCCGGTGCGGCCAAGCAGTCGATCCTCGACTTCGTTGCCGCGGTAACGCGCGAGGGCTCGCCGCAATACGTTCCGCCCCCCGAGCGCATCGCGACCTTCGACAACGACGGTACCTTGTGGGTCGAGCAGCCAATGTATACCCAGCTCGCCTTTGCGCTCGATCGCGTCAAGGCGCTGGCCCCGCGACATCCGGAGTGGCGCGAGAAAGAGCCGTTCAAGGCCGTCCTGGACGGCGACTTGGAGGCGCTCGCCAAGGGCGGCGAGCGCGCCATGGTGGAACTGGTGGTGGCGACGCACGCCGGCATGAGCACCGCCGAGTTTATGGCGATCGTCAGCCAATGGTTGAAGACCGCCCGCCACCCGCGCTTCGAGCGGCCCTACACCGAACTCGTCTACCAGCCGATGCTCGAGCTGATGAGCTATTTGCGCGACAATGGCTTCAAGACCTTCATTGTCTCTGGCGGCGGCATCGAGTTCATGCGGCCCTGGACCGAGCCGGTTTATGGCGTTCCGCCCGAGTACGTGGTGGGCTCGAGCATCAAGACCCGGTTCGAGCTCGGCAGCGGCGAGCCACAGCTGCTGCGGCTTGCCGACATCGACTTCGTCGACGACGGGGCTGGCAAGCCGGTCGGCATCAACAGTCACATCGGCCGTCGCCCGATCGCGGCGTTTGGCAATTCCGATGGTGATCTTGAAATGCTCCAGTGGACAACGCTTGCCGGCAACCGGCGCCGTCTCGGCATGATCGTGCATCACACCGATGCCGAGCGTGAGTACGCCTATGACCGCCTCTCCCATGTCGGCCGCCTCAGCGCCGCCCTCGATGCGGCGCCGGCCAACGGCTGGATCGTCATCGACATGAAGACGGACTGGAAGCACATCTTTGCCGCCGGCGACGCGCCGGGCGTCGGCGGCAGGGCGATCAAATAGCCAAGGCGCGCCCGCCGCCGGGCCGCTCGCCGCCGGCCGCGGCAAAGCGCGCCGCGCACCGGTCCAGACCCTTAGCATTGATATCTTGCACATCAGTCCTCAGTGCTGATAACCTAACTCTTATGCTATAAACCAAAGCCCTGCCGGCCCATTCCCCCGCATGATCATCGCAGTCCAATTGCGCGCCGCGCGCGCCCTGCTCGGCATCGACCAGCAAACGCTTGCCGACCTTGCGGGCGTGTCGCTGCCCACCATTCAGCGCATGGAAGCGAGCCAGGGCAATGTGCGCGGCGTGGTCGACACCTTGACCAAGGTGGTCGAGGCGCTGAATGCGGCAGGCATCGAGTTGCTTGGCGACAATGCCAAGAGTGACGGTGGCGGGCGCGGCGTGCGCTTCAAAGAGCCCGCGGCAGTCGCCCGCCAAGTCCCGGCGCCGGTTCTCCCTCGCGCCAAAAAGGGACGCGCGACGGTCCGCATCAAATAAGCTGAGGCCATCGGGGGCCGGAGGCGTTCCGGTGCCGAGAAAATGGGGGCGAAGTGCAAGGTGGGATCGCACTGTGGGGCGTGGCCGTCCTACTGGCGAGCGCGGGCGTGGCGGCGCTGATTGCCAGCCATCGCTGGGCCCGCCATGTCGGCTACGGTCTTTGCCTCGGCGCCTGCCTGGGCCTGATGCTGGCGAGCGGTCACTACCTGGTGCTGGCGCCGGCGCCGCAGAGCCTGCACCTGCCCGTGGGCTTGCCGTGGACGGGAGCCTATTTTCGGCTCGACCCACTGGCAGCCTACTTCCTGTTGGTGGTCAACCTCGGCGGCGCCGGCGCCAGCCTGTTTGCCATTGGCTATGGCCGTAACGAGCCGCAGCCGGCACGCGTGCTGCCGTTCTATCCGCTGTTTCTCGCGGCCATGAACCTGGTCGTACTCGCCGACGATGCCTTTGGCTTCCTGCTCGCCTGGGAGTTGATGTCGTTGGCGTCATGGGCGCTGGTGGTGGCCCACCACCACGACCCTGACAACCTGCGCGCGGGCTATATCTACATCCTGATGGCAAGCTTCGGCACCTTGGCGCTGCTGTTGGCGTTCGGCGTGCTGGCGGCGAGCAGTGGCGGCTACAGCTTTGCCGAAATGCGCTCGGCCAGCCCGGCGGCGCCGGGTCTGATTTTGCTTCTCGCCCTGGTCGGCGCCGGCTCCAAGGCCGGTCTGGTACCGCTGCACGTGTGGCTGCCGCTCGCGCACCCGGCAGCCCCCAGCCACGTCTCCGCGCTGATGAGCGGGGTGATGACCAAGGTTGCCGTTTACGGCTTCATGCGCATGGTGTTTGACCTCAACGGCGCCCCGGCGTGGTGGTGGAGCGTACTGGTGATCACGCTGGCCGGCATCAGCTCGCTACTCGGCGTGCTCGGTGCCCTGATGCAGCACGATCTGAAGCGGCTGCTCGCCTACCATACGGTCGAGAATATCGGCATCATCTTCCTTGGTCTCGGTCTCGCGCTGGCGTTCTCGGCGCACGCGCTGCCGGCGCCGGCGGCGCTGGCGCTGTCCGCCGCCCTGTTCCACGTGTTCAATCACAGCCTGTTCAAGAGCCTGTTGTTCTTTGGCTCCGGTGCGGTGCTCGGCGCTACCGGCGAGCGCGACATGGAGCGTCTCGGCGGCCTGATCGGGCGCATGCCGCTCACGGCATTTGCCTTCCTGACCGGCGCCATGGCGATCTCGGCGCTGCCGCCGCTCAATGGGTTTGTGTCCGAGTGGCTGACCTTGCAGGCGATCCTAATCAGCCCGCAGCTGCCATCGTGGGCGCTCAAGCTCATTGTTCCGGCCGCAGGCGCCATGCTGGCGCTGTCGGCGGCACTGGCCGCCGCCTGCTTCGTCAAGGCGTTCGGCGTCACCTTCCTCGGTCGGCCGCGTACCGCCGCGGCCGCCGCGGCGCGAGAGACCGACCGGGCCTCGCTTACCGCCATGCTTGCCGCGGCGCTGTTGTGTCTGATGGCTGGTGTGCTGCCGGGTCCCTGCCTCGATGCCCTGGCGCCGGTGGTCGAAGCCCTGACCGGCGCGCGCATGCCGCCGCAGAGCTGGCTCACCGCCCTGTCGTTGGTGCCGGTGGCCGAGAGCCGTAGCTCCTATAATGGCCTGCTGGTGTTCGTGTTCGTGGCCGCCGGCACGTTGCTCAGCATCGCCGTTGTCTATTGCGTCGGCTCGCGCGCGGTGCGCCGCGGCCCGGCCTGGGATTGCGGCTTTCCGCTTGTGAGCCCGCTCAGCCAGTACTCGGCCGACAGTTTCGCCCAGCCGATCCGGCGCGTGTTTGGTCGCGTGGTGTTTCAGGCCCGCGAACACGTCGAAATGCCACCCCCCGGCGACGCGCGGCCGGCCCGCCTCACCGTCACCCTCAAGGACTTGGTCTGGGACGGCCTCTATGCCCCGCTGGCGGCCGGCGTCGTGATCGCTGCCGAGCGCCTCAACCACCTCCAGTTCCTGACCATCCGGCAGTATCTGAGCTTGGTGTTCGTGGCCCTGGTCGGCTTGCTGCTGGCGGTGTCGATATGGACGTGATGCTGGCACTGGCGCTGCAGGGCGGGCAAATGTGTGGCGTGCTGCTGTTGGCACCGCTGCTGTTGGGCTTCACGCGTAGGCTCAAGGCGCGCCTGTTGCGCCGGCGCGGGCCACCGCTGTTGCAGCCCTATCGCGATCTGCTGAAGCTGGTCCGCAAACAGGTGGTGCTGGCCGATAACGCCTCATGGCTGTTTCGCGGCGCACCTTACGTGATCTTCGCGGCAACCTGGGTGGCGGCGGCCCTGGTCCCGACCTTTGCCATCGGCCTCACCTTCAGCTGGATCGGCGACATGATCGCCGTCATTGCGCTGTTGGGCACGGCGCGCTTCCTGCTGGCGCTGGCCGGCATGGATGTCGGTACCTCCTTCGGCGGTATCGGCTCCAGCCGCGAGATGTTGTTCGCATCACTGGCCGAACCCGCCATGATCATGATCGTGTTCACGGTGGCTCTGGTCGCCGGCTCCACGCAATTGTCGTTCGTGGCGTCGTTCATGCACGACAACGTTAGCTTGCGCGTCTCGCTCGGGCTGGCGGTGGCGGCACTGGCGATCGTTGCTCTGGCCGAGAACGCCCGCATCCCGGTCGACAATCCCGCCACCCACCTGGAGCTGACGATGGTGCACGAGGCGATGGTGCTCGAGTACGGCGGCCGCCACCTGGCCATGATCGAGCTGGCGGCGGCGTTGAAGCTGTTGCTCTACGTTTCGCTGGTCGCCTGCATTTTTCTGCCCTGGGGTCTGGCCGCCACCGGCAGCGGCGCCGCGGCCTACGCCATCGGGGCGGCGCTCTACCTGGGCAAGCTCGCCGCCGGCGGCTTTTTCATGGTGCTGTTCGAGACCTCGATCGCCAAGATGCGCGTGTTTCGGGTGCCGCAGTTTCTGGCGGCGGCGCTGATGCTCGGGCTACTCGGTACCTTGCTGCTGTTCGTGTCGCGGAGCTTCTAGCATGGACCGGCATGCCTTCGACGTGGCGCACATGCTGGCCGGTGGGCTGGTGCTGGTGAGCTTCATGCTGCTCTACCAGGATCGCATGTTCGCCCTGCTCAATGTCTTTGCCGTGCACGCACTCGTGCTATCGGCGTCGATCGCCTGGCAGGCCTACATCCAGGGCGCCGAACATCTCTACGTCCCTGCCGCCATCGCCCTGCTGCTCAAGGCCGTGATCATTCCTATTGCGCTGCGCCGCATCGTCATCCGGCTCGACATCCACCGCAGCATCGAGACCGTGGTCGGCGTCGGCCCGACGCTGTTCGCCGGCATTGCCCTGGTTGCGCTGTCGATGGTGGTGATGCTCAAAGCCACCGGCGCCAGCATCGACCCGCTGGCGCGCGAGGATCTGGCGTTTGCCTTGTCGGTAGTGCTGCTGGGCCTGTTGATGATGGTCATGCGCCGCAACGCCGTCAGTCAAATCGTCGGTTTCATGTCGATGGAAAATGGCCTGCTGCTGGCCGCCACCGGCGCCAAAGGCATGCCGCTGGTGGTCGAGATCAGCATCGCCTTTTCGGTGCTGGTGGCATTCATCGTCATCGGCGTGTTCCTGTTCCGGATTCGCGAGCGCTTCGACACGGTCGACGTGGCGGCACTCGATAGTTTTCGCGGCGAACGCCGATGAGCGGTCTCTGGCACAAGCTGGCGCTCGAGCCCGTGACCGCGGTCCTGATGCTGCCGTTGGCGGCGGCGGCGCTGCTGCTGCTGTTGCCCGGCTACCGGCTTGGCGCACGCCTCAACGTGGCGATGGCCTTGGCAACCTTCCTCGCGGCGCTCGGCCTGTTGCTGCAGCGGCCGGCGGTCGGCGGCTATCTGTTTGTCGACGATCTCAACGTGGTGTTCGTGGTGTTGGCCACGTTCGTCGGCTTTACCACCAGCGCCTTCAGCGCCAGCTACATCGCCCACGAACTCAGCATCGGTCGGCTGTCACCGCGATACCTGCGCTTCTACCACGCCATGTACCAGATCTTGATGTTCGCCATGAACCTGGCGCTGCTCGCCAACAATATCGGCCTGATGTGGGTCGCAATCGAGCTGGCGACCCTGACCACGGTGGCGATGGTCGGCATCTATCGCACGCACGAGGCGCTGGAGGCGGCATGGAAGTACTTCATTCTGGGCAGCGTCGGCATTGCGCTGGCGCTGTTCGGCACCATCCTGGTGTACGTGGCGGCGCGTCCGGTGGTTGGCGAGGGGCAGGACGCGATGGTGTGGACCACGCTCATCGACCAGGCGGCGCGCTTTAGCCCGGAGCTCATGAACGTGGCCTTCATCTTCCTGATGCTGGGCTACGGCACCAAGGTGGGTCTGGCGCCGTTGCACGCCTGGCTGCCGGACGCGCACGCCGAAGGCCCGACGCCAATCTCGGCGGTGCTGTCCGGGCTGCTGTTGAACGTGGCGCTCTACGCCGTGCTGCGGTTCAAGATGCTGCTGGCCACCAACCCCGCTGCCATCGCGCCGGGCCCGCTGATGATGACGATGGGCCTCATCTCGGTGGTGTTTGCCGCCTTCATGCTTTTCCGGCGCCGCGATATCAAGCGCCTGTTCGCCTATTCATCTATCGAGCACATGGGCATCGTCACCTTCGCCTTCGGTATCGGCGGGGCGCTCGCCAATTTCGCCGGGCTTTTGCACATGAGCATGCACTCCTTGACCAAGTCGGCGATCTTTTTCGCCGTCGGCCACATCGCCCAGGCCAAGGGTACGCAGCGGCTCGGCGCGATCCGCGGCCTGACCGAAAGTCATCCGGTGCTTGGCTGGGGCCTGGTGCTGGGTGTGGTCGCCATCGCCGGCCTGCCGCCGCTCGGCATCTTCATGAGCGAGTTCCTGATCGTCAGCTCCACCTTTGCGCGCGCACCCTGGCTCGCCATCGTCCTCGGGCTTGGCCTGCTGCTGGCGCTGGGCGCGCTGATGCTGCGCTTGAGCGAGCTGGCGTTCGGGCACCCGACCGGTAGCACGGCGCCCGTCAAGGCGTCCTACCTTCCCCTCTATGCCCACCTCGCGCTGGTGCTGGTGGCCGGCCTCTATCTGCCGCAATCGCTGGTCACCTGGTTGCAGAGCGTGGCGCGGCTGCTCGGTTGAGGCCCACCGATGGCATGGCTGCAGCAGACGATGGAGCACGGTCGACCGGTGTGCGCGGCGGCTGGCTACGGCCGCGCCATCGTCGACGACGCCGCCTGGATCGCGGTCGCGCAGCAGTTGGCATCAGGCCAGGGGAGCATGCTCGGCCTGTGGGGTGACGGCGAGTGCGTGCATTTGTGCGTACTGCAGGAGCCCCTGATCGGCATCCTCACGCATGCCTGCCCGAGCCGGCGGTTTCCGGCCATCGGCGGTCTTTATCCGCCGGCGCTGCGGCTGGAGCGCGCCATTCACGACCTCTATGGCCTAGAGCCGGTCGCCTCGCCCGATCGGCGCGCCTGGCTCGATCATGGCCGTTGGGGCGTGCACCAGCCGCTCGGCCGCAACCAAGCCGCTGCTGCCGATGGCGCCCCTTATGCCTTTCACGCCGCCGAGGGTCCGCCGATGCACTTAATTCCGGTCGGGCCGGTGCATGCCGGCATCATCGAGCCGGGCCATTTTCGCTTCACTGCCAACGGTGAGACGATCGTGCGGCTCGAGCAGCGGTTGGGCTATGTGCACAAGGGCATTGAGCGGATCATGCGCGGCGCCACGCTTGAAGCCGCCGCACGCGTTGCCGGCCGCGTCAGTGGCGACAGCACGGTAGCCTATGCGCTGGCCTTTGCGCGCGCCGTGGAGGCGGCGCTCGGGGTGATGGCGCCGCCGCGCGCCGATTGGCTCCGCGCGGTGATGGCCGAATTGGAACGAATAGCCAATCATCTCGGCGACATCGGCGCGATCTGCAACGATGCCGCGTTCGCGCTGATCCACGCCCATTGCGGCGTTCTGCGTGAAGAGGTGCTGCGGGCGGCCGAAACCTGTTTCGGGCATCGCCTGATGATGGATCGCATCGTGCCGGGCGGCATCAGCGCTGATCTTCAGCCGCACGCGGCCGACGCGCTGCACACCTTGATCGACAGCATCGGGCAGCGTTTTCCCGAGCTGGTCGAGCTCTACGATCGCACCGCTTCCCTGCAAGACCGCACGGTTGCGACCGGCATCCTCAAGCCCGCTCTGGTTCGCCACTATGGTGCAGGCGGCTTTGTCGGCCGCGCCTCTGGCCGCGCCTTCGACGCGCGCAAAGCGCCGGGCTATCCACCCTATGCCGACCTCACATTTGACGTGCCGGTGCGCGAGCAGGGCGACGTCGATGCCCGCGTTTGGATCCGGATCGAGGAACTCCGCCAGTCGCTGTCGCTGCTGGCGCAACTGTTGGCGCAACTGCCTCGGGGTGTCGTCAGGCTGCCACCGCTGCCGCTTGCGCGCCACGGCGCCGAGGGTCTAGCCGTGGTCGAAGGGTTCCGTGGTGACATCCTGGCCTGGGTTCGCCTCAACGGTGACGGCACGGTGGCGCACAGTCATTTGCGCGACCCGTCGTGGTTTCAGTGGCCCCTGCTGGAAGCCGCCATCGAGGGCAACATCGTCGCCGACTTTCCCCTCTGCAACAAGTCCTTCAACTGCTCCTATTCGGGTCATGACCTCTAGGAGGCAACATGCGCACGCTGCTCCTCAAAAGCCTGCTGCAGGCGCCGCTGACCGAACCGGCGCCGACGGCCGATGATGCCGAGCTCGATCGCCTGGCGCAGAGCTTGCGAAGCGCCGGTCACCGCCGGCTCGGACGCAGTCTTGCCATCCGCGAGGTCGATGCCGGCTCGTGCAACGGGTGCGAGCTTGAAATCCACGCGCTCAACAATGCCTTTTACGACCTCGAGCGTTTTGGGCTGCGTTTTGTCGCCTCACCGCGTCACGCCGATGTGCTGCTGGTTACGGGACCGGTGACCAAGAACATGCGCGAGGCCCTGGAGCGTACCTGGGCGGCAACCCCGGACCCGAAATGGGTGGTGGCGGCTGGCGACTGCGCGCGTGGTTGCGGCGTGTTCGCCGGCAGCTACGCCTGCGTCGGGTCGGTCGCTGCCGTGATTCCGGTCGACGTGGCCATCGCAGGGTGCCCGCCGACGCCGACGGCCCTCCTCAAGGGTCTGCTGGCTCTGCTTGAGTGCAGCGATCGGTCGCGGGCGTAGCAAGGGTCGGCCGCGCTGGTGCCGGGCCGGGTTTTAGCCTCGTCCCACCCAATTTAAAGCCGCCGATCTCAGGCGCCGGTCTTGCCGGCGCCGGCGACCGCTTGGCGCCGACCCTCAGGGCTCCTCGCCAAGGTACCGGCTCCACAATTCCGCGGGGACATCGGCTTCATCCCAGACGCCAATCAGGATGCCGCGCCGCTCGGAGGCGCCGCGCCGGGCAATCAGCTGCGCCTCTGAGAGCGTGGTGCGCTGGGACAGGCGCAGCCCCCATGCGGCGAGGGCCGCCGCCAGCCGCTGACGTTCGGCCTCGAACGCGGGCTCGGCGCCGAGGTCGCGGAACTCATTGGGATCCGACCTGAGGTCAAAGAGCATGGGCCGGAAGCCCACGGCGTGCACGTATTTCCAGCGCTTGTCGGCGACCATGAACAGGCGGGCGTCGGGCGGCGCAACGCCAAGCTTGGCCGCCAACGGGATGGCGTAGTCGTATTCGCTCACCGCGTAGGTGCGCCAGGCCGGCGGCACTCGACCGTGAACGAACGGCAGCAGCGAGCGGCCTTCGAGGCGGTGTGACTGCAGGGCAGGATCGCTGCCGAGCGCTTCGAGAAAGGTGGGCGCCAGATCGATGGCTTCTACCAGCTCGTCGCACGTCGTGCCCCGCGCTCGATCCGCCGCCGCCGCCGGGTCTCGAATGATCAGCGGCACTTTGACCGAAGGTTCGTGAAAGAAGTCCTTCTCGCCCAGCCAGTGATCGCCCAAATAGTCACCATGGTCGGAGGTGAAGACGATCAGCGTCCGATCGAAAAGTCCGGATCGCCGCAGGAACGCAAACAGCTGGCCGAGCTGGTCGTCGATCTGCTTGATGAGGCCCATGTAGACCGGGATGACCGTGGCTCGGACCTCGTCGCGGGCAAAGCTGCCCGCCACGCGTTCTTCCATGAACGCGCGATAGATGGGGTGGGGGTGTCGGCGCTCCTCCTCGGCGCGAACGACGGGGATCACATCGGCCGGGCCGTAGATGGCATGGTAGGGCGCCGGCGCAATGTAAGGCCAGTGTGGCTTGATATAGGAGAGATGCAGGCACCAGGGTCGGTCGTCGGCTTGGCTGATGAAGTCGATGGCTCGCCGCGTAATGTAGGGTGTCTCGGAATCCTCCTCGCGGACGCGTGCCGGTTTTTGCGCATGACGCATGGCCCAGCCGGAGGCCAGCCGATTGCCGTCCGCCTCGGCGGCATTGGCCCAGTCGTGCCACGGATTGCTCCCAGGGTAGCCCTTGCTATTGAGGTAGCTGTTGTAGCGCGGGAGTTGGGGGTCGTAGCGCCCGTCGGGGCCGATGGCGTGCAAGCCATCGTCACGCTCATAGGGATCAAAGCCGCACTCTGCGACCCGGACGCCGATCAGCGAATTGGGATCGATGCCGAGCCGCTGCATGCCTTCGCGGTCGGGGCGCATGTGGGTCTTGCCGACCAGAACCGCCTCGACGCCCAGCGGGCGCAGATAGTCGCCCAGCGTCATCTCGCCCACCTTCAGGGGATAGGCGTTCCAGGACGCGCCGTGGGACTGCACGTAGCGTCCGGTGTAAAAGCTCATGCGTGAGGGGCCACACACCGGTGACTGCACGTAGGCGCGCGTGAAGCGCACCCCGCTCTGCGCTAAGGCGTCGATGTTTGGCGTGGCGAGCGTTGGGTGGCCGTAGCAGGACAGGTAGTCCCAGCGCAGCTGGTCGCACATGATGAAGAGGATGTTGCGGACCGTGCCCATGACCTAGTGCTCCGGGGTCAAGCCCCCGCCCCGATGCTGGCATCGCCGACAAGCGGCAAACCGAGGCTCCCTCAACTGCGGCCATGAAGGCAAGCCATTTGGTGTGTGCTGCCGCCGGCCGCAGTCGCTGGCAGCAAAGCCACGGGTTGACCCGGGCGAGCCTCGACCAGCGCGCAACGAGTGGGTGAGCCCGCGCGCCAGGCAACGCAGGCAACGGCCGTCGGCCGGAGCGCTTTCGATGATGACTGGCGTTGTCGACCCAGCTAGTGCTCGTCGGCGCGCTCGCGCTCCTTTTGCTCCCACCAGGCGCGGCTACCGAACGGCAGGGCGTTGGAATCGTGCTCGTAATACTCGCCGCGCTCGTAGGCGCGCTCGTTGCGCAACTGGCGCTGCCGTTGGTCGGCGCCGGGAGGGGCGGTGTAGCCGTAGCTGGGACGATTTTTGTTCTGCCTTTGCTGGGCATCGGCGCTGCCGGCCGATAGCACGATCAGGCTAACCGCCATGAGGCCACAAAGACGGACATTCATCGACGCTCTCCGCTCCTAAGCAACGGCCGCACGCCAACGCCGCGATGCGGACGGTTTGCCCTAAACGATAGGCGCTGGATGCGGCGGCGAATATCCAAGGAAGCCATGAGGCGGGAGGGCAAAAGCCCTGAACGTTGCGCACGCCGGATGGCGGCGAACCCGGCTGGGCTAGCGGACGCTGTGGCGCTGCTGGCTCAATGTTTGCCGCGGGGCCATCGCCCGGCTCCGGCCAACGCCCCACTATCGGGTGTGCTGCCGTTTTTTGGAGCGGCGCTTGTTCCCCATGCGCTGGGGTCGCGGGTGGCCTTGGCGCTCAGGGCTCCGCGCCGGGGCAACGCGACATGAGCTGCCGATCGACAAGGTTGGATCGGCAGTTTCCCTCGCTGGCGGGCAGCAAGCCCACGCTTGCGGGATCGCGAGGCCAACGCGGCCCATATCGGTCCGATCGCTACCGGACCGATCAGGCTCCCGGTGGATGGCCAGACCATGCCACACTGAAGGCAATGTCGTTGGCGCGATGCGCCGGTTTAGACGGGGTCCGGAACGAGAAGAGCGACAGGACCCAGTGAAGCCATGCGGAAACGGTGAGGCTGTGGGCGGCAGACATGATCGAGGTCCTCCGATGCGCCTCCGATCACTTTAAGCCGCGTGCCGATCGCCGCAGTGCCCTAGGGCACTGCCATCGATCGCGGTCACGGCTTGGCGACGATCGTCTGACTGCTGCGGCCGCACCGGACCGATCGTGCACCTTAATCGAGGTGGCGTGCCCTGACCTGCCCTGACCTGGGCCCTGACCTGGGCCCTGACCTGGCCGCGATTGTCGCAGGCCAAGGCGCCGGCTGGTGCACCGATGCTCAGATGCCACCGGCCGCAGTCGACCCGCAATGCCCAGGGAGGATGCAATAGCGACATTTGTGTTGGTCGCGCCGGCGACCCATATCGAGGATGTGCTCGCCGTCATGACGTGCGAAGATCTTTTTTAGGTCGTGTTCTGCGGCCATTCCTATGGTGGCACCGTGATTGCCGGGGTCGAGAGGGCCGTCGACCGGATTCTTTGTCGCGCGCCTGCCGGCGCCAGCTTCTGTTCCCAGCTTCCGTTCAAAGACGGCGCCGTATGCCCGCCAGCCGGAAAATCGACCATGGCCATTCCCCGGCGGTTCGGCAAGAACACCACGTGATCGGAGTGTTTCGGCGCGGGACCAAGGCTCCGACGGCGCTTTAGATCTCACCCTTTCTGGTGATCTGCCTTGGCCGGCAAAGCCCTTACCTGCTGGCGCACCCAGAGGCC
>DATFXD010000429.1:0-4326 GCA_035258605.1 Hyphomicrobiaceae bacterium | reverse complement strand
CCGGTCTACCCCGCGCACCAAGGTGGCGGAGTCGCGGACCTTCAGCTGTTTGACGTCGGTTGGGATGTAGCGGATCGCCAGGCCGATGCGACGATCAGCGGAGCGATTGGGTTCGGAGCCGTGCACCAGCTTGACGTGGTGCAGGGACATTTCGCCGGGATTGAGCATGCAGTCGACGGTGTTCTGGCCGTCCACCTTGACGGCGATTTCCTGGCCGCGCGACAGCAGGTTGTCCTTGTGAAAGGTGTCGACGTGCTGGAGGTGGTCCTGCGTCTGCGAGCCCGGTAGGAATTTCATGCAGCCGCTTTCCAGATTGGCCGGGGACAACGCCACCCACGCGGTCATGACCGTGTCCTTGCTGAGCCCCCAGTAGAATGCATCCTGATGCCAGGAGACAAAGCCCGGACTGTTCGCCTCCTTGATGAAGAAATTGGTGGTCCAGCAGAGGAGATCCGGACCCAGCACGTCCTCGGCGGCATCGACAATCTTGGGATGGTGCACAAGCTCGTCGACCCAGGTGAAGAGCAAGTGCGCCTTGTGCCGCCAGTTGCCCTGCAGCGGTGCCCCGGTTTGCGCCTCGTGCCGCTCCAGGCAGCCGCGGTAGTGGGCGACCTCCGCCGGCGACAGGACCGGTACGGGGAAGTAGTAGCCGTCGCGGTGGTAGGCATCGATCGCGGCGCTGGAAAGCTGCTTGGGCATGCGCGCTCCTCCTGGGCTGGATTGGCATATTATTAATATGTTACGCTTCGGGCAAGGCCAGGTCGCCAGTGCAGCGACCTCTGCGAGACGCTCACCCATGGCGAGACAGGTACCGCGAGCGAAACCGGGTGCGAAGGCGCGTGCTCCGATCGGCGCCGCTGCGGCCACGCGCGCCAAGGCCGAGCCGGTGCGGCCGGAGCGCGCCGTTCGGCCGGGGTTGGCCGATGAGGCCCGCGCCCGGCTCGAGGAGATGATCGTGTCGTTGGAGCTCGCCCCCGGCAGCATCTGGTCGGAGGCGCAGCTCAGCGCCAATTTGGGCATCGGTCGCACACCCGTACGCGAGGCGCTGCAGCGGCTGGAGGCCGATCACCTGGTCAGAATTTTGCCCCGGCATGGCGCCGAGATCACCGAGATCAATGTGGTCGAGCAGCTGCTGCTGCTCGAGCTGCGGCGCGAGCTCGACCGCACCATCGCCCGGCTGGCGGCGCGGCGCAGCACGGCCCAGGACCATGCCCGCCTGCTTGAGATGGCCAAGCGTCTGGCCTCGCGTACCGCCGATGACGCCGACATTCTTGCCTATCTGCGCGACCACTACGAGCTGAAGAACGTTCTGGCCGAGTGCGCGCGCAATCCCTTCGTGGCGCGCGCCGTCATGCCTTGCTATGCGATGTCCCGGCGCTTCTACTATCTGCATCATCGCCAGGCGCGCGATCTGGCGGTTGCGACCCGGCACCACATCGAGGTCATCCGCGCCGTCGTCGCCGGCGATGCGGCAAAAGCGCAGGCCGCCTCCGACAAGTTGATGGACTACGTGGAGAACTTTACGCGGGCGACGGTCACCAATCGCTTTTAAGGACGGCTTCCCCAGGTAGTTTGATCGGACGCGGTCGCCTGTGCGTCTCAAAAGTCGCCCGCACCTTGGCTGCTGCAACCGCCTTCAGGCTGCCTCCGACACGCGCCAACGGGTGGACATCGCTGCCTCTACCTTTTCACCAGAACTTCCACCAGGGTTTTTCGATTGCGAACCTCGCAATAGCAACGTCCGCCGGATCGCAAACCCAATCTTTAGGGTAGCCGTCGAACTGAAATCCGAGATGTTGCAGCAGTGACGCGTCAGAAAGATCGAGTGGATGAAACGCCAAACGATAGGGCTCGCGACCCTCGTCGACCTCGACCGGAAACTGCCCGCCCCAATAGGGCGTTTCAAATGCGAGCGGAGCGCCAATTTGCTCTTGGACGCCGCCATCGGGTGATACACTGAGCGATCGGATCAGCCTGCCGTCTTCCCATAGGCCAAATGCGAACCAATCGACCACGCTGTGGGTTGCATGCAGATAGGCCGTGCGACCGAGGCTCGGGTCGAGCCAGCGGCGGTCGACTTTTGATGGGTAGTCGATGGCCAATTCATTGTGCGCAACAATCCGCAGCCCACCATAGCAACCGACCAGCACCTGATTTCGGCGCGGATTGAGGAGCTCGAGACTGCCATTGCCGTTGTCGTTGAGCGGGACGTTGGGAAACAATCGTCCCGCCAGCTGGCGGCATGCCTCGCGATCGAGTTCTGGCCTGCCGGCCAACACCGCCTTTGGGTCATCATCGAAATATGCAATGAACCATGCCTTGGCGCCCATGGTGCAATATCCTTGCCTTCGTTATGCATGCCCGATGGTGGCTGAGGTGAAACTATCTGGCAAACAACGTGCGCGTCGGCCGCTGCCGCAACGCCACCTCGATGCTTGCGTGGCGCAGGCGCGGTCGCCAATCGAAGGTCAGGGCGCGCTTTGTCGGGCGCAATGATCAGGTCGCGCCATTGCCAGGTCGCCGGTGCCGCGTGCGCTTAAGATCCGGGCGGTGCCGCCCCGGGGTTGCCAGGGATCGGTTGCCATGGATCCATGGATCGGATCGTCCTTGAGGAGGCGCCGATCGCGGGACCGATCAGCCGCGGCAAGCGAGGTCTTTGCCGCTCGTGCGCGCCCGCTGGCGAGGGGTGGAGTGGTGCCCAACGATGGCGTTTGCCGCGCGGTTCACCCTCGTTTCCATCCCGATCTAGGCAAGCAAAAGCCGCATCTGCCATAACCAGGCGACCTTAAACCTCTGGACCCCATCGATGAGCGGGCTGCTGGCGCTGTTGGATGATGTGGTGGCGTTGATGAAGCTCGCCGCCGTGACCATCGACGACGCGGCCGGTCAGGCGGCGCAGGCCACAAGCAAGGCGGCTGCGGTGGTGATCGATGACGCGGCGGTGACGCCGCGCTACGTCACCGGCCTGGCGCCGGATCGCGAGCTGCCCATCGTCGGCCGCATTGCGCTGGGCTCGCTCAAAAACAAGCTCTTGATCCTGTTGCCCGCGGCCCTTGCCCTGAGCGTCTTGTGGCCGGACGCGATCACCCCACTGTTGATGCTGGGTGGTCTCTATCTTTGCCTCGAAGGCTACGAAAAAGTGCAGCACATGGTGTGCGCGGTCAATCACGCGCCACCGCGCGCGGCCGCGGACCGCGTCCTGAGTGCTGCCGAATTGGAAGATCGCAAGGTAGCCGGCGCCATTCGCACCGATTTCGTGCTGTCGGCCGAGATCATGGCCATTGCGCTCGCCAGCATCGAAACACAAGACGTGACGACGCGCGCCCTGGCGCTCGCTGCCGTTGCGGTCCTGATCACGGCCGGCGTCTACGGAACCGTGGCGCTGATCGTCAAGGCCGACGACCTCGGCGCTCGCCTGGCGCGACGGGGTGGAGCGCTGTCGGGTCCGATCGGTCGCCTGCTGGTCAAGAGCATGCCGAGCTTGCTGGCGGCGCTGAGTTTCATTGGCATGTGCGCGATGCTCTGGGTCGGTGGCGGCATGCTTTTGCACGGGCTTGCCGAATTTGGGATCGATTGGCCGGAACGTTCCTTGCACCGCATTTCCGATGCAGTGGACGATTTTGTTCCCGCCGGCGGCGCGCTCTTGTCCTGGGGGGTATCGGTCCTTCTCGCGAGCATCGTCGGGTTGGGAGCGGGGGCCGTCGCAGGGATGGTTGTGTCGCGTGGCCAAGCTCTGGTCCGGCGCAAATAAGCCCCAACCTCCGTCACCGGTCGCGGCCGCAGCCTAACTACAGCTCCTCGCGTGGTTGTGTTTTGCCAGCATCGCCACCGCCTCCTACTTTGGTATGAGATCCCCCGTGCAAGGTTTGACTGCAGGCCTGCGATGGCGGCCGCGGTCAGCTCAGCAGCGTGGCGGGCAACAACAGGACGTCGCGATGGCACGCGCTCCCGACCCCCGATCGGTCGAGCAGTCCCGCCCCGAGCGCAGCGGGGCCAGCGGCGATACGACGCCTACATCTTTTCGCTGGAGCCTCGCCAAGCTCCGCACCGCCTCACTGGTTGTTGGCGCCGTCGCCGCGCCCGCTCCGCTTGCCTTCTGGGTTTCAGGGCCGATCGACCGGTGGCTGTGCATTGCCTGGCTCGTCGGCCTCCTCGTTCTCCTCGACGGTCTTGGTCGGCGTGCCCTGCAGGCCGACGTCATGCTCTCGGTAGACCAGCGCGGCATTTGGGACCGCCGTTTGATGTCCCGGCGGCTCGCGTGGCAGGAAATTGACGCCATCTGTCCCGCCAACACCACGCGCAGCCAAACCATCGATATCCGGTTGC
>DATFXD010000428.1:0-22550 GCA_035258605.1 Hyphomicrobiaceae bacterium | reverse complement strand
TAATCAGTGTGCCGTCGATCGCATACCAACCCTGACCGCCGCGGGAGTGGGCGGAAATGAGGTCGACCCAGGTGCGATTGGACAGGCGCAGGCCCTCGCCGATGTCCTGACACCAATCGTCGTCATCGCCGACAATGGGATTGAGGGCGGCGGTGGGCACGCGCGCCTTGAGTTCGACGTAATGCTGCATGCTGCCGTGCCGGTCGAGGTGATCGGGCGAGATGTTGAGCAGGATGCCGATGCTGGGATTGAGCGACGGGGTGAGTTCGATCTGAAACGACGACATTTCCACGACGTGCACCCGCGCCGGGGCCGGCGGCGCCAGGTCAAGGATGGCGGTGCCGATATTGCCGCCCATGGCCACGTCGCGGCCGGCGGTCTGCAACAGGTGGGCGATGAGTGCCGTGGTGGTCGACTTGCCGTTGGTGCCGGTGATGGCGATGAACGGCGCCTCGGGACAGCTGGCGGCGCGCTCGCGACAAAAGAGCTCGATGTCGCCGATGATGGCGATGCCCGCCGCCGCGGCACGGCTGACGGTCCAATGCGGCTCGGGATGCGTCAAGGGGATGCCGGGCGCCAGCACCAGCGCGGCAAACTGCGACCAATCGGCGTGCCGCAGGTCCAAGATCGGAACAGCGGCGGCGGCGGCGGCATCGCGGCCGGCGGCTTGATCATCCCACGCCGCGACCGTGGCGCCGGCGGCGAGCAGCGCGCGGCAGGCGGCCAGACCAGAGGCACCGAGGCCCATGACGGCCAGCCTTTGACCGGCAAAGGTGGTGGCAGGTGTCATGGCGCGCGCCCGCTCGCAACGGCGGCGCTTGGCGTTCGGCCATCTCGATGGAGGGCTGGCATCGGCCGCTGCCTCGCCTCCGAGCTAGCGCAGTTTCAAGGTGGCGAGGCCGATCAAGGCCAGCACCACGGAAATGATCCAGAAGCGCACGACCACGGTCGATTCCTGCCAGCCCTTCTGCTCGAAGTGGTGGTGCAGCGGCGCCATTCGGAACACGCGCTTGCCGGTGAGTTTGAAGGAGGAGACCTGGATAATGACCGACAAGGTCTCAAGCACGAATAGACCACCGACGATCGCCAGCACGATTTCGTGCTTGGTGGCTACCGCAATGGCGCCGAGCGCCCCGCCCAGTGCCAACGAGCCGGTGTCGCCCATAAAGATCATCGCCGGCGGCGCGTTGAACCAAAGAAAGCCGAGGCCGGCCCCGATCAGCGCACCACAGATGACCGCGAGCTCGCCGGCGCCCTGTACGTAGTGGATTTGCAGATAGCGGGCGAAGTTGGCATTGCCGGACAGGTAGGCAATAAGCCCGAAGGTGGCGGCGGCGATCATCACCGGGACGATGGCGAGCCCGTCGAGACCATCGGTGAGATTGACGGCGTTGCCGGCGCCGGCGATCACCAGGACGCCCAACAAAATGAAGAAGAAGCCGAGCGGGATCACCACGTTCTTAAAAAACGGCACGGTCAGCGACGAGGAAAAGCTGCTGCTGCCGATGCGCATCACCGCCCAGGCCGCCGCCGCCGCCACCATCACCTCGGCCAGGAAGCGCAGGCGCGTGGAGAAGCCGGCGGTCTGGCTGCGGGTGACCTTCAGATAGTCGTCGTAAAAGCCGATGGCGCCATAGCTTAAGGTCACCAGCAGCACGATCCATACGTAAGGGTTGGCCCAGCTTGCCCACAGCAGGGTCGAGACGGTGACGCCCGACAGGATCATCAGTCCGCCCATCGTCGGCGTGCCCTTCTTGGCCAAATGCGACTGCGGCCCGTCGAGGCGTATCGGCTGGCCCTTGCCCTGCTTCAGCCGCAACAGGTCGATGATCGCCGGCCCGAACAGGAACACGAACAGGAGCGCGGTCATAATGGCGCCGCCGGTGCGGAAGGTGATGTAGCGAAAGACGTTGAGCGGACCGATCTGGTCGCTGAACTGCACCAAGGCGTAAAGCATGCATTAGCCTCCGGACCGCGCGACACGCAAGCGTGTCCGCAGCGCCGCCACCAGCGGCGCCATGTTGCTGCCGAGCGAGCCCTTGATCATCACCACATCGCCGGAGCGGACGGTCGCGATCAGCGCCTCGACCAGTTCGACCGAAGTCGGCGCCCAGGCGCCGCGCTGGGCCGGGGTCAGGCCCTCCAGCAGCAGGCGCATCAGCGGTCCCGACGCCAGCACCAGATCGATGCCGGCGGCATCGATCGCGTCGGTGAGGCCGCGGTGCAGCTCGGGTGCTGCATCGCCGAGTTCGAGCATATCGCCCAGCACGGCAATGCGGCGAGGATAGGCATCGCGCGGCGTGGTGGCCATGGCCGCCAGCGCCGCCCGCACCGAGGCGGGATTGGCGTTGTAGCTTTCATCGATCAGCAGCAGCTGGCCGTCGTCGGTCTCGAGCAAGGTGCGCGCGCCGCGACCGGCCGGGGCGCTGATCCGCGCCAGCGCCGGCAGGCTCTTCATGATGTCGACGCCAAGCGCGCTCAAGCAGGCGAGCACCGCCAGCGAGTTCTTGACGTAGTGCTCGCCGGGTGCCCCGAGCCGATAGGGGAAGCGCTGGGTGCCGAACCCGGCAATCACCGACGATCCCTTCGGCCCGAGGTCCACCTGCAGGCCGCGAAAATCGGCATCCTGATGGTAGCCGAAGGTGACGATCTTGGCACCGACCTCGTTGGCGCGCTCGCGCAGCAATTTGAAATGCGCATTGTCGCGCGGCAGGATGGCGGTGCCACCGGGCACGAGGCCGATCAGGATCTCGGCCTTGGCCTCGGCGATTTCCGCCACCGAGCCGAAGTGGCCAAGGTGCACCGGTTCCACGCTGGTGATCAGCGCTTCGTGCGGGGTCACCAGCTGCGTCAGCGGCCGGATCTCGCCGGGGTGGTTCATGCCGATCTCGAACACGCCGTATTCGGTGTCGCGCGGCAGGCGCGCCAAGGTCAGCGGCACACCCCAATGGTTGTTGTAGGATTTTTCCGCCGCGTGCGTGCGCCCGAGCTCGCTCAGGCACAGGCTCAGCATCTCCTTGGTGCCGGTCTTGCCGACGCTGCCGGTGATCGCCACCATGCGGGCGCTCGAGCGCAAGCGGGCGATGCGGGCAATGTTGGTCAGCGCCTCCAGCGGATCGGCCACGCGCACCAACGCCGCCGCCGCCCCACGCTGGTAATCGCCGCGCACGATGGCGGCGACGGCGCCGGCGCGAAATGCCGCCGGCACGAAATCGTGCCCGTCGCGCTTGTCCCGCAAGGCGACGAAGACATCGCCCGGATGCAAGGTGCGGGTGTCAATCGAGAGGCCCCGGATCGGCCAGGCGGGGGTGCCATCGGCGATGCCGTCGGCAGCCGTCACCAGCTCCGTCCAATTCCACAATGGCTCAGACATTGAGCGGCGCCTCCGATAAGGCAGCCCGCACCGCCTCGTGGTCCGAGAAAGGAAGCACAGCCGAGCCGATGATCTGGCCGGTCTCGTGACCTTTACCGGCAATCAGCAGCACATCACCCTTGCCGATGAGGCGCACCCCGGCGCTGATCGCCTGCTGGCGGTCAGGGATTTCGCGCCCACCCGGCGCCGCAGCCAATATCTCGGCGCGGATCAGGGCTGGATCCTCGCTCCTCGGGTTGTCGTCGGTGACGATCACACTGGCCGCCAACTCGGTGGCGATGCGTCCCATCAGCGGGCGTTTGCCGCGGTCGCGATCGCCGCCGCAGCCGAACACGCAAACGATCCGCCCCGGTGCAAACGGCTTCAGCGCCAACAGCGCGGCAGCCAGCGCATCGGGCTTGTGGGCATAGTCAATGACGATGAGACCACCCCGGGGCCGGGCCACGATCTCGAGCCGGCCCTTGACCCCCGCCAAGCCGGCCAACGCGGCAACGACCGCCGCGCCGGGCTCGCCGGTCGCCATCACCAGCGCCGCCGCAACCAGGGCATTGGAGGCTTGATAGTCGCCGAGCAGCGGCAGGTGGATGTCGTGCACCTCTTTCCCGCAACGCACCTTGAGGTGCTGGCCGAACCCGTCCGGTCGCACACCTTCAAGCTTGAGGCTTGTCCCGGCCCGACCGACGGTCAGGACCTTGTGGCCGGCGGCGGTGGCCACGGCGATGACTTGAGGCGCGTGCTCGGCATCGGCATTGACGACGGCGGTGCCGGTGGGTGGCAGCAATTCGGCGAACAGGCGAAGCTTGGCCGCGAAGTAGGCGTCGATCGAAGCGTGGTAGTCGAGATGGTCGCGGCCGAGATTGGTGAAGGCGGCGGCGCTCAAGGCAACGCCATCGAGCCGGCGCTGATCGAGGCCATGCGAGGAGGCTTCAAGGGCGAGGTGGCTGACGCCGTCCTGGGCCAGAGTGGCCAAGGTTTGATGCAAGGTCACAGGATCGGGCGTGGTCAGCGCACCGTAGCTGGCAGCACCGGCTTTGACGACGCCGAGGGTGCCGAGCGAGGCGGCGGTGCGGCCGAGGCGGGTAAAGATCTGGCGGGCGAAATCCGCCACCGAGGTTTTGCCACTGGTGCCGGTGACGGCGACGATGGTAGCGGGCTGCGGCCGGTAGAGACGGGCCGCCAGACGCGCCAAGGTGCGCCGCGGCTCTTGGCTCAACAGCAACGCCACACCTTCGGGCACGGCGACATTGGCGTCGGACTTGGCCAGGATCGCCGCCGCCCCCCGGCCGACGGCGTCGGCAACGTAGCGGCTGCCGTCGGCGTTGGAACCGGCCAGCGCCGCAAACAGCGAGCCCGGCTCGACCGCGCGACTGTCGGCGGTCAGCATGGCAATCTCGATCTCGCCGGCGGCTGGCGAAAGCTCAAGCTCGGCTTCGCCCTCGGCCAATTCCTGGAGCCTCATTGCACTCGACCCTAGCCTGTGCGGGCCGGGTGCGCCCGCGCGCTCCCCCGCAAAGCAACATCGCTTCTTATTGCGCCTCAGATAGGGCGTCAAACGGCCCCGCGCTCGGCTCGGCCCGCGCAATCAGGCGCGGCAGTACGCCCAGCACGGGGGCGATCCGTTCGACGACGCGGGCCGTGGTCGGAGCCGCATTGACCCCGGCGGTAATGCCCGAGCCGGGGCCACTAGGGCCCGGCTCGAACAGCATCACCAAGGTCAGGTACTGCGGCGCGTCCATGGGAAAGGCGGCAACAAAGGAAGAGATCACCGCCTTGGCCCGGTATCCGCCCAGCCCCGGCATTTCCGCGGTGCCGGTCTTGCCGCCGACCCGATAGCCCACGGCTTCCGCGCGCCGGCCGGTGCCGACCGGACTGGTGACATTGAGGCGCATGATTTCTTGGATCGAGGCGCTGGTGGCCAAAGAAACGATGCGCGTCGGCGCCACCGGCTCGGGGTTGCGCGCCAGGAAGGTCGGCATCGTCTTGCTGCCGGTGATCAAGGTGGCGAACGCCGCCGCAAGCTGCAGCGGAGCCACGGCAATGCCGTGCCCGTAGCTGACGGTAACGGTCTCGATCTTGCCCCAATGCTTGGGCAGCTGCGGCGGAGCCACGACGCCGGCTTCGGTGCGCAATGGCTCGCTCAGCCCCAACTTTGCCAGAAACTGCCGCTGCCGGTCGCTGCCGATGTCCAGTGCCAGCATGCCGGCGCCGACATTGGAGGATTTGAGGAAGATTTCGCGCACCGACAGCGGCTGGCCGGAGGGGTGCAAGTCGGTGATGGTGTAATGACCGATCGTCAGTGGTCGTCGTACATCGTAGACGCTGTCCAATCGCGCCACCCCCGCTTCCAACGCCGTCGCCACGGTCAAGGTCTTGAATACCGAGCCGAGTTCGAAGGTGCCGGACAGCAGTTTGTCGGCGGATCTGAGCTCAAGCCACTCGGCCGGACGCGCCGGATCGACCGCCGGTAGCGAGACCGCGGCCAGGATTTCGCCCGAATTGAGGGCAAGCACGAGGCCGGCGGCGCCGGCGGCGGCATAGCGTTGGACCGCCGCCTTCAACTCTTCGCTGAGCGCGTGCTGCACCCCGACATCGAGCGAGAGGCGGAGCGGAGGCTTGGCGCTGCGATCCGGCCCCTGCACCGGTTCCACGGCTCCGAGCTCATCGAGCGTGCGCTCGAGCCCGGCCAGGCCCTTGTTGTCGACGTTAACGGTGCCGATCACATGCCCTGCAAGCGCCCCCAGCGGATAGACGCGCTTCAGTTCGGTGCGGAAGGCAAGCCCGGGCAGGCCGAGGTCGTGAACCCGTTGCGCCTGGCGCGGAGTGAGGCCGCGCGCGATCCAGGCGAAGCGCCGGCTCTTGTCGCCAATCGCGCGGCGCACTTCGGCGCGCTCGAGCCCGCTTACGACCGCGCTCAATTTCTCGACGACCTCGTCGACGTCGAGCACGAGCTGCGGGTCGGCGTAGAGCGAATTGAGGGGGACATCGGTCGCCAGCAATTGTCCGTTACGATCGACGATGTCGGGCCGCGACCAGGTCTGACCAATTGGCTCGGCGAGATTGAGATGGAGATCGATATCGGCCTTGCCCGCCAGCCGCAACAGCTGCCCGGCAATGGCGAGAAAGCACACAGCGAGGGCGGCAAGGGTTACCAGCGTGCGGTGCCGTGGCGGCGCCAACGCGGCGCCGCCACCCGGTGCGGCGGGCAGCAGCATGACGTGCGCGGTGTGCCTGTTCGAACGCGGCATGGGGCCTCACTGCAAGCGGTTGGCGGACGGCGCCGGCTCCAGGCGCAAATATTGCCGTGGCGTGATGGGAACGAGGCCAAGCCGCCGGGCCAGTGGTTCGAGCGCCTCCGGGCGTGCGAGGTGGGCGCGCTCGGCGGTGAGCACGGCGACATTGTTCTCGAGCTTTTCGAGATCGCGCTCTTGCTCTTGCACGCTCAGCTCCCGCTGCCGCGCATCGAGTTTGATGGCGTAGAGGGCAAATACGGCGACCAACGTCAGCAGCATCAGCGCCAGATTAATGAGGCGAAGCATGTGCGTTTCCCGACCGCGCCTCTCCGCGCTTAGCCGCCCGCACCTGATGCTGGCTCGGGCCAGGGGGGCGCCTCGGTGCGCACCGCCGCTCTGAGCTTGGCCGAACGGGCGCGCGGGTTGGCCGCAATTTCTTCTGCCCCTGGGCTTAGCGGCCGCTGGTTAAGGAATCGAAAACTTGGCGGCGGCGCATCCGGCGGCGCCGGTGGCAAATGGCGCGAAAGCTTGGGCCCACTGCTCGCCCGTTGCCGCAGAAAATCCTTGCATAAGCGATCTTCGAGCGAGTGGAACGTGACGACGATCAGCCGGCCGCCGGGATCGAGGATCCGCTCCGCGGCGCGCAAGGCGCGCGCCAGCTGCCCGAGCTCGTCATTGACGTGCATGCGCAACGCCTGAAAGGTACGGGTGGCGGCGTGGCGCCCCGCGACCTTTTCCCGGCCGAGCACGGCGACGACGAGCTCACTCAAGTCGCGCGTGCGCGCAAACGGTCGCTGGCTGCGGCGCACGGCGATCCGACGCGCAATGGTGCGCGCGGCGCGCTCCTCGCCAAGCCGAAAAATCACGTCGGCAAGCTCGGCTTCCGGCGCGGTATTGACGAAGTCGGCGGCGGTCGGCCCCTCCTGGGCCATGCGCATGTCAAGCGGACCGTCGCGTTGAAACGAGAAGCCGCGCTCGGGATCGTCGACCTGCACGGAGGAGATGCCAATGTCGAGCACGACCGCCGCGATCGGCGTAACCCCCGCGTCCCGGGCGATCAGGTCGAGGTCGCCGAAGGCGCCTTGGCGCAGGATCAGGCGGGCGGGGTAGCGCGCGAGTAGGGCGGCACCGGCGGCGATCGCGTCGGGGTCACGATCGATCGCCAACACGCGGGCGTCACCGACCGCGGCCAAGATCGCGCCGCTGTAGCCGCCGGCGCCGAAGGTGGCGTCAATGTAGGTCTCGCCAGCGCGCGGCGCCAATGCCCGCAACATTTCGGGAAGCAGCACGGGAACGTGACGCGTCCCTCTGCGAGCACCCGTCCCCGGCGGGGTGCCGCCCGGCGTCATCATTCCCGTGCTCCTCCCGCGCCGCCGTCCCCCGTACCGAGGCGGCTCCCCGCGCCGAAGAGGCGTCGATGGTCTTGAACTTTGGCGCGCGCCCGCGCGCGCCGCTCTTCGAAGCGCTGCGGTTCCCACATCTGAAATTTCTGACCCAGTCCGACAAAAGTGACATGGGTCGTAACGCCGGCATGGGCGCGAAGCGCCTCAGGAAGGACGATGCGTCCATCGCCATCGAGGCTGAGGATGTGGACGTCGCCATAGAGCGCGACAGACAGTTCGTCCCGCTCATCCGAATAGTCCGGCAAGCCGTCGAGAAGCCCATCGATCTTTTGCGCAAGGCTCTGGCCGCCTGCATCGAGTGCCGGAGCATCGAGCGAGGGGTAGCAGTAGATGCCCCCGGCATAGCCATCGCGTTCGAGCACGGCCCGGAACGGTGCCGGGATCGACACGCGCCCTTTGGCGTCGATCTTGTTGGTGAAGGTGGAGACAAAGCGATCCATCCTTTGCGCTTGAGCCTCGCTGCCACGCTCCGCCACCGACTTTTGCCCGGGGTTGACTCTATCTGGGCTTTTCTGGGATTGCATGGGAAAAGATGGGAGTCAACGGGCAGCAAGGGTAGTGCCACGGGAAAATCCGCCGAAACGTGGTCGGAACGCCACAGCTCAGCCTTGAGCGTGGCCGCTGCCGTCGGACCGTTGCGCGATTGTCTGTTGAGGGAAGGCGCGCGCCATTCGCGGGCCCCAGGCCCGGCGCCTGATCGTCGGCTAAGCGTGCGGAGGCGGCTCGTCGGGATCGAGGTCGGCCCCTAAGACCTCATCCTCACCATCAGCGGGGATGGCGTAGCTGCCCCGCAGCCAGCGCGACAGGTCGACGTCGGCGCAGCGCCGCGAACAGAACGGGCGATAGCGCGCATCGCTCGCGCGGCGGCAAATGGGACACCGGCCGCGCTCAGGGCTGTCTGGGTCTGCCGCCATTTGCGATCTTAGGCTCTTAAGGGCGTCACCACGTGTTTACGACACGTCGGTCTCACCCTTCTTTAGCCAATTGAAATGGATCGGGAAACCCTCGGCCGTCAGCATCCCCACCACCTCCGTCAACGGCAGGCCGACGACATTGGTGTAGGAGCCCACGAGCTTTTGGACAAAGCACCCGGCCAAGCCCTGAATGGCGTAGCCGCCAGCTTTGCCACGCCATTCGCGTGAGGCGATGTAGGCATCCATCTCCTCCTTCGACAGGCGCTTGAAGCGGACGCGTGTGTCAACGATTTTGAGGCGCACGCGGTCGTCCGGGGTAATCATGCAGAGCCCGGTAACGACGCGGTGGTTGCGCCCCGACAACAGCTTGAGCGCCGCCACCGCTTCCTCGACGAAGCGCGGCTTGACCAGAATGCGCCGACCGACGGCGACGATGGTATCGGCGGCCAGCACGTGGGCGTCGGCGATATCCCTGTCGTTGGCGATCTGGTCGCGGGCCGCCTCCGCCTTGGCGCGGGCGAGGCGCCCCACCAGCGAGCGCGGCATCTCGCCCTTGGCCGGCGTCTCGTCGATGGAGGAGGGCCTAAGCCCGTCGGGCTCGATGCCGGCTTGCGCCAGCAAACTGAGCCGCCGCGGCGACCCACTGGCGAGCACCAGCTTGGGCTTGAGGTGAGCACGCCGGCCGGCGGGTTTGGTGCGCGCCAACTCGGCGCGCAGGGTCTCGCGGCGCGGTGCGTCGGTGCGGTTGGGGACGGGCGTTTGTGGGGCCTTGGTGAGGCTCATGGCGCCAGGCTCGCGGGGGATGGTTGCATCGGGGGTTGGGATGGGCTAACGGGGCTTGAGGACTTCGGGCTCCGGGGTTGGCTCGGCGGCTCGGGACAACGCTTGAGGCGCACAACTGGCGCCGACATTGGGCATGGCCGGGGCGGAAAATCAAGCCAACCGGGCTCGGGCCCCGACCCGCCGCCGCTACACGGTCGGGCCGCCCTCGAAACCGAACCGACGCTTGATGCGCTGGAACAGGCCATCGCGCACGTTGCGATAGGCTTCCAGGATCTGCTCGCGGCCGGCGCTGCCGATCAACATGGTAGCGTCAAATGTCGGCCAATACTCCACCTCGACTGCCATGGTGCGGGTCAGCTCGAGGGCCTGGTGGTGGGCCTCCGGTGACAGCGACACGATCAGGTCGAACGAGGTGTCGTGAAGGTCGCGCAAGGTGTGCGGAGAGTGCTGCGTTATGTCAATGCCGATCTCCTCCATGGCGGCGACCGCAAAGGCATCCACACCGCCGGCGCGTACGCCCGCCGATTCCACATAGGCGCGACGGCCGGCCAGGTGCTTCAGGATCGCGGCCGCCATCGGCGAGCGCACCGAGTTCATGGTGCAGACGAACAAGACCGCGCCCGGCAGCTCATGGCCCCCCGCGCCCGCCACCCGCTCAGCCCTTCCAATGTAGCGCGCAAATCAGCGTGAACAGGCGGCGCGCCGTGTCATTGTCGACGGTGATCTTGCCCTTCAGCCGTTCCAACAGCACGCGGCTACCCTCGTCGTGCAGGGCGCGCCGGCCCATGTCGATGGCTTGAATGCGTGACGGTGGCGCCGTGCGGATGGCGCGATAGTAGTTTTCGCAGACGATGAAATAGTCCTTCATGACGCGCCGCAATGGCGTCAGTGACAACACCACGGTGAATACGTTGTCCGCCGCCTCCTGCCCGACCGCCAGCACCAGTCGATCCTCGGCGATCGCCAGATTGAGCGTGTAGGGCCCCTCATCGCGGCCGTCGAGACTGAAGAAATTGCTCTCGAGGATGTCGAAAATCGCAACCTCGCGCTCGTGCTCGATGCCTGAGGTGGCCCGCTTGATGGAGGCGCTGTCGAGCGTGATCGCCGTCAGCCGAGCCCTGGGGTTGGCGTCATTGCTCGGCGGCTCGAACATCGAGACCTCAATGTCGTCAGTCACTCTTGCGCCGGAGCGAGGCGCACCGCCACCGAGCGCTCGTGAGCGGCGAGCCCCTCCGCCCGCGCCAAGGTCATGGCCGGTGATGCTAGCCGTTTGAAGCTGGCGGCATCGAGCCGCAGGGTTGCCGTGCGTTTCATGAAGTCGGCAACCCCGAGCCCCGACTGGAAGCGGGCACTGCGCGCGGTCGGCAGCACGTGGTTAGAGCCGGCCAGATAGTCACCGATCACCTCCGGCGTGTAGGGGCCGAGAAAGATGGCGCCGGCATTGATAATTTGCGCGGCGAGGCGCTCTGGCTCGCGCGTGACGATCTCGACGTGCTCGGCGGCAATGCGGTCGGCAAGGGCGGGGGCTTGCTCGAGGCTGGCAAGCAGGATCACGGCGCCGAACTCGCGCCAGCTCGGGCCGGCAATGTCGCGGCGGGGCAAGCTTTCGAGCTGGCGCTCCAGCTCGCGCTCGACGCGGGCGGCGAACTCGGCATCATCCGTCATCAGGATCGATTGCGCGGCGGTATCGTGCTCGGCTTGCGCCAACAGGTCCGCCGCCAGCCAGGCGGGGTCGTTGTGCTGGTCGGCGATCACCAGCACTTCCGAGGGGCCGGCGATGGCATCGATACCGACGCGGCCAAACACCTGACGCTTGGCGGCCGCCACATAGGCGTTGCCCGGGCCGACGATCTTGGCGACCGGGGTCACGGTTTCGGTGCCGTAGGCCAATGCCGCCACGGCCTGCGCGCCGCCGATGCGATAGATTTCCGACAGGCCAACGAGATCGGCAGCCGCCAGCACCAGAGGGTTGATCACCCCGCGTGGCGCCGGCACGGCGATGGCGATGCGCGGCACGCCGGCCACCTTGGCCGGCACCGCATTCATCAGAAGCGAACTTGGATAGCTGGCAAGGCCGCCCGGCACATAGAGGCCAACGGCGGCGACCGGCGACCAGCGCCAGCCGAGTTCGGCGCCAACATCATCGCTGAACTGCACGTCCTGCGGCAGCTGGCGCCGGTGGTAGGCCTCGATCCGCTGCTTGGCCAAGGCCAACGCCTCAAGCGTGGCCGGGTCACAGACGTTGACGGCGCGGCGGATCTCCTCGGGCTCGATCCGAAGGCCGCAGGCGGCAAGATCGACCGCATCGAAGCGATGGGAGTATTCCATGAGCGCCGCGTCACCGCGGCTGCGCACATCGGCGATGATCTGGCGCACGGTTTCTTCAACGTCGGCCGAGACCTCGCGCTTGCTCGCCAGGAACGCCGCGAACGCCCGCTCGAAATCTGCATCTTTGGTGGCAAGGCGCAGTGGCATGACCGCCTTTCAATCAGATTTCAGCTGGAACGGTCGCTGTCGGGGCCGGCAGACGCCGGGCTGCCATCGGGATGCTGGGGTTTGAAGTTGACCTGCCACACCGGACCCAAATCCTTGAGCTCGGCTTCGACGCACTCGACGTGCAGCCGGATGGCGCCGCCTTCGGCAAAGTGCAAGGTGACATGGCCCTCCGGGGCCGCGGTTGGCTCGAAGGTCACGGCCAATAGGGACAGCACGGCGCGCTTATTCTTGAGATCGATGCCCTGCACCTGCGCACCGAGCACACGCTCAAAGCGAACGGCGGCGCGGCGGCGGGCGTAGCCGTCGCTGGGGATTGATCCCGACGCTACCGCCATCCAGTCGAAGCGATTGCCCACGGCGGCGAAGCGCCGCTCCTTAGGCAAATAGGCGATGTCTTCGACCTGAATGACGGCGTCTTGCAGGTGCGCCGACAGCACCGCCAAATCGTCGGCATCGAGCGCGATCAGCTTAAGCTCGGCCATGGATCCCGATCGTCCCTTGCGCGGCAGGGGTTGGAATGGGGCAGGTTCCGCCGCCCCGGCCCGCGAGTGATAGCGAACGCCGCCGCTGATTGTAAGAGGGCACCCATGCCCGCTCAAATCGGCCATCGATGCCGGGGGGCGACCTCGCACAGGCGCCGATCCCCTAATCAGCCGCTGACGAGCCGGGCAATGTTGGCCCCGCAACGGGAGAGCTTCTGCTCCAACCGCTCAAAACCGCGATCGAGGTGGTAGACCCGATTGATGATGGTTTCGCCCTCTGCCATCAGGCCGGCGATCACCAACGACACCGAGGCGCGCAGGTCGGTCGCCATTACCTGGGCGCCCCTGAGCTTGGCAACACCACGCACGGTGGCGGTATCTCCCTCAAGTTGGATGTCGGCGCCAAGTCGCACCAGTTCCTGTACGTGCATGAAACGGTTCTCGAAAATCGTCTCCCGGATCACGCTGCTGCCGTGCGCCTTGGTCATCAGCGCCATCAGCTGCGCCTGCAGGTCGGTCGGGAAGCCGGGGAAGGGCTGCGTCTCGATTCGAATCGGCTGCAGCTCGCCACCATTGCGCGCGACGCGTACGCCGTCGGAGGTTGGCGTGACGGCAACCCCGGTCGATTCCAGCGCCTGGAACGCCGCCTCCAACAGGCTCTTGCGCGCCCCCTTGAGCTCGACGTCACCACCGGCCGCCGCCACCGCAAACGCATAGGTTCCCGTCTCGATGCGGTCGGGCAGTACGGTATGTACGGTGCCCTCGAGCCGATCGCAGCCCTCGATGTGTATGGTTTGGCTACCGGCACCCTCAATTTTGGCGCCCATCTTGACAAGGCAGTCGGCCACGTCACCAACCTCGGGCTCGCGCGCGGCGTTTTCGATGACGGTGTCGCCGCTGGCGAGGGCTGCGCTCATCATCACCGTATGCGTGGCGCCGACCGAGACCTTGGGAAAGGTGATCCTGGCGCCCTTCAGCCGTTTGGGCGCAGTGGCGACGACGTAACCGCCATCAATATCGATGTTGGCGCCCAGCGCCTTGAGACCCATCAGATGCAGATCCACTGGACGTGTGCCGATGGCGCAGCCGCCGGGCATCGAGACGCGTGCCGTGCCGCAGCGTGCCAGCAGCGGGCCCAGCACCCAGAAGCTTGCCCGCATGCGATTGACCATTTCGTAAGGCGCCGTGGTGTCGACGATATCGCGCGCGGTCAGATGAAAGGTCTCCCCCATGTGCGGGGAGGGGTCGGCACGTTTGCCGTCGATGGTGAGATCGACGCCATGGTTGCGCAGGATGCGCGCCAGAAGATTGACGTCGGCCAGGTTCGGGACGTTCTTGAGGGTCAAGCGCTCCGCGGTCAACAAACTGGCGATCATCAACGGCAGAGCGGCGTTTTTCGCGCCTGAGATGGGGATGGTGCCCTTGAGCGGGCGGCCGCCGACGATGTTGATGCGATCCATGGCAGTGTTCCGTTCGCGCGTGGTTGATAGCCGCCAACGCGACAATCGACGCAATTGAGACGACGCCGACGTGGCGGCCGTCAGCCCGGCGGCCTGTGGCCCACCGGATGCACCTCGGTGCCATCCTCGCCGTGCTGACGCCCGCGGCGCTGCGCCCTGCGCTTCAAAAGGTTGGCGCGCAGCTCTTGCGCCAGCCGAGCGTGGCGGCGCTGGCGCTCGGAGGACTTGTGCTGGTCAGCCTTCTTCTGCATGGCGCAATTTTTCCGTCGTTGGCGATACACGCCCCGCCCGTCCACCTTGTGTACGACCGGCGACTAGGCTAGCCCGCGCCGACTTGGGCGGCAAGGCGCCGTCGGGCGCGATATTCGCTGGCGATACCAAAGGCGGCGGTCACAGCCATGATGACGGCGGACGCCCCGAACACCCAGCGGGGCGACGCATGGTCCATGATCCAGGCGAACAGCAATGGCCCAATGATGCCGCCAATGTTGAAGCCGGTCGATACCACGCCAAATGCGCGCCCGACCATGCCGGGCGGCGCCGCCTTGCGCACCAGCATGTCGCGCGAGGGCATGATCAGGCCCGACAGAATGCCGGCCAGTGCAAAGCAGGCGATGATCGCGCTGGCCGACAGCGAAAGCAGTGCAACGCCGGCGATGATCGCCGTTGTCAAACCGAAGCCGATGGCGGCAACGTAGCCATGATACGGAGTGCGATCGGCCAAAGAGCCGCCGGCAAGGACGCCGATCGCCGCGCAGGTCAAATAGGCGGTCAGCGCAACATTGGCCGAGGCAAGCGTCACGTCCTGCGTGCCGAGCAGGGCTACGACCGAATAGGTTTGGATGCCACCTCCCGACAGCGCCAGCAGCGTGAAAAAGCCGGTGAGCGCGATGATCGAGGGGTTGAGCACGCTCGCCAACCCGCCAAGCCGTCCATCCTGGTGGCTCCGCGGTTTGGCGGTATCGGCGCCGGTGGTCGTGCCACGCAGCAACAACAGGCCGGCGACGGCGGGTCCGATCAGGCCGGCGACGAACAGGGCGGCGGCAAGGCCTGCATAAGACACAACCCCGAGCAGGAGCGGAGGCGCGATCGCGCCGCCAGCAAAGCCGGCAAAGGTGTGCACCGAAAACGCGCGCCCGATGCGATGCTCGGGGATGGCATCGGCGAGCAGCGCGTAGTCGGCGGGGTGATAGACGCAATTGGCGAGCCCGGTGAGGACGGCAACGGCGATCAGCATCGGATAAGTCGTGAACGCCCCAAACAGGGCGAAGGCCAAGCCGCCGAGACACAAGCCCGCCATCAACACCGGGCGCGGCCCGACCCTGTCAACAACGAAGCCCATTGGCGCCTGCGTGAGCCCCGTCACGACGTTAAAGGTCGTGAGCGCCAACGCGATATCAAAAAACTCCACGTCCAGGGCGGACTTGAGCAGCGGCAGCAGCACCGGCAGGACAAGAATATAGAAGTGGCTGACGAGATGCGCCGCCGACGCGGCTACCAGCAAGCCGGTTTCGCTGTGGGGGGATTGCCGGTCCGCGAAGGGCCGCACCGTCTCCGAGACCATCGTCCCTGCCTAGTCGTTTTGCATTGCGGCCGCATCCCTAGCACGATGGCAAAAGAATGCGATATGCGAATGCGACTCGGGTGAAATGCACCAGCACAGTTGCGGCGACCCATGCTAGCGAAAGGCGCTGTCCGCGCTCGACGCGCCGCGGCCCGGGTCTCCCCCGCCGCAGGCAGAAAACGTCGGGGGGGCGCGCCGGGAGATAGGTCACTTGCGGTCGGCCAGTGTTTGGTCTAGCCATGGCGCACGCTATCCGAGGATCCAGTTGGATCGGGGCCCGGCCCACACACTGGGATTGCATCGCGCTAAAAAACAGAGGATACGAAGGGCATTGGCTGCCGTAGCTCAGTGGTAGAGCACTCCCTTGGTAAGGGAGAGGTCGTGTGTTCAATCCACACCGGCAGCACCAGATATTCAGCGCAAAACTGCCCTCTACTCTACTGCCGGTTTATTGTCCGGTCTCTACAGCAACGCGACAATTGAGGTATGTGGACGTGTTTTCGGTGCGCGCGGAAACGCAAATTGATGGCAAACGGCGCTCCGACCATTGAGGTTCGGGGGCGCTTTGGTTTTGCGCAGTGTACACCCGAAAAAGGTACTACATGAGCAAGCCGGATGATGGGGATCTGCAGTGTCTAATCCGTCCGCGGCAATTCACGGATCTCTACTGTTCCGCCGGCCTCAAAGTGCGGATTGCCGGCCAGCAGTGACTTCGCCTGATCGATACTATCAGCGTTCACCCTGATGTAACCGGTCAGGTGCTTGGTCAAAGAAGCTGGCTCGCCGCTCTTGCGAGCGCAGACGCCGTCGCCTATGGCGCTACCGCCTTCGAAGGATCCGCCGTCCTGCAGCTTTTGGACGTATGGCCCCCAGGCATCATCGTTAGTAATGGCGTCGTCGTGCATCAGAAAGATGTACTCGGCCATTTCGATCTCCCAATCTCCTGCCTCTGCGATCGAGGCCTTGCCACCGGTGCTGTTTGGACGTTCAACGGTTCCTTGGCGAAAACCGTTCCAGCGCGCATCAAGAGATCGGGACTGCGTTCAGCAGAACCATTCCTCACATGTGAGGCGCTGCGGTCTTTCGCGGCACCCTAGCCGCACACCGGGAGTTGTCGGACTGCATGCGCGCCGCGCTCCTCTTCAACGGTGCACAACGATGAGGCCGGAAATCGGGTCGACCGCCGTCGCCGCAAATGCGCGGCACGAAACCGGTACCGGGAAACCGTCGCCCCGCTGGCGGCGATGACAGAGCGGCAGATCGGGCCACTTCGGCGCGCGCAGGCTTCCGGACCGGCCAGGTCCCGAAATCGGCGACGTCGTTGGCACACGGGTTCCTCATCATCCCAAGCGATGCACGCGCCAAGCCGGTTGGATGACGCCGGCGGAAATCCCTGCGTCCGCGTGATTTCCTGCCGGCAGCTGTCACCACTTCATCACCCGAGCTGGCACGCAAAATCCCAACCGGCGACGGCCGATATCGGCGCCTCGCGGTGGCCGTTGACGTGCGCGGCCCGTGAATGCGTCTCCTCCGCAGGAGTTCCGCTGAAATGAGCCGCGTGGGCCCGCATCTGTGCGGGCCTACAGCATTACGGTCGCCAAAATCTCAGCAATAGTCCCAGTAGCCTCGACTTCTATATGGGTCCGCCCAGTACCAGCAGACGTCCGGAGAAGGGCGACGGGGTACCGCACCGACGGCGGCAACCGTGATGAGTGTGCCGAGCGCCACACCGGCTACGATGGTCCCGTAGTACGGCCGGCGAACCCACGGACGAGAGTACCAATACGGCCGCCCGCGCCATCCCCAACGCGGTCCACCACGCCAATACTGAACGGGCTGGATTGCGGTTGCTTCGCGCAGTGATGGGCGCGATTCGGTATAAGTGGCGGCAACGGCTTCCGTCAGTGACGGTGAGGCGAGAGCTGTTGCCAGCATGGCTGCAACTATCTTGCGATTGACCATCATGTTGTCCCTCATTGGAACCGAACTGTGCCAGATCCGGTCGGCAGGCCAAGCTTTTAGGCCTTTTTTGTTTCCGAGTCAGATTGAACAATGGCATTTGGACGAGATTTCGGCAGGGAAACCGATGCCATGGCGCCATCGAGGAGTGCCCGCCGCCAAGCAACGGCGCCTCAACGCCATGGTAGTGTGGGACCGCACCTAGAGCAGGTTGCCTTTCGGGCCGACACCGGTCGCTTCAGGCCGCCGCTCACGTTTCGCAACCGCGGGCTTACGTTCATGCCCTGCGGCCAACGCATCTCGAGTTCATGCACCTGATCTACGGTTGCATTGTGCCAGCAGATCGAGGACTGCAAGGGCGCGCCCATCTTGACGATGACTAGCTGCCCGTCGGCTGCCCAGAAGCAAGACCGGCTGTTGACAAGCCACCACCGGTCCTCTTAGGAAGCCGCCCATGGTGCTAATGGCTTCGAGACTGCGACTTACGTGACCGGTCCCTTTCGAGGGATCGGGCTGACGGTGTCTGCTTTTTGCTTTCTCTCGGAGCCGGATCATGGTCGCCCCGCCTCAATCAGTGACGCCATCGCACGCATCCACCATCGCCGAGCAGTTCAGTCGGCAGGCTGAACTCTTCGCCAAGTCGCCGGCCCTTCACAATGCGGCGGCCCTCGACCTCCTGGTTGAAGCCGGAGAACCGCAGCCAAATGACGATGTTCTTGATGTTGCCTGTGGACCCGGGAGCGTCGTGGTTGCGTTTGCCAGCCGCGTGCGCCGAAGCGTTGGGCTTGACGCAACCCAGGCCATGCTGGATCAGGCGCGCAGTCTGGCAACTGCGGGCCATCTGAAAAACACGGAATGGCACCAGGGGGACGTCTACCGCCTGCCATTCGCCGCAGCTTCGTTCGACATTGTCAGCTGTCGCTTTGCCTTTCATCATTTTGAGGCACCCGAGCGTGCCCTTGCCGAAATGGTGCGGGTTTGTCGGCCCGGAGGCCGGATCGTGCTTTGTGATGCCGTTGCCTCCGATGATCCCACCAAGGCCGCGGCCTTCAACCGCATGGAAAGGCACCGCGATCCTTCGACCGTCGCCTTTCGCCCGCTGGCCGTTCTCTACCAGTTGTTCGCGGATGCGGGGTTGCCCACGCCAAGCACCAAGACCTACCAAGTCCCGGCTGAGCGTGAGCGGCTGATCGCAATGTCGTTCCCGGTCGATGACGATCGTGAGCACCTGCGACGCCTGATCGATAGATCGGTCGATGGCGATACCATGGGGCTCGGTTCCCGCCGGGAGGGCGATACGGTTTGCTTCTCCTACCCCGCAGTCATCCTCGTGGCGGTAAAGCCCGAGGTGGATTGAGCGACGACCGATTTTGCCGGTCGCTTTTGCTGAGAGACGAGCATTCTCGGCAGATTGGCTACAAGCAAGCGGACCTCAAGCCCAACGCTTGATTCCGCTTGTTCAGTCTGGCGGCGCCGGGCGGGAAAAACCGCTACCTGGTAAACCCTCCACAGACTTGCTTGGCCTCATCCCAGCACTTGGCGCAGAACACCTTGAACTTGGCGTCCAGAAACCATTGTTGGGATGACCCGCCATCGAGGGCCCGCAGCGCGTGCTCGCAGCGTTGGCACCAGGCATCCGGACGGGCAGTGTCCGTATCATCGCCCCAGAAAAAGCCGACACGCTCACCTCGGTCAATCGCATGAGCTATGTGCTCGCAGACCAAGCCGATGCCTTCGCGCCCGTGCACCCGGCATTCAGTTTGTCGCGCATCCATGATTGTTGGCTCCTATCCACTTTCGCTATCAGAAGGGACAGTGCTTCTCCTTACGACAGGCTCGTGGGAAGGTCATGCTGGCTATGAGCTGAGTTATGCCGGCTGCAAAAATACAAGCGCGGACTTTACTATTCGCACTCGCCGCAGATCCGGTACGGCTACCTTGAGGGTTGGCGCTGGCATTGCACCGAATCCGGAATCGTTGGCAGTCGATGCAAGCTCGGCAACTCATGGCACCGCGGCATACCAGCTCACAGAAGTTGGGCGAATTGCCGACGACCGAAACCGACGACGATTGTGGGTCAAACGCAGAGTTGGAAGGCGCGCTCCAGGTGCGGGAGCCAAGACGGCGCAGCTGGCAAGTTGGCGGGCGTCTGTTCTGTTCTTTTGTGATCCCGCGGCTGGGTCCCCGGCAGCATAGGCCGCCATTCGCCCGCGCCATCCTTCCGTTATAATGAGACCGCACGAGCACCCAGCAACAGCGTCTCGTCAACCTGATGGTTGCCTCGAGCCTGAAGGTCACGCTCCTCGCGCAACCGTCAGCACCCACATGCCATCTGAGTTCGCTGGGGGACGGGCACAAACAAGTACGCGTTCGCGGGCCACTCGTTCGAATTGCGTACTGGTCATGGAAGGAGTTCTTGCAATCGCCGCAGCAATATCTGCGCTGAAGAGGAGCTCGGCCGACAACACCCCTCGAAGCGTGTTGAGATCACCGGCAACGCCGCCGATTTGAAGCTGAGCGTTGCTGTGGGGCGGCTCCATGCCCCTCGCCCCACCAGATGCTGCCGCACTACTCACACGCGTTGCTCGAGCAGATAGAGCACTGTGCGCGCGGCTGCCACAGATCGGGCGCCTTGGAGGAGGATGACGAAGGCATCTTAAGCCATATGAGTGCACGGCTTGAGCCGCTCTTCTATGTCAGGACAACAACAGACACCCATAAATTTCCCCTATAAGTTTTCGGCGTCGGGATGGGAGAGCAGCAACGGTGTTTCAGAGCACCGCAGGTTGCGACCAATCGGGCGCGCAGACGCGCACGGACACCGTCAAGCGCTCAGCAGGTGAATAGCGGAAACCTCGGGATACATGGAAAAGATCGTCCAGCCCTCCGGTGCCGATGGCGGTCGGCGTGCGTCGGATCGTCTTGGCGGCTTTGAGCAGCGACTGCAACAGAGTGCGCCCGGGACCGCGGATGCGCTCAGTGCCAGCCAGGCCCAAGTGCTAGCAGCCATCGTCGAGTCCTCGGACGATGCCATCGTCAGCAAAGACCTCAATGGGATCGTCGCCACCTGGAACAGGGGTGCCGAGAAGCTTTTCGGCTATCAGGCTCATGAGGTTGTGGGCAATCCGATCACGATGTTGTTTCCAGCTGAGCTGCAGGATGAGGAAGTGCGGATCCTTGCCCGCATAAAGCGTGGTGAACGGATTGAACACTTTGAGACCGTGCGGCAGCGCAAGGACGGCAGCCGCATTCAGGTCTCTCTGACGGTGTCGCCGATAAGAGACGCGGGCGGCCGCATTGTCGGCGCCTCGAAGATCGCGCGCGACATCACCTCGCGCAAGCGTGTCGAAGATGCGCAGGCTGCTGTCTTCGAGTTCACGGATAAACTGTTCCGCGCTGGGTCGGCGCATGATGTCTATGAGGCGGCCCTCGATGCCATGATCCGAGCGCTCGGATGCAACCGCGCATCGATTCTGCTGTTTGACGAGGGCGGGATCATGAGGTTTGCGGCCTGGCGTGGCTTGTCGGAGGCCTACCGGCAGGCAGTGGAAGGGCATTCGCCATGGACGCGCCAAAGTAAGGACCCGTCACCGATTATTGTCAGCGATATCGAGGCGGCCGAGCTGGATGCTGCCCTCAAGGATACCATCAGGGCCGAAGGGATAGCCGCGCTTGCGTTCATGCCTTTAATCGCCCATGGCGAGCTGGTCGGTAAGTTCATGACCTACTATCTCACGCCGCATAAATTCACCGAAGCTGACATGAACATTGCCGTCACCATTGCGCGCCAGCTCGGGTTCAGTGTGGAGCGCATGCGGGCCGAAAAGGAGCGCATAACTGCCGAGCGAGCCAAGGAGCTATTGCTGAACGAGAGCACGCACCGCATCAAGAACACGCTCGGGACGATTCAGGCCATGGCGGGGCAAACCCTGCGTGGGGCCAACCCTGACGAGCTGCAATCGTTCTTGGCGCGGCTACGGGCGCTGGGCGAAGCACACGAGCTGCTCGCATCAGAGAACTGGCACCGGGCATCCCTCCTCGATGTGGTCGGGCGCGCCGTAAAACCGTTCGCGGCAAAACAGGAAGAGCGCTTCGTCGTCAACGGTTCGACAGTCTGGGTCTCCGCTAGTACATCGTTGAATTTGACGCTGTGTCTCCATGAACTGGCGACCAATGCGATCAAGTACGGCGCTTTGTCCAACGGTACTGGCCAAGTGCGTGTCTCATGGGAGGTGATGGACGAATTGGATCTGTGGAAGCTGCAGTTGACATGGAAGGAGACGGGCGGCCCGCCCGTCAGCGCGCCCAAGCGCCATGGATTTGGGTCTCTGCTCATCACTTCGACCGGGGAGGAAAAAACCCGCATTGACTACCAGCCAGATGGGGTCAGGTGCTTCCTGGAACTATCGCTTTGATGACTTTCACGCAAACTCCTGCTTCTCATACTCTCGGAGTTGTTGCCCGGAGCGGACCGCCGCCAAACCGGTGAACCGCCGAAAGCGAGGGATCAACACACGCCAGGGACAGGGCGAATTACATAGTTGCGGTGGCCCGCGGCTTTCAAGCCAAAGGGGCTCGACTGTCACCAACATGCGCAAAGATTGTCGGCGTCGTGCCGGACTGCGGAATTGGCAGCTGGTCTCGTCGCGAGCGTGCCGTTCCAATCGCGGAAGTTGTTGCGATTGCCGGGTACACGGCATAAGTTTAGGCCCATCAGTGTTCCGATAGATCAACGTGAGGATCGTCCATGTTGCAGGATCTCATTCGAGCAGCGGGCCTTGCCGCGATGGCTTTCGTCGCATGCCTCGGGTCGACGCCGGTTGAGGCACAAACGACGCCGCCGGCGGTCACGCAGGGAGCGAGCGACATCAAGCGGACGATCGTGC
>DATFXD010000427.1:0-2635 GCA_035258605.1 Hyphomicrobiaceae bacterium | reverse complement strand
TCCGATCATCGGCGTGCGCACCGGCTTGGCCATGCCGTAGAACACCACGAGACCCTGGCCAGCGCCGAGCGTGCTCTGCGCCTCATCGACATGCTCCAGCGCGGCCTGGTACATTTCCCAGTTGTTGCCCACCCACACGTCACCGGCTGGATCGATGGCAATGTCCACTTGGCTTTGAAGTCCGCCGCCGACATAGCCACCGGGCGGTGAAATAGGATCACCCATCTTCATGCCGGGCGGACAGGTTTCGGTGCGATAGCCGCACAGTTCTGCGATCGGCGCCGGCGAGCGGGAGAAGTTGGAGATCCATATGTGTTCGTTGCCATCAATCGCGATCGCCCACGGAACCACGATGCCATGCCCGTACACCGGCGGCCGTGCCGGTTTGCCGTCTGGGCGCAGGACCACGACGGCGCCCCCATCCGGGCCGGAGCGTACTGCCATCATCGCGCGCACCAGAATCGGGTCGAAGTTGCCCCCTGTCTTCGCGACCAGCGCCACCCGCGCGAGGGTCAGCACGGCGAGCTTGCGGGTACCGAAATGACTGGTGACCCAGACGTTGCCCTGGGCGTCAGCCGCCATTCCTCCAGGGCTGATGGCAACCTTGAACGTTTCCGCCTTGCTCGGATCGGAGGCCGGGAACCGTGTCACCCAATCGCTGACGAAATTGGAGACCCAGATCCGGTCTTGCTGATCGATCACGAGGTGAAACGGGGCGGCGAATGACTTGCAAGGCTCGACGGTCCGCCCCTCGCAAATGATGCGTGCCTTCGCTGGATCACCCTCGGGGAAGTAAACGAGTTGGTTCTTCGAAACGCCGAGCGCCCAGACATCGCCGCTGGGGGTTACGATGATCCCCTGCATGAGGCCGAGTTGCCCGTTGAAATTCCAGCCCTCCGGCGGCGAGAGCGGTTTGCCGCTGTTGTCGAACTTCACGATCGTATGGCTGCCGTAGGTGGTGGCCCAGACATTGTCCTGGGCGTCGATCGCCAGGCCGAAGCCGATACCTTGCAGCCCCCCACCGGTGAAGCCGAAGGTCGTCGGCGACAGCGGGCGGCCGTTGGGCGCGAACTCGGAGAGATTGCCGGCCCACAGCTCATCCAGGTTCTGCGCGCCGACAAGGAAATTGTCGCCGGCCCAGACATTGCCCTTGCTGTCGATCATCATCTTGCCCGGCGCGCTCAGGCCGCCGCCGCTGAACTTGAGCGGCAGCGTCCAGGCGCTCGGTGCCCAGGAGAGATAGGGGTGAATGGCACCGGCCGCAGGTTCTTGCCGCTTGGGATGGGGTAGAATGCATTCAGCAATGCGAACAGCCGCTCAGGCTTGTAGCTGGAGTCCCGCGCGACACCCTCCAGCGCTGTCAATGTATCGGCGGGCGTCTTGCCGGAGCGTGGGGTCGTTGCGGCGAAGAACTGATCGCATGCATCCGGCTTCACCTGCGTCACGCAGCCGGCCAGCACCGTGGCCAGCGTGGCGAAATTCGCCATGGTCGGCGTTTGGCCGCTGTTGAGCGCGTCCTGGATGGTGACGCCGTAGCCGCCGGTGGCGACATCGACGAAATTCGGCACGTTGCCGGCAGCAATACCGAGGCCAAGCGGATTGCCCTTGAGCGTGGTCCCATCGAGGAACTGCGCGTTGGTCCACACCGAGGCGATCGTGGTCATTTCGTTGACGATCACGCTGGCCGGCGGCGTGCTCCCGAGCACGGCCAGCAGCGTCACTACGGGGTTGCTCTGCGCCGCCGGGTTGGCGGTTGGACGGCCGCCGTTTGCCGTGATGTAGACATCGGCGCCCTGCGTGTCCGCGTTCAGTGTGAAGCGGCCGTCGGGCCCGGTGTGGGTCTGCTCCAGTTGCCGCGGCGCCTCGGCGCTCGCTGCCCACGACGTCACCGTCGAATTGGCAATCGGTGCGCCGGCGCCAAGCACCTGACCGGCAATGCCGCTGGCACCGTAGGCTGGTCCGCCGAGCAAGAGACCCGAGATTGCGAACGCGCCTGCTGCAGCAGTTCCGTACAGGGCCGAGTTCACGATGTGACGGTTACGGATGAACACCATCGGAATCCCTCCTAGCGTTCGGGAATGGTGAGCTGGTGGTGCCGGTTTGGTGCCGTTCAGCCGCGCAAACGGTAGCACTCGGTTGCACTCTAGGGCACTAGTCGAGCAGGCTGGACGCGGGTTTCACGTCTCCTCGTCGTCTCCCATGCAGGGCTCGATACCGTGCGACTCTCCGGGAAGTCCGTAAAAACCCGAAAATTTCGCGTAAAGCTCGCCCGGCGTGCCGACTTCGCCTCGAAGGGGAGACGGCGTACGCGATCTTTGTGTCCCCTCCGCGCCCTGACGCTAGAGTCCGCCCTAGGGCCGCTAGGGCCTTGCGCGCGCCGGGTGCTCCCGACTGAAGCCGTGCGTGGTACTTACGCGACACCTTGGAGCGGTGCGTCTGTGCTCCGCAGCCCTATTGCTCCGCGTCCACCTCCACCACGATGTAGCCCCGGTGTTGCCCCGAGCTCGTGTCGGTGGTGGCCATCGCCTGCCACAACAGCTCGGTGTCGACCCAGAACGGTGGGTATTTGTAGCGGGCGACGTCCATGACCAGGAGGGCGTCGCCGCCGCCGCTGTAGGCGGCGAGCGGGGAGAAG
>DATFXD010000426.1:0-5945 GCA_035258605.1 Hyphomicrobiaceae bacterium | reverse complement strand
CCGCCACTGTGCCGCCCGACCGGAAGAGATGCAGGGCATCAACGCACACCCGACCGTTGTCGGCGGCGCTAGCGGTCACCACCGCCACGGCATCTGGCAACGTTTTCAGGGCGCGGAAGGGCATGAACTCGAGCTCGACGGCCATGCCAAACTCCCGCGCCAGCTGGCACAGGGCGCCGAAACGGTCCGCCACCAGCGCCAGGTCTGGATCATCGCCCGAGCACAACACACTGGCGACGCCAAGCTCGGCACCGGCCTCGAGCATCGGGCGGAGCGCGGACACATCGAGCGTACGATCAAGGCCGACCTGCTCGATCTGGCGCACGGTGACGCCGGTGTCGGCGATGCGGCGCCGGCAGGCGCGCACGCCCTCATCACCAACGCGCATGGGAAATTCCTGACCGCCCGGCACCGCGGCCCGCGTGCGCAGATTGACCGACGTGAACCCGGTCGCCGCTGCCAGCGCAATGAAATCGGGCGGGGCGATCTCGAGAAAACCCAAGGGTGCGAGGCCGAAGCGGGGGAGCATTGCGACATCCGTTGGCACAGTCGATAGTATAGCGAGCGCGCGCCCGGTGTCGCGCTCGGGTGCGTCGGCGACAGGAGGCAGACATGCACAAGGCGCGGGTTTGCGGGGGCGCGGACCCCAGGGTGGCCGCGACAGCCGGCGCCGGCTGGCAGCCGATCGTTCGGGACGGAGCCTGCCGACCCTCGAGCGGGCGGGGGTTGGGGACACGCCCGGGCTGCGGGGTTGCCCGGCCCCTGGTCTTCGGTGGCAAAGGACGGGTGCGATGACGGACAGCCTGTTTGCCGGCCTCAAGGTGATCGACTGCGCCAGCTGGATCGCGGGCCCGGCCGCCGCCACCATCCTGTCCGACTACGGCGCCGACGTCATCAAGATCGAACCCCCCGGTGCCGGCGATCCCTGGCGCGCCTCGACGCCGATCCCCGGCAAAGCCACGAACTACTACTGGCAGTTGACCTCGCGCAACAAGCGCAGCCTCGCCATCGACCTCAAGCACGCCGACGGCCTGGCCGTGCTCAAGCGGCTGGTGACTACGGCCGACGTATTCGTCACCAACTTTCCCTTGCCGGTGCGCCAGCGCCTCAAGATCGCCGCCGCGGATCTGTTGCCGATCAACCCGCGCCTGATCTACGCCTCGTTCACTGCCTACGGCGAACACGGCGAGGAGGCCGACCGGACCGGGTTTGATTCCACCGCCTACTGGGCGCGCACGGGGCTGATGGACATGGTGCGCGCGACGGTGGCGACCGAGCCGGCACGCTCGGTCCCCGGCATGGGCGATCACCCCAGCGCCACCGCCCTCTACGCCGCCATCGTCACGGCCTTGTACCGGCGGGAGCGCAGCGGCAAAGGCGGCATCGTACAATCCTCCCTGCTGCAGAACGGCCTGTGGGCGAATGCCTGCTTTGTTCAGACGCGATTGGCGGGCGAACACGTGGCGCATCGCGCGCCGCGCGCCGAGGCGCCCAATCCGCTCGCCAATCACTACCGCTGCCGCGACGGACGCTGGTTCATTATGGCGCTGTTCAATGAGCAGCGGCAGCTCGCTGGTTTCCTGGCCGCGATCGGCGCCACGCACCTGGCCGAAGACCCCCGCTTCGCAACCGCGGCGGCGCGGCAGCAAAATGCCGCCCGGCTGGTGGCGATCTTGGATGAGATCTTCGCGCAAAAGGATCTGGCCGAGTGGCGCCAGATCCTCAACGCCGCCGGGGTGACGTTCGGTGCGGTGAACCTGGTCAATGACAGTTCCACCGATCCGCAGTTCCAGCGCATCGGCGCGCTCGTTCCGTTTGCCGACGGCAATGGCCTCACCGTCTCGAGCCCGTTTCAGCTCGACGGCGAGGCCAAGGTCGCCCCGCGCCGCGCGCCGTCGGTGGGCCAACACAGCGACGAACTGCTGGCCGAGGCGGGGTTTGCGCCGGCGGAGATCGCCGGGCTGCGCACCAAGGGCGTGCTGGGTTGACGCGCGCACATCGAGCCGCCCCCCGGCAGGCGCCGGTCAACCGGCGAAGCGCACTTTTATGGGCCACGCGCTGATTGCGAACCGGGGGGGTTCTGTGGTTCAGGCCAATGCGCGGCCGACGCCACGCTGATCAGGCCGCCGCGCCTGAAGAGCGTCGGTGCCGAGGCTGGCAGCGACGCGCCACCGATGAAGACGTGATCGTCCGACCGGACGCGCTGCACGGTGCGGTGACGCAGCACGGCCCCATGTAACGTGCATGCAACTTGTCGAGCGGCGGTCGCGCTTTTCAAAAAGGTCGCGTGGTTCCGACGGGATCGTCGATTGAGGCCGACGAACCAGCGAACCAGCACACTGGTGTCGATCTGCTCCATCAGCTAGCGCTCAAAGCGCACGGAATAAAACGTCTGTAAGCGCGAGGCACGCAGCCGTTCCGGAGCAACCCTCGCCTCCACGCCCGTCGAGACCAGGGGAGCATCGGCTGACGCCGGTCAGCGCGCGCGAAATTCAACAGCCTCTAGTCCCTTTGACAGTCCTTTAGCGCGAGCATGATATTCAAAAGCAGCAACCCATAGCTCACGAACACCCCGATCGCGGCAAGCCACTCAATTGCTCCTAATTCAGCGAAAGGGCAGGAGGATTTGAGCACCACCACACCAGCACAGGCAGCCAGTGCGAAGCTGGACGTCGCTAACAGGGGAACCACCAATCGCATGGCTGCCGAGCTCGCAGGGACGTTGAGGTCGCGGCAACACACCAGATTTAGCGTTGTTGCGCCTCCCCAATAGGGGGGAATAAGTTCTTCCGGAAACTGGCATTTACCCCACAGTTCAGGGGAGCTCCCTTTATCCAGTCAGGAGTTTGCCAGCAGGAGTTCTCCAGAATGGGCGGGCCTGGACCGACCCTTAACCATAACAGTCCTTGTCCGTCGCGTTGGTCAATCGACGCTCAGCGGGATTGTGAACTGAAAAATGGCACCACCCTGTGCGCAATTTTCAGCCCAGATCCTTCCGCCGTAAGACTCTACGATGGTACGCGCGATCGACAAGCCAAGGCCGGTTCCATGGTCCTTGGTGGTAAAGAAGGTTTCGAAAACTTCACTGATGTTCGCGTCCGCAATACCAGGACCACTGTCGATCACCGCCACCCCAGCGGTGGACTGCCCAAACAGTGCTGTTCGAATGACAATTCGCCGCGCATCCGGAGCCACGTCGGCCATGGCGTCCATCGCATTCATGGCCAGGTTCAGGACGACCTGTAGCAGGTGCACGGGATCAGCCCTTACCGGCAGCGGCTTGTCATGGATTTCGCCACGCAAGACAACCTGTCTGTGGTTGGCTTCAGTTGAAAGAATGCTGAAGGCATCGGCGATCACCGCATTCAGGTCGGTCTTTTTTTGAGTCTCGGCATCGCTCCTGCGCCGCAGTAAATTTCGCGACTGCTTGATGATGGCTGCGGCATGATCGTTGGCGCGGCCAATCTCGACCACGGCTTCCTTTAGCTTAGCAAGGTCTAGGTGGTCCGTGCTCAGTAAGCCTTCAGCCCTACGAGCATTGAGTGCGATGGATAGTGTTGGCTGGCTGAGATCGTGCGCGAAGGATGCCGATAGCGCGCCTGCTTCGGCCGCGCGACTGAGGTGTATGACCTCCAGCGACAGCTTGCGCGATCTGGTCTCGGCCCGACGCCGCGCCAATCGCTCGAACAGCAGCCATGCGAGCATCGTAGACTGCACCAGCAGCGCCAGGAGGATGCTTGTTATCTGCCAGCGGTAGCGCTCCCACGCCGTCGGTTCGCGAAACACGATTTCGCTTCCTGACGGCAAACGGTTTTCGCCGATCGCCCATCGTTGCATTTCCCGCCAGTCAAATTTCGGTGTTGAAAATCCGATGGAGGGCATTTTGATGTTGCTTGGCTTCTCGCCGCCCAAAATCCGAACCGCGACGGCAGCTGTCTGCCGGCTACTGTCGAGCACCTTGAGAAGCGGACCGCCGACTATCTCGTGGCCAAAGAAGGATTCGTCATAGGAAAAAATGGGCGCTTTGCTGACGGCATGAAGTCTTGCCAACGCCGTGTTGCCCTCGTGAACGACGCCCGCCGCATCGACAATCATCAACTCCCAGAAGATCGCGGAGCGAGGCGGAAGAGCTGCGGCGCGCTTAAGCACATCATCGAACGATAAATTATCCGTCCATGTAAATGAAACCCGGTTCTCGAGCGGCTTCACCGCTCTACCAATTTCTTCCTTCCAAAACTGTTCAACAGGCGAAGTGCCGACCACCACTGTCACATTTTCCGTGTCCGGCAAGACCTGCAGGATGTTCTCGATGGCACGACGATAATCAATGCGAACCGCGACAACCGCGTCATGCTCGGACAGCGCGGAGAATTGAACGCGACGTTCGTCCACGGCCGTGAACACCATGGGCACGCTGGACAAGAGCTCGGATCGGTGACGTTGGACAAAGGCAGCCGCAGGCGCACCAATGCTTACAATGAGGTCAGGCTGCTGCTCAGCGAACAGCGCGCGGAGGTAACCGACAAAATGAACCTCAGGGTCTTCATTCTTGAAACGAGCCGTCACAAGCGAATGGTCAGTGACCTCCAGCTGCCAGGGCGACTGCCGCTGCAGCTCGCTGCGAATGGTCTTGGCATATTCACTCCAGGGCTTGAAGTCTTGCCCAAAGGAATGCAGGAGCACGACCCGCTTGGTCTCGGCCGCAGCCGGATTTAGCGGCGCGAACAAAAAAACCGCGATCGCCACCAACGCAACTAGGCGAAATGACTTCATCCACAGGACCTTCGCAGGGCACTCTTGAGAGTCCCTCATCGCCGGATGCCGATTGTACGAAACCGTGCGTATAAACTGACAACTCCCGCCGCAATACAAAAAAATCATTACCGCGTGTTAAGCCTCGAAAAGGAAAGCCGGGGTAAACAATGGATTGCCATTAGTTCTGAATTGCGACTAGTTCCAAGCACCAATTGAGGAGAAAGCGGATCTTTAAAGCCAAGCAAAACGTATCGCTATTTCCGGACGGAAACTGGCGCCGGCCGACGTCTATTCCCAGCTGCGACGTCATCGGCGGATTAATGATGGATCGCCATTTCACCTTTTCTTGGTGATCGGCGCCTCGAGCACCCGCTTACGGCTGGCTGGCAAAGCGGGTTCCGCGATCGTCGGGAGCAAGCATATGATGCGGGACGTTGCGATGCGCGTGACATTTCCTCGATGCAAAAAAAAGACCGGGCGCGATTGCCCGATCCTGTGCTGCCACAGGTCAGTCTTTGCCCAGCAGCACCGCAAGGTGGCCGGTCTTGACCATCACTACGTCCCAGGCTGCTGACAGCTCGTACTGCATCCGGGGATAATGGGGATAGATGGCTGCCTCGAACGCGCGCGCGCCCCGAGCGCAGATCGATCACCGAAGTTCGATTAATCGCGAGGTCACCGCCTGTCCCACAGAGCCGGAAGGCGCTCAGCCAGCATCAGGCGCGCCCGTCGTGTGGGCCCGCGCCCTGGTGGTTATCACCTCGCAACCTGCTGGGGCGCCGTGCGTGAGGCGCTGATATCTGCCTGACAAATTCGGGGTCCGGTGTCTCGTGTCATGCCACTGTCGTGTCATGCCATTGTCATCTGCGAGACGACGTGCGAGCCCAGATCGTGGCCGCCAACATGGCACCCCCCTATACGGTCAGGCAGATGACGATGCCGGGAGCGTTTGATGGCGCGCCTCGGCCTACCGACAACAAAATCTGGTGCGCTGTGGCCCGGCGGAACTTGTGGCACCCCGTGCTCGCGCGCTATCCGAGCCTAGCATGTGATTTGCCTGCTGCGGGTGAAGCCAACGCGGGCGGGCGCGTCTTCGGGCGCTGTCGCGCCGCTGTGGCCTCAAAAGGACCAAGCATGACCATTCTCTGTGCTTTTCTGATCGTGGTGATCAGCGCCGTGGTCGCTCACCT
>DATFXD010000425.1:0-6742 GCA_035258605.1 Hyphomicrobiaceae bacterium | reverse complement strand
GCCATGATCCAATGGTTCGCCGCGCGGCCCGAGCTGAAGGCCCAGGCCTTCATCCGGATCGGCGACTTCGACGCGCTCCACGCCCTGGAGTTGAAGCGCCGTTACCCGAAGGGGACCGAGATGCCCGGCTGCGTGCTCCCGCGACTGGCGGTGGGGCTGACGAGGTCCGGGAGCCTGGTGGGCCTGTTCGGCTACAGCGTTCAAACGTAGTCGCCTGCAGCCGCGCGCCGGGCGATCGGTCATCCCACTCCGTTGCCGGTGCGACGGCCCAACGCATCGGGTTGCGGCCGATACAACCAATCCACCCTCGCGCACGTAGGTCGAGGTCGCGTTCGCCGGGGTGCGGACGGCCGTTCGGGATCGCCCGGGCACGGTCTTTGATGGCGAGGCAGCGCCAGCGACCGGTCTCCGCGGTGCCGCTCAGCTGGTCGCAGGCGCGGGCATGCCGAATAATCGAAAGCGGACACGCCGAGGGCCGCCACGGTCCTTGAGCCTAGGAGAAGCGCGGGGTCCGATCGACCGGAGCGCCGCCGTTGGCAACGCCTGTCCGTTAAGCCGGCGTTAGCAAACCCTCGACATAGTCGATGCCAGGGCTCCGCGCAGTCTTTGTTGAGGTTGAGGCCGATGACGCCAAGGCGCGCCCGCCGCGTGCTTTTGATGTTTCTGGTGCTGGCGGCGGGTGTTGCCCACAATGCGCTCTTTCGCCAAGCGCGGCCCAATGCCGATAGCATCGTTTCCGAGCCGCCGCCGGTAACGCCCGCCCCAAAAGCCCCCGCCAAGGCGGCGCCCATCACCGTTCCCGCCAAAACTGGGACCGCTGCGCCGGCCGGCGGCCAAGTGAAGGAGGCGGCCGACAAACGCGCGGTGCGGACCGCCCGCGTCAAGGCCGATTGGGCGGCCGCCGACGTCGCCGCGCCGCCAGCGGCGGCCAAGCCGCAGGCCAATGTCGACACCTTGCGCGCCGTCGAGCGCGAATTGCGCCGGCGCGGCTACGGCAGCGTGGCCAGCGACGGGGCCATGCGGCCGATGACCCGGGCAGCGATCATGGCCTACGAATTCGACCACGGCCTGCCGCTGACGGGGGAGGCCAGCGATCAGCTGTTGAGCGCGCTGTTGTTTGGCGGGGCGCCCGGCGCCGACCCGCGCGCCGTCCACAAGGTCGCCACCGCCGAGGCGCAGGAGCTGGTGCGATCGGTGCAGCAGTCGCTGTCCGCGCTCGGCTATCATCCCGGCCCGGTCGATGGGCAATTAGAGGACGATACCCAGCGTGCCATCCGCGAGTTCGAGATGGACAAGGGCCTGGTGCCTAAAGGCCGCGTCAGCGCCGAAGTGCTGGCGCGCTTGCGGCAGCCGACGGCTGGCAAGCTGGCGACGCCGTAGCAAGGCCGCAGCGGTGCGCCTTGGCAGGGGGGCGCCGCGCCCTCATGTTGGTGCGGCATGCGACTGAAATCGGAACTTTGGGTCAAGGCCTATATGCGGCGCTGCCAGGGCGACGGCGCACCGGTCGTGTTGCAGCGCCGCGGCGACGCCGACGCGGGGGCAATCTATATCAAAGTCAGCCGGCTCGACGGCAGCGCCGCCCTCTATGGGCCGGCGCCGGCCAGCCTCGGTGCTACCGACAGCGACCGGCGCTGGCAGCCGTGTCTTGCCACCGACCTCGCGCCCGAGCCCGAGGCCGATGCGTATCTGGCGCGCCAAGTCGCCTTTGATCCCGACCTGTGGATCGTCGTGGTGGAGGATCGCCTGGGTCGCCACTTCCTCGCCGACTGGTTGGCGTGAGCGCGGGCGGTTGCGGTCCTTGCCCCCAGGCGTTAACAATCCGTTAACGTCCGTGGCCGTCAAATGTCACGATTCGCTGCAAGCCAAGCAGGGTCGCGGCGAGGGGGGCAGACGTCGTCCAAGCAACGGGCGACGCTGAAGGGGGACAAGACCAGCCATGATTATTGAATTTCGTGCGCACGCCGTGCGGCACGAGCCGCGGTTAGAGGCGCCGCCGCGGGGAGCACAAATCATCATCTTCCCGGGTGTGCGCCGCGAGCGCCACGCCGAGGCACCGACCGCGCGCCGGTGCGAACACCTGCAGCCCGCGCGCGATCGGTTGGAGCTGCCCGACTGGTAGCGCTGAGGCGTTGACGGCGGGCCGATGCCGCGATCAGCCGCCCGCTGCGGCCGGACGCCAGGCCTCAGGGGGTCAGGCCCGGCGTGCACTTGGCGCGGCTGAGTGCGGTCTCGATTTCGGCGCGCCAGGCCACGCCCTTGAGTGGCGCGCGGATGATGATCAAGCCCTCCTCGCTGGGCGAGGCGATCTGATCTTCGGTGGCAACGGCGGCACGGCGGTTGGCAGCCGGAATGAGGTCGCTGCTGCGCTCGGCGCCCGGCACGATGACGAGCGAAATGTCGCTCGAGCGCTGCTGGCCCGGCATGACGTAGAAATTCTCACCCTGTGGGGTGTGGAGCGACAGCGTCCAGCCGACATCGCTGAGCGGGGTTTTGACGCTGATCGGCTCATTGGCCAGGCTGTAGCGACAGAGCCCATAGTAGGCGTCGGGCAAGAGGAAGGGCAAAAGTTCCTTGCCCGGTTGGGCCGGGGACATCACCACCATGGTGTTGGCGGGGAGAAGATCGGCGAGCTTCTGGTAGGCTCTGCCGGGCCCGAGCAAGGGCACCGCCAAGGTGGCGCCGACGTGCAAGATCCCGCCCAGCATCAGGGCGCCGACGGCGGCGCGCCAATGGATCTTGCGGAGCCAACCCGACGGGGCAGGGCGCGGCGGGCTGGGGGTGAGGTCGACTTGCGGCGGCAATAGGGACCACGGGGTCTCGGGTACGGTCGTCGCGGGTGGCGCGCTGGGTGTCATCGGCAAGACAGCTTTCGGATCGTGGGCAAGGTCTTGATGGCGCCCCCCATTTGCACCGCCGCTGCCATGCGCGCGTCCTGCACGGTCAGCACGAACGTGATCTTGCCGCCGCCGACCGGAAGCCAGTTGCCGGGTCGCGCATCGCGCGCCGCCACGATCACGGCCCGCCCATCCGGCTCGCGCATGGCGCTGTCGCTGTTGAAAGCGTAGCGATCGGCGGCATTGGGGATCAGCCGACCCCTCCGGTCGAACACGGCAAGGCTCCACCAGGCGCCGTCCATCCCCTCGACGGTGACGCTATAGTCGCATACCGACTGCAGCTGGCCGCCGTCGGCATCGGTCTTGGCGAGGTAGCTGAGCTCCAGGGTCGAGGCGATCGGCAACAGCGCATTGCGGGCGGCATGGGCCCGCGTATAGGGGTCGGCATCGGGCCGACCGGCGGCGACCCAGGTGGTCCACGGTCCAAAGCTGCGCGTCGTCAGGCGCGAGCCCGCCTCGACCATGTACCAGGCGCTGCCGAGACCGCCGCCGACGGCGAGGACGGCAATCGCGACGAGGTTGATGATAAGTTTGCCGATGAAACGCATGGGGCGCGCGTGGCGGCGCTCAGGGGCGCGGTCGGTTGAGGGGCACTTCGGCACGCCGGTCGGGGCCGGTGGTGGTCGGCCGCGGCCGGTCGGCGGGCGCCGGTGCGCCGGGAGGCGAAGCCGGCGACGAGTTGGCGGGTACCGCGTCCTGTCCATTGGCCCGGCGCATGGCCTCGGCCAGCCGCTTCAACACGTCGCGGGTCTGATCCGGCATGATGCTGACCTTCTTTTGCCCCGCCTGCGTGATCTGGGCGATCTGCGCCTGGGCCAGGGCAGGGTCGACACGGCGCAGTTCGGCGAGCCGCTGCTGCTCGGCCACCTGATTGGGATGCACCGGCAGGCCGGGGATCTGCGGGATATACTTGATGTTGTTGTGGGCGACCGACATGAAGCTGTGCCAGATCGTTGCCGGCAGGCTGCCGCCGGTCACGCCCGACCCATTCCATGACATCGGCCGGAAGTCGTCATAGCCGACCCAGACACCGGTCACCAACGCACCGGTGAAGCCCAGAAACCAGGCATCGCGATAGCTCGAACTGGTCCCGGTCTTGCCGACGGCATAGGTGAAGTCGAGCGCCGCGCGCTTGGCGGTGCCCTCGTCGACCACCGCCTTCATCATGATGTTCATGTTCTCGACGACCTTGCGGCTGATGACCTGTTTGGCTTCCGGTTCGTCGCGTTCGCGCGAGTAGATGAGATCGCCTTTGGAATTGAACAGCTCGAGCACGGCGTAGGGTTTGGTCAGCTTGCCGCCATTGGCGAAGGTGCCGTAGGCGGCCGTGTGCTGCAGCGGCGTGATCCCGCTGTCGCCGAGCGCCATCGAGCAGGTTTTCTTCACCCCCTCGACGCCCAAGCGCTGCGTCACCTCCAGCAGCTTGTCGCGGCCAAGCCGCAGCGACAGGTCGACCGCCGGCACGTTGAGCGACACCTTGAAGGCATCGATCGCCATCATCGAGCGCCCCGATCCGCCGCCGCCGCTATAGTTTCTGGGGCTCCAATTGCCGCACGGACCCGAGGCGTCGCGCACGATCGAGCGCGGGTTGTAGCCGTTCTCGAAGGCCATGGTGTAGACGTAGAGCTTGAACGACGAGCCGGGTTGCCGGTGCGCGTGGGTGGCGCGATTGAACTGGCTATCATCGTAGTCCAAGCCACCGACAATGGCGCGCACGGCGCCGTCGGGGTCCATCGACACCAAGGCGCCGCTGAACGGCGTGCGGCGCTTGCTGCCGGTTTGGCCCAAGGTGTTGATCAGGGCATCCTGCGCCGCTTGCTGCAGGCCGAGATCGACGGTGACCCGGGCGGTGAGCACGTACTGGTTGCTGCCTTCGGCCAGGCGCTGCACTTCCTCGTAGGCCCAATCCAGGAACCAGTCGGGGCTGTGGGTGACGCGCGTCTCGATGATGCGTGCGGGGTTGAGCCGTGCCGCGTGCACCTGGCCCGCGCTCATGTAGCCGGCATCGACCAGATTGTTGAGAACATCATTGGTGCGCGCGCGTGACAGCGGCAGGTTGACGTGGGGCGCGAACTTGGAGGGAGCCTTGAACAGCCCCGCCAGCAGTGCCGCTTCGGCGAGGTTGACCTCGCGCACCGACTTGCCGAAGTAGAACTGCGAGGCGGCTTCGACGCCGAAGGCGCCGCCGCCCAGGTAGGCGCGGTCGAGGTAGAGCTTGAGGATTTCGCGTTTGCTGAAGCGCGATTCCAGCAAAAAGGCGAGAAACGCCTCCTTGATCTTGCGCTGCACCGAGCGTTCCGACGACAGGAACAGGTTTTTCGCCAGCTGCTGGGTAATGGTCGAGCCGCCCTGCACCACTTCATTGGCCCGCGCATTCTCCACGAGCGCGCGCGCCGTGCCGATGAAGTCGACGCCATAGTGCTCGAAAAAGCGCCGGTCTTCGGTGGCAAGCGTGGCCTTGATCAGGTGATCGGGGATCTCCTCGAGCGGCACCGCGTCGCTGTGCAGGATGCCGCGCTTGCCGATCTCATTGCCGTAGCGATCGACGAAGGTGACGCTGTACTTGCCGTGCAGGATGCGCTCCTCGTCGAATTCCATCAGCGCCGGCAGCGCCAGCACATAGAGCAGCGCAAAGCCGCCGAGACCCAAGGTCAAGGCTTCCGACAGGCCCTCGTTGAATAGCCGCTTCCAGCCTGTCAGCCGGAAGCGGGCAAAAAAGCTGGTGATGCCGTTCCAGCGATCCTTGGCCCCCTCCCAGGTCTCTGCCAGCGAGGAATCGATCCAGGCGTCGAGCTTGAGCCAGTCGATCGGCCCCTTGCGGCCGCGGTGCTTGGAAAACCAGTCGTGCACGTACAAGGCCTCGCGTCGTTGTCGCAACGGCTGAGAGCCCGGGCCTTTCCCGAGCGCTCCTGGTCCGGCTCCCAGCTCGCCGCCGTCAGCATGGCGGAATCACGGCGGGACGGCTTTAGACCCTATCACCGACGCCGCCAGCAGCGCGAGGGGAACGCGCCTGGCCGGCATTTTGGCGCATTTTTCGATCGGCCGAGAACTCATGTCGCGGCATGGTTGCAATCCGGCCAACGCCCGCGCCGGGGCCAAACCACGGCAGCGGTTGGTGTAGCAACAGTAAACCAGATCGGCTAGCGGTTGGTGAGCTTGAGCTCGATGCGGCGATTGCGACGCAGCACATCTTCGCTGGCGCCGTCTTCGAGCGGCTGGAACTCGCCGTAACCCGCCGCCACCAGGCGTTTGGGCGAGACGCCGCGGCTGATCAGGTATTTGACGACCGAGGTCGCGCGCGCGCTCGAAAGCTCCCAGTTGGAGGGAAATTGCGAACTGGCGATCGGCCTGACGTCGGTGTGCCCGTCGACCTGCAGCGCCCAGTCGATCTCGCTTGGAATACTGCGTTCCAGTTCGATGATGGCGGTGGCCAGCTGGTCGATGGCGGCAAGACCTTCCGGCGTCATGGTCGCCTGCCCGGACGGAAACAGCACCTCGGACTGGAACACGAAGCGATCGCCGACCACGCGGATGTCCTTGCGATCCTTGAGCAGTTCGCGCAGCCGGCCGAAGAAGTCGGAACGGTAGCGCTGCAGCTCCTGTACCTGCCGGGCAAGCGCGACATTGAGCCGGGCACCGAGGTCGGAGATGCGCGCCTGGTTCTCCTTGTCCTTGGCTTCGGCGGTCCCGAGCGCTTCCTGCAGCGCGGCCAGTTGCCGGCGCAGCGCGATCAGCTGCTGGTTGAGCACATCGACCCTCGCCAAGGCATCGGCCGAGAAGCCTTTCTGCTCGCTCAGCTCCTTGCTGAGACCGGCAATGCGCGCGTCCTTTTCGGTATTGCCGGCGGC
>DATFXD010000424.1:0-9115 GCA_035258605.1 Hyphomicrobiaceae bacterium | reverse complement strand
GCACGGTCCGTGTTTTGAGCCATAGCGACCACTCCGGAAAGCGCATACCGCGGCGGCGATGTGCCCTGGGAAATTGCCGCGCCTGGCTCAGGGAATGCCCTCCTTGATCACCTCGACGCTCGATATGAGCCAATCGATGCTCCCGGCCTAACCAACCCGGGAAATGAAAGTTCCACTGAAGGCGCGCGCAGGTTGCCGCGACCCGCTCGCGGCCAGCCAAGGCGCCTGTTGGCAAATGATCGCGCAGCGGGCGGCGAGCTCTGTCACGCGCGTGATGGGTGATCGGTTGGTGGTCCAGATCTTGCGCCGACCTCGTTGGCAAACCGCCCCGCGCGCTTCGCCGGCAGCCCGGCCGTGTCGGCGGCGCTCCTCAGCGTGCTGGAGCTGATGATATTATTCGCTCGCCCGCTCCGAAAATATCTCCAGTGCCTCGCGTATAAGCCTGGCCGCCTTGCGGGCGTGGGCCGGGGGCCGCGTCGCGTCGGGCGGTGACATGCAGACGTTATCACCGGCCACCTGCTCGTCCCAAACCTGGAGCACCATGCCAGCATACGCCGTGTCCAAGCTGCGCAAGGCGAAGAAAGCCCCCACCAGGTTGAAGCCCACTGCGGTAGCTGAGCGCTTGCGTTCGCCTCCTTTAAAGTGCTGGTCGCGGGCCGCGTGGCATCGGCGCTCGCTCTTCTTCTTCGACACGTTCAGCTGCTCGAACGGCTGATGCCGCTCGGCATTCTCGCGCTTCCAGTGTGCACGCGTGGTCTTGACCCAATGACGCCAGGGTCCAACGTTGTTTTGTCGCTAGAGCTTGAGTTTGATGATAGCGGCGTAGATAGAGCCCGCGCCCGCCCCGAAGGCGAGGACAGCTAGCAATCCAGCGAAGATAGCGACGACGGCGCCGAAGTTCGCGACGGCATTGCACCACCTGCTCGTGGGGCAGACGTGAACGTATGGGTGGACCAGGTCTTGTGGCTTTGCTGCATGGCCGATGGCGGTTGAGTAGTTGACCAGGAACGCTGCACCAGAGGCCACTGCCGTACAGAAGATACCACGCGCGAACCAGAGCAGACTATCGGCGATGGCGTGTAGGTCGTCGGCTGAGAGTTTGTTCTTGTCAGCGAGAACACCTATAAAGCCAAGAAGGACAATGACCGCACCGCCGTTGATCAGCGCAATCGTGCGCAGCACTGAATGACCACTTTCGATGGAAGCGGCGTTGCTCCGGAAAACAAATTCCTTCTGAACTTCATGTGCGCGCTCGGCCTGTGCGCGTTCAGCCGCTGTTCGGTCCAGGTCGGTTTGTTCGAGCATTGGATTACTCAAGTTTGGGTGGGTGCACGCGATGGAGGCGCCTCGAAATCTGTAAGAAAAGTCCTTGTCGTGGCCGAATTTAACGCGAAAAGTAACGGCGGGATGTGGCTTTGGCGCTACAGAATCGCATCCTTACGACTGCACGGCGCTTTGCGAATTGGCCTGACTTGAGTAGCGGCCACGCGTTGCAGTCTCGCTGCTAGGGCTCGTCGTCGGGCTGATAGTTGGTGGCCCCGAGCGCGCGCACCTGCTCGATCGCCTTGCTCCGGTGACTGGTGACCGCCACCGCGCAAGCCATGTATCCGTCGCCAGCCGCTGGCGAGATGTGGGCAGACCAATCGCGACCACCAATGCTGAGGCGTGCAACCAGCGCCAACAAAGCTGTTGGCGCCGGGCTTGGCGCACGCCTCACCCGCTGACCGCGGCAGCCATCAGTAGGGGGTCCCGTCCTTGTGGGTGAAGATCCATTGCCGATCCGGGCCGAGTGCGGCCGCCAGGTCGTCATTGGGGTAGGTCACCTCGTCGCCAGCGCTCCGGTCGCCGACCTCGAGATAGGTGGCCTCCCTGTCGGAGCGATTGACGAGGTGGTGCCCGGTGCCGGCGGCGGGAAAACCAAAACACATGCCCGGCTGCAGTTGCTGTTCGCCGCTGTCGGTTACCAGCACCAGGTCGCCTTCAAGGATGAAAATGAACTCATCCTGGCGGCTGTGGCGGTGAAACAGCGCCGACATCGCACCGGGTGCCAGCGTCGTCAGGTTGACGCCAAAATGCCTGAGCCCGAATAGATCGCCGAGCGGGCGCTTGGTGCGACCCAGCATGCGCTCAGCAAACGGTGGCGGGTAGTTGGAAGGCCGCGTCCGGGCGGCGGCCGATTTTGCGACCATGGCACGCTGCATTGCTTTTCTCCCGTGAAGCCACTCAGCCGGTTTCGATCAAGATCTCGGCGCATGCGGCAAGCAGGCTCGTTGGCTTGCGCGGCGCCTGCTCGAGGAAAAGCAGGCTTTGTCCAAAAATGAAAGAGTAGAATAGGATGGCGCGCTCCTGCGCTGCCGCGTCCGTGAACCCTAACTTGCGATAGAGCTGCGCCACGTTCTTCAAGCGGGCGGCATCAACCTGGGCCACGCTCGCGGCAGCAAGCTTGTCAGAGCGCGCCCACTGCCGAATGGCAAGCTCCACCGCCATGCCTTGGGCATTGACGCGTTCGGAGTAGAGCTTGACGATGGCTTTGAGCCGTTCGCGCGGTGGCAGCCCGGCCAAGGCGGTCTGCTGATGGACGACGGCGATGCGGCCGCGGCTCCAGTTGTCGAGCATGGCGTTGAGCAAGGCCGCCCGATCCTTGAAGCGCCGGTAGAACCCGCCCTTGGTCACGCCCAGGCGGCCGGCCACGACTTCGACCCGCACGCGATCTATGCCACCCTCGGCGAGTTCCGCCAATCCGGCCTCGATCCATCGCTCCGACCCATCATCGTCAGTGTGCATGCCAGCTCGCTGAATTGTGATACGGTAGCGTATTGCATGCGCTCGCGCCCGGTGATACGGCATCGTATCAGGATGCTGGCCGCCGTAAAAGGGGCCGCGAACGCCACCGGATTGGGTGCCCGCATGGAGCGCCAACAGCAAATCGGCCTGCTGAAGCGGCTGCTGCATTACGTCGACACCAAGACGACGGCGCTGGCGGAGGCGCCCTGGCGCAACGAGGTATCAATCTATAGCGATTGCGAGCATGCGGCGCGCGAACAGGCCACCCTGTTCCGCCAGCGGCCGCTGCTGCTGGGGTTCGCATCGGAGTGGCCCGCGCCCGGCAGTTTTCGCACCGACGACTACGCCGGGGTCCCCATTGTGGTTGCGCGCGGCCGCGACCATCGGTTGCGGGCGTTCCTCAACGTCTGCCGGCACCGCGGCGCCAAGGTGGCCCAGGGTTGTGGCAGCGCGCGCCTGTTCGTGTGTCCCTACCATGCCTGGAGCTACGATCTTGCCGGCACGGTGATCGGCATTCCGGATGAGCGCAATTTCCCAGGGGTGCGGCCAGAGCGAGCCGCGCTGACCCCGTTGCCGGTATGCGAGAAGCACGGCCTGGTATGGGTGATCCCGACCGCGGTTGGCAACGGAGCCACCGAGTTCGACATCGACCTGTGGCTCGACGGGCTAGGACCCGAGCTCGCCAGCTACGGCTTTGCCAGCTGGCAGTTCTACGACCGGCGCGTCGTGCCCGAAGCCATGAACTGGAAGATCCTGGTCGATACCTTTCATGAGGCCTACCACATCGGCTTCCTGCACAGGGATTCGCTCAAGGACATCTTCCACGGCAACGTCACCGACTTCACGGCATTCGGCTGCAATCATCGCCTGGTGGTGCCGCGCAAGAAGCTCGATCGGCTCAAGGCCGAGCCGGAACAGAGCTGGGACCTGATGTGGCACACCAGCATTATCTACTCGCTGTTTCCGAATACGTTGCTGATCGTGCAGGGCGATCATGTCGAGCTGGCTCGGATTTTCCCACGTGAGGGGCGCGTCGATCGAGCCGTGATGGAGCTGGGGCTCTATATTCCAAAGCCGGCAGCAACCGAGGCGGAGCGCGCACATTGGGACCGGAACATGCAGCTGGTGCTGGACGTGGTCACGGGCGAGGATTTCCCGGCTGGGCGCACGATTCAGATCGGGCTGACGTCGGGGGCGCAAACGCACATGGTCTATGGACGCAATGAACCGGCGATGATCCATTATCACCGCTCCATGCGCCAGGTGCTCGGGCTGCCGCCGCCGGCTCCCCCGTCCACGCCACCGCAGTAGCGCGCAACGCCCAACACCAACGCAGGCACCGGGCTCAGGGTTAACCCTGGCCGCGCCGCGTCCGCACCCACCGCCGTTGATTGAGCAAACCGCAGCCCCCTACTGCCGGCAGGCGTGAGGCGCGCCCGGCGCAGCATCACAGATTCGCGAGGATCGACGCCGATGGGCAATGGTTACTCGCCTTCGACGCCGCCGCGATGGATGCTTTAGCCGACCCACGCTGGCTGCTCGGGCAAGACCTGCACCCCCAAGCTTTGCTGCCTGCCAGCCGCGCACCGCCGTGGGTCACGGCTCGGCGCCAATCGCCGTCCAGCAACCGAGGTTCAGCATGCCAACCATCACCACCAAAGACGGAACCGAGATCTACTACAAGGATTGGGGCAAGGGGCCGCCCATTGTGTTCAGTCACGGCTGGCCGCTCTGCGCCGATGCCTTCGAAGACCAGATGTTCTATTTGGCGGAGCGGGGCTATCGTTGCATCGCCCACGACCGCCGTGGCCACGGCCGCTCCGGCCAGCCCTGGGACGGCAATGACATGGATAGCTACGCCGACGATCTCGCCCAGCTGGTCGACAAGCTCGATCTCAAGGGCGCGGTGCACGTCGGCCACTCGACCGGCGGCGGTGAGGTGACGCGCTATATCGGCCGGCACGGCAGCAAACGCGTGGCCAAGGCGGTTCTGATCGGCGCCGTGCCGCCGGTGATGCTCAAGAGCGCAAGAAATCCGCGGGGGACGCCGATCGAGGCCTTCAACCAGATCCGGGCCAGCGTTCTGGCCGACCGGTCGCAGTTCTTCAGCGAGCTGGCGCTGCCCTTCTATGGCTACAATCGTCCCGGCGCCAAACTCTCCGAGGGCGTGCGCCAGTCATTCTGGCTGCAGGCCATGATGGCGGGCATGCCGGCCTGCTATTTTTGTGTCAAGGCTTTCTCGGAAACCGACATGACGGAGGACCTGAAGACATTCGACGTGCCGACCCTGATCCTGCATGGCGACGACGATCAGATCGTCCCCTTTGCCGATTCGGCCGAGCTGTCTGTCAAGCTCGTCAAAAACGCAAAACTCAAGGTCTACCAGGGGAGCCCGCACGGCATGTGCACGACCGAGAAGGACAAGATCAACGAGGACCTGCTGGCCTTTATCAAGTCGTAAGCCGCACGCCGCCGCCCGGGCTGGCGAGGCCACTGAGGGCCGGCGCGTGCCAGCATCGCAGAGGAGTTGCAAAGGCTGAGAGCGGTGCCAGTCCGACAGGCGCATGGTGCGTCTTCAGGGCCGTCGCGGCGCGCGCTTCGCCGGTCCTGCGGCCGTCGGGCCGGGCTGGCGCACGCCACCTCGGCGAGGTCACGGCCCCACCGGCCCGGCAGCTTGCGGACAGCATCGAACAGCTCCCAAATCGGCGGCAAGCCATGCGGTCACCGATTTGATCGCCGCCACCCATCGCAAAGGAACCAGGCCATGAGAGGCATTCATCACGTCACCGCCATCGCCGGCAAGCCGTCGCGCAATCTCGAGTTCTACAGTCGCACGCTCGGACTGCGGTTGGTGAAAAAGACCGTCAACTTCGACGACCCGGGCACCTATCATCTCTACTATGGAGACGAGGCAGGCCAGCCGGGCACAATCTTGACATTCTTTCCCTGGGAGCATGCGGCGCCGGGACGCAATGGGCTCGGTCTGACGCATCGCACCGAGTTCCGGATCCCGAAGGAAGCCATTGGCTACTGGGCGCACCGGTTCGTCGAAAGGGGCGTGCAGCACGAGGCCCCCAGCACTCAGTTCGGCGACAGTGTGCTGGCCTTCTCCGACCCCGATGGCCTGCGCCTTGCCCTCATCGGCGCGGCGGCAGCGGGCCAAGAAGAGGCCTGGAGCGGCGGCGAGATCCCGGCGGAACATGCGGTGCGCGGCTTTCACGGCGTCACTTTGCTGCTCGAAGCCGCCGCGCCAACCGGCGCCATTCTCACGTCGGTCTTGGGCTTCAAGGAGGAGGCCCGCGAGGCCATGCACGTCCGCTATCGCGCCAATGCTGGCATCGGCGGCGTGGTCGACATTCGCGAGGCACCGGGCTTCCTCGCCGGCCGCATGGGCCGCGGGTCGGTCCACCACATCGCCTTCCGTGCCAGGGATGACGCCGAGCAGGCCGAAATGGGGCGCAAGCTGATCGCCGACCACGGCCTGCAGCCAACCGGGCAAAAGGATCGGCAGTACTTCAGGTCGATTTACTTTCACGAACCGGGCGGCGTGCTGTTCGAGATTGCCACCGATCAACCCGGTTTCGCCGTCGACGAGCCGCTGGCCGAGTTGGGCAAGTCACTCAAACTGCCGCCGTTCCTCGAATCGCGCCGCCGCGACCTCGAGCGCACGCTACCGCGTTTGGAGCCCGCGTTATGAACGACGTCATCGTACGCGAGACCGGCGCGCCGCTGCCGCAGGCCCGCGGCGCCGTGATCATGCTGCACGGACGCGGCGGCACGGCCGAGGATATCCTCTCGCTCACCCAGCTGTTCGCCATTCCCGACCTCGCCTATTGCGCGCCGCAGGCACGCGGCGGCTCCTGGTATCCCTACTCGTTCCTGGCACCGCTCGAGGACAACGAGCCGGCGCTGTCGCAGGCGCTGGGCACGGTTGCCGAGCTTGTTGCCAGGCTGGCGGGGGCCGGACTTGCCGCCGAACGGCTGTTTCTTCTCGGCTTCTCCCAAGGCGGATGTCTGGCGCTCGAGTACGCCGCACGGCACGCCCGGCGCTATGGCGCTGTGATCGGCCTCAGCGCCGGCCTGATCGGTCCCAAAGGCACGCCGCGGAACTATCAGGGCTCGCTTGCTGGCACGCCGGTATTTCTCGGTTGTGGTGACAACGATAGCCATATTCCGCTGGCACGCGTGCAAGAATCGACGCGCGCGCTGGCGGCGCTCGGCGCCGAGGTCACCGAACGCATCTATCCTGGCATGGGTCACGGCATCAATGAGGAGGAGATCGATCGCGTGCGCGCCATGCTGGCGGCTTGAGGCGGACGCCGCCTGGGCGACCAATGCCACCGCCGGCATTCACCAGGTTGGCCAACGCCGGCGCGGCATCTGTTGCGGCGCTTTCGGTGCGGGCGGCATGCCATGGCCCGGCTGTCACAGCGGGGGAGCCGTAGCGGCTCCCCCAGCAGCGGCCGCCAGCACCGACAATGGCCGGCGAGCGCGGCGCGCACGTATCGCTCAGTGGGCTGCCGCCACCAGCTTCGGCCAGTCCGCCATCTCAACCCGGGCCAGCAAATGGTAGCTGCCACCCTCGGGCTTGAAGATTAAGGCTTCGCCTTCCTTGACGTCGAAAAAGTCCTTGCCCAGAGCATCGACGATATTTGGCTTGTGGGTGATGAGCATGGTGTTGCTGCCCCTGTCCGGCGCCTTGGCCAACATGGCGCGCAACGCCCGCGCCCGCCGGCCGTTTTCGTCGGGCGTGACGACCAAACCGCCTTCGCTCAAATCGCTGGTCGTCTCAATGTCCTTGAAGCCAGCCAACACCGCCGTTTCGCGGGCACGATTGAATTGGCTGGTATAGACGTTGCCGATCGGCACACCGGCCGCCCGCAGCGCGTCGCCGAAGGTTTTGGCAAGCGCTTTGCCCTCCTGATTGAGGTTGCGCTGCTTGCTGACGTCGGCGAGGTTGAAGGGATCGGTATCGGCCTGGTTGCTGAAGGTCGCCCCATGGCGCACCAGGATGACGTAGCCACCCGCCTGCAGCGCCCGCACCAGTTCCTTGGGCTCGCCGGTCGCCGCCTCGGGGCGCGGGCCCGGCAGCGGTTGGGCAGAAGCCGACGCCGGAGCGATAGCGAGCGTGACGGCGAGTAGCAATAGGGATAGTAGGGTTCTCACAGATGATCCTCCATGGTTGGCCGCACCGGCTGATCGGTTGCGGCGGCAATTGCCTTACGCCAAGGCTGACTCGCGGTAGTCGTGAAAAATTCGCAAGCGTCACCGGTTCGTGACGACTGTTGAAGCGATGCGAGACGGCGTGAGATCGCCGGGGAGTGGCGGCCAGTGAGGCCGCCTGGTGCCGGCGGAGGTCCGCTTTGACCGGCTGAGCGCGGCAAATGAGCTCTGTTACCTGGCGCACCCTGCGTGGCTTTGGCCATCCCTCCCCGCGCCCCCCGGTGGTCAATCGATAGCGGCGAACGCGACCCACGGCTGCGGCCTTGGTCGCGGCCATCGCCGGCAGCGATGCGCGCAGGGCGATGAAAAATGCCGGCCGCGCCGCCTTGGCGCGGCCGCCGGTTGCGGCGAGCGCAAACCCGCTCGATCCGTGAAGACCAACGACTTTCGCACGATCGCGCATGACCTCGATTCGGGTGCCCCCCACGCCGGATCGCCGCCGGCCGAGCAACAGCTCATCGTCATCGCCGCAGAGCCAAGGCGCCGATGTCGAGCAATCGAGGCGGGGCCGGGCCACTGCGCGCCGATGGCGGTGCCAGGCGCGCGGCCTCGAAGCCGCGGCGCAGCGCCCACCATCGCCCGCCTGATCGAGGGCGGGCGACGCGCGCAACCAGTGGCCGCGAATTGACAAGCAGGTATGGCCCAGCGACAGTCGAGGATGCCGACCTATATTGCCCTGTTGCGCGCCGTCAATGTTGGAGGCACCGGGGCGCTGCCGATGCAGCAGCTCCGCGCGATGTGTGCCAGCATCGGGTGTGAGAACGTCCGCACCTATATCGCCAGCGGCAATGTGATCTTCCAGTCGCGGCTATCGGCGCGCACCTTAAGCGCGGCGCTCGCAAAGCGTCTTCACGCCCACTTCGGAAAATCGGTCGGCGTGTTTTTGCGCACGCACGCCGAATTATCGGCCGTGCTCAAGCACAACCCTTTCAAAGCGGCGGCGCCGAACCGCACGGTTGTGATCTTTTTAGCTGAGCCGCCAGCACCTACCGCCCTGAAGGACGCCGTCGGGCAGAAAAACGAGGAGATGCGCCTCGGGACGCGCGAGATTTTCGTGCACTATGTCGATGGCATTGGCGCCTCCAAGCTGAAAATTCCGGCCGCGCGC
>DATFXD010000423.1:0-2929 GCA_035258605.1 Hyphomicrobiaceae bacterium | reverse complement strand
TCCGTCGGAGACGCCACGCCACGCAGCGCACCGGTTGGCTAATCGAGCCGTTGAGGTCCACTATGGGTCAAAATGCGAAGAACTCGAACCGAGCATATCTGGTCCGCTCTTGCCCTCGAAAGCGGACGTTAGAGTGGACGTACCGGTTGGTCGCGTTGTGCCAGAAGCGGCTGTGAGCAATCGCAGCAACACAGCCCCTCATTCGATCACCTCGTCAGCGCGCGCCAGCACCGACGCCGGCAGGTCGAAGCCCATCGCCCTCGCTGTCTTGAGGTTGATGACGAGTTCGTACTTGGTCGGCGCCTGCACCGGCAGGTCGGCCGGCTTCTCGCCCCTGAGAATGCGGTCGACGTAGCCGGCCGCGCGCCGGTACTGATCGGGCTGATCGGGCCCGTAGGAGATGAGGCCACCAGCTGTGATGTAGAAGCGGGTGGGATAGATCGCGGGCAGCCGATGGCGAGCAGCCACCGTCACGATCAGATCACGATGAACGATGCCCATTGCGCTTCCCGTTAGGATCAGGCCGCCATTTGGCTCCCGTGCGAACGCGGTGACGGCGCGCTCGATCTCGCCGGGGTCGCGCACGTCGACCGGGCTCAGCTGCACGCCCAGCGCCGGCGCCACGATCTGCACGGCGCCGAACTGCCCGATCCCGGAGGCGACCGCCGGATCCCGCAGCACCGCCGCCCGCGTCACGCCGGGCGCGATCTCCTTGAGCAGCTCCAGCCATTTTCCGCTCATGCTGTATTCGTAAATTGTGAACCCGGTCGCGTTGCCGCCCGGCTTTGCCAGGCTGGCGACAAAACCGGCGCCGACCGGGTCGATGACGACTACGAATACGATCGGGACGCTGCGGGTGGCCTGCAGCAACGGCGCCACGGTCGCGGTGCCGGTCGCAGCCACAATGACGTCCGGCGCGAGCGCGACCAGTTCGGCTGCGTGTCGGTGAACATCGTCGGCCTTGGTCCAGCGGGTGTCGGTGCGCAGGTTGCGGCCCTCGCTCCAGCCCAATTGATTGAGCGCCTGGGTGAACGCCGCGAGGCGGGCGCGTCCTTCCGCATCGTCAGCGGCCCAATACGCCAGCACGCCGACGCGACGCACGCGCTCGCCCTGCTGCGCCCGCGCCGCAAGCGGCCACGCGGCCGCGCCGCCGAGAAGGGTGATGAATTCCCGCCGTCTCAGGTTGAGCATGCGGCTTCCTCCCCAGGTGCCACCGCCATCATACGCCCGCCACCGGCTGTCTTGGCTCAGTCGGTTTGCCGCACCTCTAGCTTGCCGATGGAGATCTCAACCGTCTTTGGGGCAGACCTGAATTGTTCTGAATCGGGGTGTGGCGGTCGGCCCGCGAGTGCCTCCGGCCTTGATAGATCAAGAATAGCACTCACTACGGGCGGGGTTGGCCGCTCTCAGACGGCTGCCGATTTTCCGCCCGGCGATGCTTCGTTCGACGTGTACCCATAAATCGTCCAGCATGTCTGTTGTCGCGCGGCCACCATCGAGCACGTATGCTGGCGCAGGTGCCGCCGTATCATGTTGTGCAGCCCTCCTCGAGTAAAGCCGCTCCGGCTAACGTCTCGATTCAGAACAATTCAGGTCTGGCCCAAAGACGGTTGAGATCTCCATCGGCAAGCTGGAGGTGCGTCAAACCGACTGAGCCAAGACAGCCGGTGGCGGGCGTATAATGGCGGTGGCACCTGGGGAGGAAGCCGCATGCTCAACCTGAGACGGCGGGAATTCATCACCCTTCTCGGCGGCGCGGCCGCGTGGCCGCTTGCGGCAAGCGGGCAGCAGTCCGTGCCAGTGATCGGGCTCCTTCACAGCGCGTCTCGTGAGGCATTTGCTCCATTCCTCGCCGCCTTCGGGGTTGCGGCCGGCGACCTCGCTGAGTTCGCGATCCTGATTGGGGGTCGTTTGGTCGACAGTGCTGACGCGAAGGTACAGAACCGCGCGTTTCATCGGTGATTCTCCCATGCCCGAATGCAAGTGAAGGATAACATATCGGGCTACAGAAATCACTCGTTTGTTGTAGCCCAAAACGCGAATCGAAAAGCCATGACTTTTCAAGGGGCGATCAGCGCGGATGCAATGGAGTTTTCTGTATAGGTTCGCAAATGGAGGTGACTGTCCTAGTGCTGAGGCGCATCTTGTTCGCGGTGATGTGCCGTGACTCAGGTAAGGCCGCCCGTGTGGCGTTCGACGCCTGCGCGACCCCCGAGCCCGGCAATCAGCACAGCGCATCAGCGGCCTTGTCTGAGTCGCTGCGATGCCTTCTAGCGGCGATCCTCGGCGATTGCCGAGGACCTGAGTGTTTTCGGGCCTTGAGGGGGTGGGGGCCAAAACTTGGCTGGCGAACGCGCGGCAGAACACCCCAGAGAAATTTTTGTGATCCTGAGGTGGAGCGGCAGGTCGGGACTTGACAGAACGCATCGTCGCGAGGCGCCTCAAGGCGCCCAGTACGGCGATTGTTGCCGGGCCTGAGGGGGCGGGCTATCTCGAGGGCGAGAACATAACGATCGAATACCGTGGGTGGACAATGAAAATCGATCGACTGCCGGCGCTGGCGAGCGACCTAGTTCCACGGACGTGGTGTCGTGGTTTCATGATGCATGAAGCAGGCGCGGTTGGTCACCCGACCCGCCAAACCGCCGGCCGCCGAGCATCAATGCCGGAGCAAATTAAATGTTTACCGCCACAAAGGACAGGGCTCTCCTCACAACGACGACCGGGGCTTTGCCCCGGCCAAGCTGGTACACGGAGAATCTACGTGGAATGCCGCTCTCCCAGGGGCTCGCTCAGCGCGCCTACCGCGAGCAGCATTTTGATTGCCTCGCCTGCCACGTAGCGGCCCAATACAGGGCTGGGATCGACATCATGGTCGATGGCGACGCACGGCTCGACGACGACGTCGCCGGGCGCAGCTGGGTGAGCT
>DATFXD010000422.1:0-6456 GCA_035258605.1 Hyphomicrobiaceae bacterium | reverse complement strand
GGCGTTGCCCGGGTCACCTTCTCGCCCGCCATTGCGCTATAAAGGCCGCCGCATCGTGCCGGAGGGCTCATGGATCTGAGGGGTGTCATGGATACGTTTCCGGTCAAAACCAGTGCGGTGGCCCTGCTGGTCACGGTCTTGGGTGCCGCGACGGTCGGCGTCATGAACGTGCAGCAGCTCGACAAGCAGGGCACCATCGTCATTGCTGCCGGCAATTCCCAGTACGCCGAGCTGGCACAAAGATACCGCGACGAACTCGACAAGTTCGGCGTCAAGCTGATCGTCCGGCAAAGCATGCCGGTAAAGGACAAGGAAGGTCGCAGCACGATGCGACCGCTGGAGGGTCGGCTGACCTTGCGCGCGCTGGCCGATGAGGAGTCCGGCATCGCCGCCGGGTTCGTCAAGGGCGACCTGGTGGGCAGCCTGCAGGGAAGCCTCGCCACCGAGAAGCAAAAGGGGCGTCACGCCGAATACTCAAAGCTGCTCTCGGTCGGACGGCTGTTCCAGGAACCGATCTGGGTGTTCACGCGCGCCGACTTGCCGATCAGCACCCTGCGTGACCTCAAGGGCAAACGCATCCTGATTGGCACGCGCGACAGCGGGGCCCGCGGCGTCAGCCGGCAGCTCCTCAAAGCCAATGGGGTGGTGGAAAAAGAAACCGCGACCTTCATCGACCAGGATCTGCCGGCCGATGCCGAGCCGCTCATCTCGGGCAGCGCCGATGCCGCCATCGTCATCCTCTCCCCCGACACCGACAAGATCCAGGATCTACTGCGGGTGCCCAACATCCGGCTGATGGATTTCGCGCCCGAGGCCGAAGCCTACGCCAACCGCTTCCCCGCCCTCTCCAAAGTCGTGCTGCGCCGCGGTGCCGTCAATTTCTCCCCCTTGGTCCCCAGCGAAGACATCACGCTGTTGTCGACCGCCGTCGCCCTGGTGGTGCGCCCCGATATGCAATCGGCATTGGTGTCGCTGCTGACGCACGCCGTCGTGCAAAATCCGAAGTCCGGTTTCGACAAGAACGGTGATCCGGTGCTGTTCTATCATGCGGGCGAGTTCCCGACCGCCAATGACCCGGAATTCGAGATCGCGAATCCAGCCCGGGTTCTCTACAAAACCGGCGAGTTGCCGGCGGTGCTCAAGAGCCTGGCACCGAAGGCGCACAGCCTGGGCGTGCCGTTCTCCTACATGGCCTTCATCAACGAGCATTGGACGACCCTGGTCGGCATGCTCGGCATCCTGGCCATCGTCCTGCCGCTGACACGGGCGCTGCCCGGGTTCTACGTCTGGATGGTGCGCCGGCGCCTGGTCTATTGGTACCGCCAGCTCAAGGCGCTGGAGCGCACCTTGGACAGCGGTAGCGCGAACATCGACGCCATACAGGCCGAGTTTGATCGCATCGACTCGCACGTGCGGGCGATCAAAGTCCCCCCCTCCTATTCCAACCAGCTCTATGACTTGCGGGGGCACATCGACTTGGTGCGCCAGCGCCTGGCGATCAAACCATCGCCCATACGAATGGCGGCCGAATAGCGCGCGTGCTAAAACACGACCCCCGTGCCGAGCATCGTCAGCGGCGCTGGTCGGTTCGGGCGTTGCTCCTGTCAGGGCCGGCGTTGCCGCCGCGCACATCCGCCCTTCATGCGGCACCGGTCAACAGTACCTTTGTCAAAGCGTGGTGATGCCCTCAAGTCGCCGAGCTCGGGTGAGACAGACCGGCAAAGCAGAAGTGACGGGATCGAAATGGCGCGCTAGGGTCTAACATGTAGCATCCACCGGCGAGCGCGACAGCGTGGAACGTGCGGTGCCTGATGCAAAGTCAGTATGTCTTGGCAGGGGCATGCCGGTAGTGCCGGCGTAAGGCTGCGTCAGGATGAGAGACATCAAATTCAGGGCATGGGAAGCAGCCAACGGTCAAATGAACTATGACCCGGCTTTTATCGCCTGGGAAAGCGTCGCCGGCATGCCGCTCTACCCGATCAACCGCGCCAGCAAGGAAGCCGACGTCGTCCTGATGGAATTTACCGGATTAAAGGATAAGAACGGCAAAGACATTTATGAGGGCGACATTTTAAAGGGAAGCAATGGTGGCCTCGTCAAATGCGAGGACGCCTTGCGTGCCTTCTATAGTTCGGCAGACATGGCCCGGCAGCTCGAAGTCGTGGGCAATGTTTACGAGAACCCCGAGCTCCTCAAGAAATAGCTCGGCCAGGCCTGGGTCGCGGATCGGTGCCGACCTGTAGTGGCCTGCCTGCCAACTCGGCCACCACCAAATCCGCCGCCGCAGGTGCACGAGACGGCCCGCGACCTTGCCCATCCTTAGCGACTGACCCCCGCCATGGCTTCGAGCACCGCACACACCGACGCCGTATCCTGGGCGCCGTGACCGCTGGCGAGGCCCGAGCGATAGATCGGCTCGGTCGCCGTAAACAGCGGCGTCGGGCAGCCCATTTGTGCCGCGAAGGCGGCGATCACCTGCATGTCCTTCTGCCAGGTTGAGCAGCGCATACTGGCGGGCAGGTAACGGTTTTCGGCCATCAACGGTGCGCGCAGCTCGAACACACGCGACGTTCCCGCGCCGGCACCGATCACCTCGACAATCTGCTGAGGCGCAAGCCCGGCCTTCATGCCGAGCACCATGGCTTCGGCGCTGGCGACGTTATGAATGGCCACCAGCAAGTTGGCGACGAATTTCATTTTGGTGCCATTACCGTAGGCGCCAAGATCGAACGAGGCGCGCCCGAGCCCTTGGAACAACGGGGCCAGTCGCGCAATTTCGGCGGGGTCGCCGCTGGCGTAGACGACGAGATCCTTGGTTTCGGCCTGGGCGCCGGTGCCCGACAGCGGACAATCGAGCGCGACGTGACCCCGGCGCTCCAGCTGTGCCGCGAACGCCAGCTTGTCGTCGAGCGACAAGGTGCTCATTTCCAGGACGACGCGGCGGGGGGCGGCGGCGGCAAGCTGTTGCGCCGTTAGCAGCGCCGCCTCGGCGCTTGGCAGTGAGGTGATAATGTCGGCAGCCAACGCGGCGACGGCAGCGGCGTCGGCAACGGTTTCGACGCCCTTCTGCCGGGCACGATCGCTGGCCTCGGGGTCGATGTCGTAACCGATGACACGCCACCCACCGGCCGCCAGGTTGCGCGCCATGGCGCCGCCCATGAGGCCAAGACCAATCACGCCGATCGTGCGCTCACCGCGCGTATCGGGTCTATCGGCCATTGTCCGTCCTCCGTGTTCTGATCGGCACCGCGCTGGGGCCCGCAATCAGCATGCTAGCGACCGTGCCAGGCCGGCGACAAGCCCGCGACGCCGTTCTCCGGGCGGGCCAAGCTGGCTGCCGCGCACTTAGGGCGCGTGACGCCAGCGCAGGCTAGTCCGGCGCGCGCCGCGTGCCCATTGCGAAAGCCGCCACGCGCCCCCCGCGCTGCATAATCAGGGCGTCGCCAAGCGGCCGATGGTAACGGTCTCGGCGTCCAGTTCCGGTGGCGAGGCCACGACCGTCATTGTGCTCGGCATCGCCACATGCATCAAAATGCCGATCAGACCCATGATAACGGCAATGATCAAGACCAACTCGACCGCTTCGCTCCTTCGGGTCGGACCCGCTTCGTCCTGCTGCAGCTGCAGATCCTCCAACAGCATGAGGTCGATCTGCTGCATGGGATCGCTGGGCGCATGCGACTTGACGTCGGGTGCGAAAAAATCATGCACCGGGATCCGCAACGGCGCCGCTTCGGGCACAACCTGACGGTGCGGTGGCCGCACGACGGCGAGGGGAAGCCTGCTCCAGGACCTAGCCATAAGCCCTCGCTCCATGCTGGGCGGCTGCACGTACGCACACCACCTTTTGCGCATCAGGGTGCGGCAGCCGTGGCCCGCCCCGGTTCATGTTCGGCGCGGCCGCAGGCGCGCTACCCCTGAGCCCCGCCAGGCCTGCGAGCCGTTCGCAGAGGAGGGCTCGCGATGCTCATGGCGCATGCGGAAGTCAGGGTCGGCCAGCCAACACAAGGCCTCGACACACCGGCCGCCCTGGTGCCCCGGTGGACCTTGTGCCAACCGGGGCGCGTCCATGTCTGCTTGCAGCACCCGCCCATGCCTCATCGTGCCGGCCACGCTGTTGCCGGGCTCACCCTAATGGGTGAGCCCGGGTCGCGACCGCGGCTCTTACTCGCCCTCAAGACTCCGGGAACGGCCGTGGCATTCCCGAACCGGCGGCGATCGGGCGAAGATATTTTTGGGGCCCGGCGGGAATAATTTCCCTGCACCCGGAATCTAGGGTCTAATGGGACCACGCCGCGGCTAATCAGGACGGGGCATGGCCTCGAAAACGCCATTTGAAGAGCTGCTGACGCCGCACCTGCAGGCGGCTTTCAACCTCGCGTACTGGATCGTGCGCAGCCGAGAGGAAGCCGAAGATGTCGTGCAGGATGCTTATGTGCGTGCCTTCCGCGCCTTTGCGAGCTTTCGCGGGGTCTCGGCCAAGCCCTGGCTGCTCGCCATTGTGCGCAACGTCGCCTACCGCGCCGTGCAAAATCGCAAGCGGACGGCCAACGTGATATTCTTCAGTGAGGACCTCAAGCACAGGGACAAGGACGCGGTCAGCGAAGCGGTGGCCGCCGAACCGTCGGCGGAAAGCCTGCTGCTGGCGGCGGATGCCCGGCAACAATTGCTGGCCGCACTCGGCAAGCTCTCGGTCGACTATCGTGAGGTGATCGTTTTGCGCGAATTGGAGGGTCTCACCTACAACGAGATTGCAGAGGCGATCGACGCCCCGGTCGGGACCGTGATGTCAAGACTATCGCGCGCCCGCGGCGAGCTCCGCGAACACTTGCAGCGGCAGCTCGCCAAGGATGAACCGAATGCAGTGTAGGGAAGCACACGAGGCCCTGAGCGCGCTGCTCGACGGTGAAATTGTCGTCGACCAGCAGCAAGCCGCCAAGGCGCACATCGCCAGCTGTTCGTTGTGCAGTGAGCTGGCGCGCGACTATCGCCGCATCGGCGAGAACCTGCGGACGGCAGCCCGCGTGCCGCCACCGGCCGATCTCGCTGACAAGATCCGCAGCCGCCTACAGACGGAAGCCCGCGCCAGCACCCGTCTCGCCGGCTTCGATTGGCGGCGCGTGGCGGCGCAGGCCGCCGTGCTGGTCGTCGTGAGCGGGCTGTCGGGGCTCATTGGCTGGCAGCTCAGCCAGTCTGCGCTCGAGACGCGGCGGCTCGAGCGCGACGTCGTCGCTGCGCACGTGCGCTCGCTGCTACAGGACAGCACCGTCCAGGTCGCATCCTCCGAGAGCCATACCGTCAAGCCCTGGTTCAATGGCCGCATCGAGTTTGCCCCGACCGTGAAGGATCTGACCGCGCAGGGCTTTCCCCTGGTCGGGGGCCGTCTCGATTTCGTCGACAACCGTCGCATCGCGGCCCTGGTCTACAAGCGTCGACAGCACGTCATCAACATCTTCCTGTGGCCTGCCGACGCGCAGCACCGGTCGCTGCCGGCGCCATCACAGCTCCAGGGCTACAACACCATCACCTGGACCTCCGGTGGTATGACCTACTGGGCGATCTCCGATCTCAATGCCAAAGAGCTGGCCCAGCTGCAGGCGCTGCTCTAACCCGCGACGCCCAACTGGTGGGCGGCGAGCCAGGCCGCATCCGGCGCCATGACGGTGGCAACCGTCCGTAACCTGCTTTTATCATTCTGGACGATAAGGCCGACCAGCGCTTCGCGCTCTGCCTTAAGTTCCTCCATACGTAAGAACCGGCTTTCGCCGAGCTTGTTTCTTACCAGGCCACTGTACTCGATGTTGACGGCTCTGAGGCGTCTGCGGATTGCAATCATATCGGCGCGGGTCATGGTCCACCCTTCCCTCGGTTCATGCCCACATCACCTCATGATTCGTGTGACATGATGGCGGCACCAAAGCGATTGTTGGTGCCGTCGCCGGCATCGGAGCCATCGGGCATGCGGCCGGCGTTAGTGACGGCGTGATGACAACGCACACATTGCCGCCGCGAATCAGTGCGCAGATGGCATGCGGGCTTTCGGGAGGAAAGCGTGAAGCGAAGATCTTTAGACCGCACTTTTGCCAAGCGAAACCCAGCGCGCGTGTTCGGCAGCCCCCATGAGATCGTTGTCGAGCAGCTCCTGACCCGGGGCGAAAAGCTGGGCACCCTCAATCGCTGGCGGCAAAGCATCCTCGATCAGCTGGACCCATATGAGGTGGAAAGACGCGGTGGCGGCGCTGCCCAGCTGCTCGGACAAATCGAGGAAGCCAAACTGCGCCTCAGCGGCAGCGCCCCCTAGGTCATCCGGTCGCTGGTGGGCCGTGCTCGCCACGCCGATGCCGAGTGGCACGCCATGGCGCTTGGCGCCGCCCGCCACGGCCCGCGTTAGTTGCTTGCCCTGAACAACGGCGCGTAGCGCTCAATGTCGTCGCGAAGGATCTGGTCGAAGCGCTC
>DATFXD010000421.1:0-14790 GCA_035258605.1 Hyphomicrobiaceae bacterium | reverse complement strand
GCCAGCGAACCTTGGCGCAACACCGTGATCGGCGATCGCGCTGCGGGCGTTGCCGGCCGCCCTAGCCGCACGCTAAGCTCGCACGGGTTAGCTCCGGCGGTGGGCGATGCTGCGACTTCTTCTAGGGCTGATCGTGCTTCTCTGGCCGGCCGCCGCACAGGCCGAGAAACGCATCGCGCTGCTGATTGGCAACCAAGCCTATGTGAGCGACATTGGGCCCTTGAAGAACCCGCACAAGGACATCCGCGTGGTCGCCGCCGCGTTGGCGAAAGTTGGTTTCGAGAAAATCACGCAGATCAAGGACGCCAACCGCGACCAGATCCTCGGCGCCATCCATGACTTTGCCGATCAACTGGGCGCCGCCGGCGAAGACCCCGTGGGCTTCTTCTACTATTCCGGCCATGGCCTGGCGGTAGCGGGAGACAATTTCATTGTCCCCATCAACGTCAAGGCGATGACGCGGCGCGATCTCGACGTGTTTGGCGTGAAGCTCGATGACATCCTCGGCATTCTCAATGATAAGGCGCCGCAAGCCGCCCACTTTGTTATTTTCGACGCCTGTCGCAGCACGCTTGCGGGCACGCGCGGGTCCAAAGGCTTTGTCCCTGCGGTGGAGAAGGCCGGAGCGCTGATTGGCTTTTCCACGGCGCCAGGCGCCACCGCCTCCGACCAGGGCCAAGATGGCGGCCCCTATGCCACCGCGCTGGCCGCGGAACTGGTGGTCCCCGGCCGCAGCCACAGCGATGTGTTTTTCGAGGTCCGCACGCGCGTTGCCACCGCGAGCCGGCATGAGCAGATACCGTGGACCCAAGATGGGCTGTTGCGGCGCATTACCTTTGCCAAGGAAAGCGCAAAGTCCGCCGCGCCGGCCGCGGCGAAAGACCCAGCTGCCCTGCGCCAGGTGCAAGATGCAGCCGACGCCGAACCGACGCGCCGAGAATTCACCGACCCCGCCGTCCACGGCTTTCCGCTCGCCTACAACAGCCCGGGCCTGGAAAGCAATTGGGGCGTCGCCGATGCGTTTTGCCAACAAGAGGGCTACGCCCGCGCGCTCGCCTACCTGACGCGCCTCACCGACGGCCGCAAGCACCCCGTCATGAAATTGCGCGGCGGCGAATTGTGCGGGCACAGCAGTTGCCTTACCCTGACGCGCATCGATTGCGTCGGAGCTGGGTACATAACCCGATATTCACCGCCATCGGCAGAACCACTCAAAGACCGTGCCACCTTCCTAGAGCCGCTGGTGGATGGATATGCCGTCTATTTCAGCAGTCCCGGCTTGCAGAATAACAAGGGCGTCGCCGACGCCTTCTGCCATGCCAATGGTTTTGCCGGCGCCATGGGTTATCTGACGCAGATAACCGACGGTCGCCGCGTTCCGGTCAAGAAGCTCGGAAGCGGAGAATTGTGCGGTGATGGCAACTGCCTGACCCTCACCCGCATAGACTGCGCCAACTAGGGCCCGTTGACGCGGCGACATCAGCGCGGCAGTTCGCGACCTCGGCAGCATCGGTTTTGCGTTTGCTTGGGTCGCGCTCGGAACACCGCTGACCGCGCAGCGTTGCTCGGGGCGCAGGGCAGCTCAAACGGCCGGCGCTGGCGGTGACGCGTGAGCCCATGCAATCGGACAGCGCGGCGCGTCCTGTGTGGCAGGGCAAGGCACCGCGGCTGAGCGCGATGGTGACGGCGTGATCGGAACGTCCAGGGTGTTTGGGGTTGGCGGGAGGCGAGGGCGTGCGACGCCGCTCGTGAGCTTTGTCGCCCTTTACGCCGTTTTGTATGCGGCATTCGGGGTGGCCTCGCCATTCTTGCCGGCCTTGATCGCCGAGCGCGGCGTTGCCGCCGAGGCGATCGGTCTGCTGTTCGCGGCAGGCACCGCCGTCCGCCTGGTCTCGGCCCCCCTTTGGAGCCGCATCGCCGACCGTTGGCAAGCCCTGCGCCTTGCGCTCGCAATCGCGGCCATTGCCGGCGCGCTGGCGGCGCTCGGCTACCCTCACGCCTCAAGTTTTTGGCCAATCCTGGCCGTCAGCCTGGTGCACGCGTTCGCGCTGGCGCCCCTTGCCAATCTGGCCGATGCCCTGGCCCTGGTCGCATCGAGACGCCGCGAGGCCGGCTTCGAGTACGGTTGGGTGCGGGGTGCTGGGTCGGCAACCTTCGTTGTGGGCTCGATCCTCGCCGGATCGGCCATCGCCAGCTATGGGCTGGGCGTCATCGTTTGGCTGCAGGCCCTATTGCTGCTGATGGTCCCCGTGGCCGTGCAATGGGTGCCGCCGGTCGACGCTGGCGCCACCGCGGACCAGCCGGTGGCTGACGGCGCTATCTTGACCTTGCTGCGTCTCCCGGTCTTTCGCCGCGTTGTGTTGGCGGCGGCTATGATCCTCGGCAGCCACGCGATGCACGACACCTTCGCGGTGATCCGGTGGCGAGCGGCGGGCGTGCCGCCGCAGATGATAAGCCTGCTTTGGTCGTTGTCGGTCGCGGCCGAGGTCCTTGTGTTTTTGCGCATCGGACCTTGGCTGGTGCACAAGCTGACGCCGGCCGGCGCCATTGCGCTTGCCGCAGTGGCCGGCAGCATCCGCTGGCTGGTGGCGGCCGTGACGGCGGACGTCGTCGCCTTGTCCATGATCCAGCCGCTGCATGGCCTGACATTCGCGCTGTTGCACCTGGCGGCCATGCGCCTGCTGGCGACGAGCGTACCCTCCCACCTCGCGGCAACGGCACAGGCGATTTACGGAACGGTCGGCATCGGCGCTGCGACCGCTGTCTTCACGCTGCTGTCGGGTTCCCTCTACAGCGCCATGGGTCCGCGCGCCTTCGCCGTCATGAGCGTCGTGTGCCTGGCGAGCCTGCCCGTCGCCCAGTCCCTGCGGTCGGCACCGTCGCAACCGCGCTAGCGATAGGGTGCGTCGAGGGCCAGCATGTTGGCGATTTCGCGCTCCCAGCGATCGCCATTAGCCAGCAGGCGCTCCTTGTTGTAGTAGAGCTCCTCGCGGGTTTCGGCGGCGAATTCGAAGTTTGGTCCCTCGACGATCGCATCCACCGGACAGGCTTCCTGGCACAACCCACAATAGATGCACTTGTGCATGTCGATGTCATAGCGCGTGGCCCGCCGCGTGCCGTCGTTTTGCTGCGGGCCGGCCTCGATAATAATGCATTGCGCCGGACAAATTGCCTCGCACAGCTTGCAGGCGATGCAGCGCTCTTCGCCGTTGGGATAGCGCCGGAGCGCGTGCTCGCCGCGAAACCGTGGGCTGAGGGGTCCCTTTTCAAACGGGTAGTTGAGCGTGGCCTTGGGTTTGAAGACGTAGCGTAACGACAGCCCGAGCGCCGACACGAACTCCCGCAGAAAGAGCGGGCTGAAGCTCCGCACCAGCCGGTGTTTGAATGCGACCGGGATCTTCAATGCGACAGGGATCATGGCCATTGCCGGCGTTAGCAGCACCTTGCGTGCGCGCGAGGTATCCTCTGCGGCGAACCCGGCCGGCGCAAAGAGGTTCCGGCCGCGATCCACGACAACCGCCGGTCTCCTCCGGCGTTGCGCGCTGCAACCGCACAAGCTACGGCCTGCGGGCGGGATCGATGGTTCTGACCGAGCGCGGCGACAGGCACGAAATCCGCAACACCCTCGACGCCTGCTGAAGACCATTAGCGGACGGCCGCGGGCGGATCTGCACAGGGGCTCCGAACGGGGGGCGGCGCTCGCGCACGGCGCGGTCCTGACCCGACACCGTTGCTTTCGTCTCATGCGCGCAGCCTGCCACCAGATCCCGACGCCGTCTGCGCCGCCGCCATTCTACGGATGCTGCGCAAATCTCGCACAAACTCTCGGTAGGCTTGCTCCTTGGCCCGCCGGTCCGGAATGCGCAGCAAATAGGAAGGATGGACCGTAATGAAGCCGGCGCGGCCTAAGAAATCGACACGGCCGCGAAATTGCGTGATCGGCAGGGGCTTACCGGCGAGCGCCAACACCGCCGTGGCGCCGAGCGCCACCACCAGTTTCGGATGCACCAGTTTCAGTTCTTGGTCCAGCCACCAGCGATAGTGCTTGACCTCGCCTGCCGTCGGCTTTTGATGGATGCGGCGTTTGCCGCGCCGCTCGAACTTAAAATGCTTGATGGCATTGGTGACATAGACACGGTGCCGATCGATGCCCGCATCGGAAAGTGCCCGATCGAGGATTTGGCCGGCAGGTCCGACAAAGGGTCTGCCCTGCTGGTCTTCCATATCGCCCGGCTGCTCGCCGACCAGGGCGATCGAAGCGCCGACGGGCCCTTCGCCCAAGACGGCGTGGGTCGCCCCCGGCACCAGCGGCGGCGCGGCCGCGATCAGACGATTGAGCGCGGCGAGCGTCTCCGGTTCGTCCTCCTGGACGGGCGGTCGATCGATCGGTCGAGCTGGTTTCGGTGTCATGGTGCGACGCCTCGGCCGTTCCTGTCGGGTGCGGTCAACACGGAACGCCGAGGTCCCTTCGGCCGTTCGATCTCTACGGTCCCGCCCGCGTTTGCGCCAACAGCTCTGCGAGGTGCCGCTATGGTAAAGAAGAAGCTTGCCGCCTATCGCGCCAAGCGCGATTTTGAGAAAACCTCCGAGCCGAGCGGCAAGACTTCGATCAAAGGCGCCGATTACCCGCGCTTTATCGTGCAAAAGCACGCCGCCACCCGCTTGCACTATGACTTGCGCCTTGAGCACAGCAGCGTGTTCAAGTCGTGGGCGGTCACCAAGGGCCCGTCCTGCGATCCGCGCGACAAGCGATTGGCGGTCGAGGTCGAGGACCATCCGCTCGAGTACGGGGATTTCGAGGGCACCATTCCGGAAGGCGAATACGGCGGTGGCACAGTGATGCTATGGGACCGCGGCTTCTGGTTGCCGGACAAGGACACCGCGGACGTGAGTGCGGCGCTACGCAAGGGCGAGCTGAAATTCACCCTCGCCGGCGACAAGCTCAGGGGCGGCTGGGTGTTGGTGCGCATGAAGAGCCGCAACGGCAGCAAGCGCAACAACTGGCTCTTTATCAAGCACCGTGACGAGTTCGCCTGCACCGACGCCGATCGCCTGCTCGCCGAGGACCGATCGGTTGCATCGGGCCGCACCATGGCTCAGATCGCGGCGGGCAAAGGTCGCGGCGCTAAACCCTTTATGGCTGCCGGCGCCAAAGCCGCCGATGCCCGGGCGGTGTGGCATGCAAGCCAGCCCACCGATGCTCGACCACGCCAGCCCGCCGGCAAGCGACCAAGCCAGCCCACCGGCCGGCGACGCCCGGCGGCGCTGGCTGCCCGAGCATCGCTCGCAGCCAAGAAGCGCGCTACCAGCGAGGCTGCTCGACCCGCCGGCGAGGTCATGGGTGTCACGATCTCCAAGCCCGACAAGGCGCTATGGCCCGGCACGGCGGGCCGCGGCGCCGTGACCAAGCTCGATCTTGCCCACTACCTCGAGGCCGTCGGTCCCTGGATGATCGAACACCTCAAGGGGCGGCCGTGCTCGCTCATTCGCGCGCCCGACGGCATCGATCACGAAAAATGGTTTCAGCGGCACGCCGGTCCTGGCATGTCCAAGCTGGTGAAGGAGACCGTGGTCGAGGGTGACCGCAAGCCCTATCTGCAGATCGATAGCGTCGAGGGTCTGGTGGCGATGGCCCAGATCGGTGCGGTCGAGTTTCACCCCTGGAATTGCGCACCGGGGCAACCCGAGGTGCCAGGGCGGCTGATCTTCGACCTCGACCCCGCGCCGGATGTGCCGTTCGCTCAGGTTATTGCTGCGGCCAAGGAGCTGCGCCAGCGGCTCGAGCAGCTTGGCCTCATCAGCTTCTGCAAGACCACCGGCGGCAAAGGCCTGCACGTCGTGACACCGGTGAAGGTGGCCAAGGGTGATGGCATCGGATGGGACGAGGCCAAGGCCTTCGCGCGCGAGATTTCGACCGCCATGGCCGGCGACAGTCCCGAGCGATATTTGATCAACATGGCCAAGAAACAGCGCAGCGGCCGCATCTTCCTCGACTATCTGCGCAACGACCGCACGTCGACCGCGGTCGCTCCCCTCTCGCCGCGCGCCCGCTCGGGGACGCCGGTGTCGATGCCGCTCACCTGGTCGCAAACGCGCGACGGCCTCGATCCGGCGCGCTTCACGATCGACAGTGCGTCGGCGTTGTTGGCCAAGACCAAGGCGTGGCAAGACTACTGCGACGCCGAGCGGCCATTGCAGCCGGCGATGCGGAAATTGCCGACGCGGGGTCGCTGATGTCAGCGGTGAAGCGCGGCGCGCCAAGCCTCGACGACCTTGGCATTCCGCTCAGCCTCGCGCCGATGGAGGCTCTGCTGGTGCCCGAGCTGCCGAAAGAGGCCGGCTGGCAATACGAGCCGAAATGGGACGGCTTTCGCTGCCTTGCGTTTCGCGCCGCCGACGCGGTCGAGATCAAGGCCAAGTCGGGAAAATCGCTATCGCGCTTCTTTCCCGAAGTTCTGGACAACCTTCGCGCGCTTCCCATGCGCCAATTCGTGCTCGATGGCGAGCTCGTTATCCCGGTGGCGGGCAATCTGGCCTTCGACGCACTCCAGTTGCGCCTGCACCCCGCCGAAAGCCGGATTCGTCGGCTCGCTCGCGAGACGCCCGCAGCTTTTGTTGCCTTCGATTGCCTGCTGCGCATGGCGCGTCAGCCGCTGCTCGAGCGGCCGTTCGCCGAGCGCCGCGCCGCGCTGGAGGCCCTGTTTGACCGCGACCACCCGGGTATCGCGCTCACGCCCGCGACGCGGGAGCTCAAAACGGCCAACGGCTGGCTCGCGCGCCGCCAGCTGGCGCTCGACGGCGTCATCGCCAAGCGGCTCGATTTGGGCTATCGCCCCGGCGAACGCGCCATGCTCAAGGTCAAGCGCCTCAGAACGGCAGACTGTGTGGTTGGTGGGTTTCGCTACGCCAGCAGCGCGCGTGTGGTGGCCTCGCTGTTGCTCGGGCTTTACGATGCCGCCGGCCTATTGCACCACGTTGGCTTCACATCTGCCCTCGCTGGCGAGGACAAGTCGGCGCTGACCAAGCGCCTGGAAGCGCTCATCATGCCCCCAGGCTTCACCGGCAGCGCCCCGGGCGGACCCAGCCGCTGGAGCACAGAGAGGTCGGCAGAATGGCAGCCGCTGCGCCCGACGTTGGTGGTCGAGGTTCGTTATGACCACGTCACCGGCGACCGGTTCCGGCATGGCACCAGGTTGTTGCGCTGGCGGCCGGACAAATCACCGCGCCAGTGCACGTTCGACCAGCTCGCCAAACCGCAGGCAACAGTGGTGGCGCTGGGTACTGGATGAGGGCGCACGAGGCCACAACGGCCGCAGTGGCAAGGGAGCAGGGGTTCGGCCACAGGCCTTAAGACGCCGTCCACCGGATCGCACTGGGAGGTCACCGCATGTTGATTGCCTTTTGTGGCCTGCCGGCCACCGGTAAGACCACCCTTGCGCGCCGCCTAGCGCATCGCCTCAACGCCACGTACCTGCGCATCGACAGCATCGAAGAGGCGCTGCTGGCCGACAATGGCGGCCCGCTTGTCGCAGCTGGCGCGGGCTACGGCGTCGCCTATGCTGTCGCCGAGGACAACCTCAAATTGGGCCGGACCGTGATCGCCGATTGCGTCAACCCGATCGGGCTCACGCGGGAGGCTTGGCGGGCGGTGGCCCGGCGGACGGGCGTCACTCTCCTCGACGTGGTGGTGATCTGCTCGGACCGGGCGCAACACTGCTGCCGAGTCGAGGCGCGCCCCTCGGGCACGCGCGGGTCGGTGTGGGCAGAGATCCTCAACCGGGAGTTTGACGCCCCGGAGGGGTCGGCGGTGGTGATCGATACGGCCAATCAAACCGTCGAGCAATGCCTAGTCGCCGTCGCAACCGCGGTCGATCAGAGGATCACCCAGAACATCGAGCCGCCGGCCGATTGATATGCAGCAGGACGAGGCAAACCAGTATAACACCTCGCAGAAGCTGGCCGCGCGCGCCGATCTTTTTGCGCGCTTCGGCAAGAGTGGCGGCGGCTGGCAGGCCTGGGTCTTCGATCATCTCATCGCAGCCGACCTGCCTGGCGATGCCCGCATTGCCGATATTGGCGGCGGTCCTGGCTGGCTCTGGCAGCAAAACCAATCCCGCATCCCTGCCGGCTGGCAGGTGCTGCACACCGATGCCTCACCCGGCATGGTCGCCGAGGCCCGCGCCAACATCGGGCGCCCCGGCAGCAGCTTCGGTGTTGTTGATGCGCAATGGCTGCCGTTCCAGGATGCAAGCCTCGATGCGCTGCTGGCAAACCACATGCTCTACCACGTGCCCGATCGCGCTCGGGCACTGCGCGAATTTGCGCGTGTGCTGAAGCCTGGGGCCTCCCTGTTGGCCACGACCAATGGCGAGGCGCACATGGCCGAAATCCCAGCGCTGATCGAGGCGTTCAATCACAGGCACGGCAACAGCTTGGCGGCCTGGCCAAAACTCAGCTTCACGCTCGAAAGCGGCGCCAGCGAACTTGAGCGCTATTTTGCGCATGTTGAGCTTCGTCGCTGCCTGCCGGGCGTGCTGCGCGTCACCGAAGCGGAGCCACTGGCCGCGTGCATCTGCTCGGTGGGCACGCCGGATGCGCCGACCCGCACCAAACTGCTCGACTATTTGCGGTCCACCGTCTCCGCCGAGCGCGCAGTGTTGCTGCGCACGCAAAGCGGAGTATTCGTGGCGAGGACATGATGTCGGCCGGCGCCAAGGTCCCCTTCTCTTTCCCGCACCCCCAACCGTGCGACCGCGATCGTGCCGCAAGCTCCTCGCGGCTCGCCGGGCGGACAGGGGTCGCGGTCGCCCGACTGAGTTCGATCCCTCGAGGCGCGTGTCGGCACAGTCGGCAAAGCGACGACCGCAAACGCCAAATCGCCGGTAGGGGTTGCTCCGCCCGGCAGCAGACGCGACTGGCCGCCTGGTCGGCATTGCGAGCATCACTGCCAACGCGCATGCGGCGCCCGTAGTTGATTTCTGCGCCCCGAGCCAGTAGCTTGTGGCCATGCCGAGACCGCTTTTCATCATCGCCGGTCGAATGCCCCGGTCCCACCGCACAGAGGGTGGCCGGAAGGGTTGACGCGCGTCCGCGCGAGGCATGTGCCGAACCCGAGCTCTTCCGTCCCGGCGGAAGGGCTCTTTGATTTTTGCGGTTCGGTATCCTCCAAGACGGATGCGATCCATGACACGCTTTCTGATCACCAGCGCCATTCCTTACGTCAATGGGGTCAAGCACCTCGGCAATCTTGCCGGCTCGTTGCTGCCGGCAGACGTCCATGCACGATTTCGCCGCCAGACCGGCGCCGACGTCCTGTTCATTTGCGGTACTGACGAGCATGGCACACCGACCGAACTCAGTGCCGCTGCGGCAGGCCAGGATGTCAGTGCCTATTGCACGGCGCAACATGCCCTGCAGGCCGACATCTATCGCCGATTTGGCCTGTCGTTCGATCACTTCGGTCGCTCGTCGTCGGCGCAGAACCATGCCTTGACGCAACACTTCTATCGACGTCTCGATGCCGCAGGCCTGATCGAGGAGCGCGACGTCAACCAGGTGTGGTCGCCTCGCGACGGCCGCTTCTTGCCCGACCGATACATCATTGGGACCTGCCCGCATTGTCGATACGAAGCCGCACGCGGCGATCAATGCGACGGCTGCGGAACGCTGCTTGACCCACCCGAGTTGCTGCGGCCACGATCGGCAATCTCCGGCGATCGTGCGCTTGTGATCCGCACCAGCCGGCATCTGTTCCTGTTGCAATCGCAGCTCGTCGCCAGATTGCGGCAGTGGCTCGACGATCGCGATGGCTGGCCGCCCTTTGTCGCGTCGCTGGCACGTGGCTGGCTGAGCGCTGACCTACGCGACCGCTGCATCACGCGTGATCTTGCCTGGGGTGTGCCAGTGCCTCGCGCCGGATTTGAGAGCAAAGTGTTCTATGTCTGGTTCGACGCGCCGATCACTTATATCGCGGCAACCAAGGAATGGGCCGATGCCAACCCGTTGCAGCGGGATTGGCTGAGCTGGTGGTGGCAGCCCACCGACGTCCGCTATTTGCAGTTCTTGGGCAAGGACAATGTGCCATTTCACACGGTGAGTTTTCCCGCCACCCTGATCGGCAGCGGTGAGCCTTGGAAGACGGTTGATGTGATCAAGGGCTTCCACTGGTTGAGCTATGAGGGTGGCAAGTTCTCGACCAGCCAGCGCCGGGGAGTATTCACCGATGCCGCGCTCGATGTGCTCCCCGCTGATTTGTGGCGGTGGTGGCTGATCGCCAACGCGCCCGAAACCGCTGATACCGATTTCAGCATCAAGCGCTTCGCCGGTGACGTCGGCAAAGACCTCGCCGACGTCTTCGGCAACCTGGCGACCCGCATCACCAGCTTCGCTGGTCGTGCCTTCGAAGGTCGGATCCCGGACAGCGGGCAACCCGGCCCCCCAGAGCAGGCGCTGGCGCAGACGGTCGAGCAAAAGATTGCCGTCGTGCGCGGCTGTCACGAACGCTTGGACTTTCGCCGCGCCGCCGCCGAAACCCGCGCGCTTTGGGTGGCGGCCAACAGCTACATCCAAGAGCAGGCGCCGTGGGCAACGCTCACATCGGAGCCGGCGCGGGCCGCCGTCGCCACGCGCGCGGCGCTCAACCTTTTGCGCCTGTGCGCGGCCGTGAGCTGGAGCATCATCCCGACCTTGGCGACGCGCGTACTGGTGGCCGTTGGCGAGCCCGGGGTGCCGTCGTGGCCGAGCGGGCCGACGGCCGCGCAGCTCGAGGCGAGGAAGGGATGGCCGATCACCAGGATCGACCCGCTGGTCGGCAAATTGACGGCGCCGGACATCTGGCACTTGCAGCAGAGGTTTCGCGGCCGTTGAGGTCACGACATCGGCCGAGGCGTGGCCGCTGCGCCTCGGCATTCGAGCGTAGCCGCATTGCTGGCATCCTGGCCTCACCCAATCGCCTTGAGCCGGCGCGCCGGGCGCGGACCGCGGCGGCAAGCTGCCGCACCATACAGCTGTGTATTGACCGGCATATGCGGCCTGCTAAAAAAGTTATCCATACGTAGATGTATGGATGACGCCCGCAGCGATGGTCGTTTCACCGTTGGCAGTGTCGGCAACGCCGATACCCAGGCCTTGGCGGCACACCGTGGCGTCCGCCGGTTGGCAATCGCGATCAAGATCGCCTCGCCAAATGGTGATGAGCCCAAGTGCCGGCTGGCGCAGGATCAGGCGTTCTGGGAGCAAGGAGCAAGCGTTCAAGAGCCAAGCGTTCTGGAGGAAGACGATGCGCGTTCTCGTAGCCGGCGCAACCGGCGCCGTAGGCCGAAACCTGCTTCCCCGATTACTGACCGCCGGTCACCAGGTGGTGGGGACGACGCGAACCGAGGCCAAGGCCGCGCGCATCCGTGCCCTCGGCGGCACGGCTGTCGTTGCTGATGGCCTCGATGCCGAAGCGATGCGCCGGGCCGTCGCGACCACCGAGCCCGACGTGATCGTGCACGAGATGACGGACCTGAAGGGGGCATCGGATCTGCGCCACTTCGACCGCGCCTTCCACATCAGCAATCGCTTGCGCACGGAGGGTACGGATCACCTGCTATCGGCGGCAAGGCAAGGAGGGGTGAAGCGCTTCGTGGCGCAAAGCTTCTGCGGCTGGCCCTACGCCAGGGTCGGCGGCGCTCTCAAGTCGGAAACCGATGCCTTCGACCCCGATCCGCCCCAGCAGCTGCGCCGCACGCTGGAGGCGATCAGGTATCTGGAAAAAGCCGTTACGCAAGCTGCAGACGTCGGCGGCATCGTGCTGCGGTACGGTGCGTTCTACGGCCCCGACACGGGCATGCTTGAGGAGAATATGATCGCTCAGATCGCACGACGACGCGTCCCCCTCATCGGCAATGGCGATGGCTACTGGTCATTCATCCACATCGAGGACGCGGCAGCCGCAACGCTGGCCGCCATCGAGCGTGGCGCGCCCGGTAATATCTACAATATCGTCGACGACGACCCGGCACCGGTGCACGCGTGGCTGCCAGCCCTTGCCGCCATGCTCGGCGCTAAGCCGCCGCGGCATCTGCCGGCGTGGCTGGCGCGGCTCATCGCTGGCGAGCACCTGGTTGTCATGATGACGCAGGCCCGCGCCGGGACCAATGGCAAGGCGAAACGCGATCTCGGTTGGCTACCCGTGCACCCGAGTTGGCGGCAGGGCTTCGCCCAGATCGTAGCTGAGGCTCGCGCGAAGCCCAGCTAGCCGTTCGTCACCTCCAACCCGGCAGGCTCTGGCAACCGGATTTCAATCCATGCTGCGTCGGCCTGGCGAAGCTGACCATCGTCACCGGCGGCGGCCGCCTGGCCGGGGTGCGGTCACGCGCACTTCTCCTCGAGCGGTGGCGATGACGGCAACCCGCCGGGTCCCCGAGCTCGGGGTCGGCGGGTTGGAGCGCGCGACCGCTCAAGGCTGCTCCGGTGTGACGCTGCCGGCGAGCGTTTGCAGGCACTCCTCTATGTCCTTTAGTTGTTGCCCCTCAATGACAATCGGCAGGCGGATGCGGCCCATGCGTGTCCCTTCCCGATCGAACCCCAAAGCGAAGGCGGGAATGGCGCTATGCATAAGCCGCATGGCTTTTTCAGCGCGATAGACGGCGCAGAAGCCTAGGGGGCTCTCGCAGGACGACTGCTCGTCTGCAAGGTACGTCGATGTGTCCACATCGATGAAGGCATTGGTGATCAGAAAGTCGCCCATTGGCTCCATTTCCGCCGAAATGTCCTGGCCCGCCACCGTGAGGCTGGCCCACGCCCCCATGGGCCGCAGGTACCAGGTGACATCGCCCGAAACCACGGAGGGCAATCCCTGCCGGTAGGTATGGTCCCGATACCCGACATCGAACTTGATCGAACACCCCGACAGCGTTTCCGCCTGCAACACCTTCTTGACCGTGACATCGCGCATCAACACGGTCTGGGCCTGCGCGCTGACCGACCAAGCGCCGAGGGGCAACCAACAGAGGCAGGTAAGCACGGCTACGCTTCTGATCATGCGGGCTGCTCCTTTGGGTTGGCGCCAGAGGCCGTTGGGTTTGGTGCGCCGAGCGCAGCACCGGATGCAAGCCGCGAGATTGCGGCGGCAATTGGGAGACGAACGGGGCGCCGGAGGGGTCGGTGATGATCGCCGATCAGTTACCACAGCGCCTGGATGCGGGCCGGTGCGATAATACCGCCGCCCAGGCCGAGGTGCCGCTCCTTACGGCCCTCGCTTGAGGTCGCGGCCGCCAGTCAACCAATCGCGCCAGCAGGCCGGCAACCGTCCAGGCGTCCCACGCGAAACGGGGCCGGCCGACGGCCGCATTGATGGCTCGCGCGTCAACCCGCCACACCCGCTTCGACGGGGGTTGGGCCGCCTCAAGGTTTCCATTCACCGGCGGGCTGGCGGACGGCGATGTTGAGGCGGTTCCAGACGTTGATGTTGGCGATGGCGATCACGAGCGCCGCCAGCTGCCCCTGCTCGTAGTTTCGCGCCGCCTCGATCCAGGTCGCGTCCGATACCGGCTCGGGCCGATCGCTGATCCGCGTCAGCGCTTCGGTCAGGGCCAGGGCGGCGCGTTCGGCGTCGGTGAAGTAGGGGGCCTCCCGCCACGCGGCAACGGCAAACAGGCGCTCATCGGTTTCGCCGGCCCGCTTGGCCAAGCGGGGGTGCATATCGACGCAGGCGCTGCAGCCATTGATCTGGCTCGCGCGCAAGTTGACGAGTTCAAGCGTCCGTTCCGGAACGCCAGCCTGCTTTACGGCTGCGGCAAGGGCCTGCAGGGACGTCATGGCGTCGGGAATGACAAATACCGGGTGTTTCATCCGTGCTTGCATGTTGCTTCTCCTTCGCGTTGCCTTGGCTGAAACAGACGGCCAGCCAGATCGAGGATCGTGTCACATCCGTTGGCTGTCGCTCGTCATAGCCATGACGGATCGCACCGGGGAAACGTGACGAATGGACGAGAAAAAACTTCTGGGCGCGCAATTTGAGGCCAATCGAGCGCATTTGCGCGCGGTTGCTTATCGTATGCTCGGTTCCAGGGCCGAGGCCGAGGACGCCGTTCAGGAAGCCTGGCTGAGGCTCAGCCGCTCGGACGCAGCCGCAGTCGAGAACCTGTCCGGCTGGCTGACGACCGTGGTCGCGCGCGTGTGCCTCGACATGTTGCGCGCGCGCAAAGCCCGCCGCGAGGACCCGGCCCAGGATGATATCGTCGAAACCGCGGCGAGCGACCACGATCTTGAGCGCGAGGCCCTGCTCGCCGATTCGATCGGAATGGCCCTGCTCATCGTGCTCAAGCGGCTGGCACCCGCGGAACGGGTAGCCTTTGTGCTGCATGACATGTTCGATCTGCCGTTTGAAGAGATCGGGCCGATCGTTGGTCGCTCGCCGGTGGCGACGCGACAACTTGCGAGCCGTGCCCGTCGCCGGGTGCAAGGCGCGCCGCACAGTCCCGACGATGATCTGGTGCGGCAGCGGCATGTTGCCAAAGCATTCCTGGTCGCATCGCGCGACGGCAACTTTGATGCCCTGTTGGCGGTCCTCGATCCCGAGGTCGTCTTCCAGGCCGATCGCACCGCCGTGCAAATGGGGGGGCCGGCCACAATTCGAGGCGCGGCGGCCGTTGCGCAAACCTTCAAGGGCCGCGCCCGGGCGGCGCGAGTGGCCGTGGTCGATGGAGCCGCCGGGCTCGCCGTGGTGCTGCAGGGACGGCTGCGCATCTTATTGGCGCTCACCATCGCCGATGGCAGGATCGTTGCCATCGACGCCATCGCCGA
>DATFXD010000420.1:0-21830 GCA_035258605.1 Hyphomicrobiaceae bacterium | reverse complement strand
GCCGCAGCGGATCTTGACCGCAAGCCTGGTCCGCTCCAGCGATCGGGATCCGGGCTTTGATCCGGCTCAGGCGTATGCGAGCGAGGCACTGTGGACCGCCGCACCGCTGCGGCAGCTCATTCGCGCACGGCTGCAACTGGTGGGAGGCCGAGTGTCGCCGGATGGCCGCATCTCGCTCGGCGGGGCCGCGCACGCCAGCCAGGAACCGTGGCTGCCGGCGCGGCAGGCGTGTCAGGAATGGCCTGCAACGTTTGCCGACTGGATGGCGCTGCAGCAGACCCTGCGGGCGCGCTTCGATCCGGGCCTGGCAACCGCCGCTGCCGGTCCCGTCACCGTAGTGCTGGCGCCGGCGCTGCACGCCAAGGTCGCGTTCGATGCCATCGCCCAGGAGTACACCTGGGCGGTCAGTGACGCCGTCGGGCGCTGGATTGGCCTCTCGCTGGCTCACGAGGAGGGACGCGCGCTCACCGCCGCACGCCTGCAGCGGATCTCCGAGCTCGGCGACGTGCTATTAGTGCTTGCCAATGCGCATCTCGATCGCACGCGGTTCGCACTCGAGCCCGTGGCGGTGGTGGGGCGGATGCCCAGCGGCGGCAAGGCCGAGCTCTTGAACCTCGACCTGGAAAGCCGGGGCACCGAGCTGCCAAGCTCGGCGATGCGGGCCGATTGGCTCGATCTATTGGCGCGGACGGCCGAGGGAGCGCCACCGGTCCTGGCTCGGCTTGAGAGTGCCGGCGATGCCGGTGCCACCGCCAAACTGCTCGCCCAGTGCGCTGACACCTTGCTGTCGTTTGCCGAGCTCGGCACCCTGCCATTGCAGCGCCAGAGCGCTGAGCTTGCAGGCCTCGCGCAACGCTTGGAGGCGGCGGGTCTGCTGCCGTTGGCCGATGCCGTCGCCGCCGCGCACGGCGCCCGGTCCGAGGCTGCCGCGGCGGCGTTGCTGCGCGCTGTCAACATCCTCGATCGCACCCACGCCCACGCGCGGCGACTGGCCTGGTTGCAGCCGGTGCCCAACTGAACCTCGGGTTGGGCATGGCGATGCGCGGGCGCTGGCCGTTGCCACGGCCGGCGGTTGCGCGCGACCCCAAAACGGCAGATTAGGCGCCGGCCGGCGTATGCTTTGCCAAGAAGGCGCTGACACGCGATTTGGCAGCAACCAGCGCCGGACCGGTCTTCCACTCGGTGATGAAGTCGCAGTTGGGCAGCAAATTTGCCAGCTCCTCCGAGATCGGGAACGGGTGCGCCTCGTCATTGCCCGCTAGCACCAGGCAGGGCGTCGCCAAGCCCGATACGAACGTGCGGTCGGCGCTATAGACGAAGCCGGGCGCGTAGAGGTTGCGGTAGAACGCCTCCAGCACGGCTGGGGTCGCCTCCGCATGATCGCTGAGGGAGGCTGCCCACGCCTCGAACCTGGGAGAGCGTTGCGCCGGCATCGGGCCGACCCGGCCGATCGGTTGCGCCAGGACGGCGCTGGCGACGCGATGCGGCTGGGTCTTGAGCAGGCTCATGATAAACGAGCCCCCGATGCATTGGCCGTAGAGGTGACACTGGTCGATGCCGAGATGATCGAGGAGCGCGATATGATCGGCGGTATATGCATGCCAGCCGTCATCGGCCGCGATCGGTGCCCGGGAGCGGCCGCCGGCATTGCGCTGGTCCATGACAATGACCCGGAAGCTGGCGGCAAACTCCTCGATTGGGTTGATCGGGGCCATGGGCCGGCTCCAGACCTCGATCGTCGATTGCAGCCCAGCGGGCGCGAAGGCGAGGATCGGGAAACCCTCACCTACCTGTTCGTAGTAGATGGCGGCGTCGTTGGTTTGGAGGGTTGGCATGGCGTCTCCTTTGAGCATACCAGCGCCGCAGCGGCGTTGCGAACGCGGGTGTTCGAGAAAAGCGTCAAGACGCTGATATCACCGAACTCTCCACGCTCACAAGGCGCGGGGGTCGAGGCCAGTGGGTGGCGAGGCCAACTGAAGCGTGCCGGCGCGACCAACGCGACTTGAGGCCCACAACGGCTCAAAAAGCAACCACCATTGTTTTATGCTGGCCTGCGGGTCGGCGTCGGCCACCGCCCAGCGCGGTGGCGAGCGCCAAGCTTCTGCAACGGGTTTGCACAGGGGAGAGAGCCGTGGCCAGATACGCACCAGCGCTTGGCGTCATCCTAATGTTGATGTTGGCGATGACGTCGGCCATGGCCGCCGAGACCCCGCGCGAGACGGCCATCCACGCCGTCATCGCCGGTCAGCTCGCCGCGATCAACCGCGGTGACGGGGTGGCGGCCTTTGCCTTCGCCTCGCCGGCAATCCAATCGCAGTTTGGCGATGCCACCAACTTCATGCGCATGGTCGAACGTGGCTACCCGCAAGTCTATCGCTCGCGCAGGCATCGTTTCCTCAAGCTTTGGGACGCCGACGGTCGCCTGATCCAGCGCGTCCTGATCGAGAGCGACGCCGGTACGGTAGTTGCGAGCTACGAGATGGTCGAGATCGACGGCCGTTGGCGGATCAACGGCTGCACCATCGACGCCATGGAGGGCGCTTGAGCGCGTCGCCAGCTCTGCGGCGGCGCCGATCGCAAGCGCACCGAGGCCATGGGCAACGCCATTAACCCCCGGCCGCCACTTAATAAATGGTCTCGTTCATACGCTGCGGGTAGGCGCGGTCGTATTCGACCCCGTCGATCCGGCCGCGGCTCAAGTGCTCCAGCATTTCGCCGGCGCTCGGCAACTCGGAACGGGCAACCTGCGCCTCCGGGCTCCACAACCGAGAGCGCACGAGCGCCTTCGGGCATTGCGTATAGACGCGCACAACGGTCACGACCAGCACCGTTCTCGGCAGCTTGCCGTTGAAGGAGAAGCTCGCCAACAGCTCGGGGTCGGTCGAGATCTCGGCATGCCCGTTGATCCGCAGCGTGTTGCCGATACCGGGGATCATGAACAGCAGCGAAATACGCGGATCGCGCACGATGTTGCGCAGCGAATCGATGCGGTTGTTGCCGCGCCGGTCCGGGATCAATACGGTCTTGGGGTCGCGCACCCGCACAAACCCCGGCGGGTCGCCGCGCGGGGAGCAGTCGAGGCCTTCCGGGCCGACGGTGGCCATCACGACGAACGGCGCCTTGTCGATGAAGGCCTGGTAGTGCTCGGAGATGTAGTCGATTTCCTTGATCAGCGCCGCCGGAACCGGTTCACCATAGAGGCTGTCGAGCTGATCGAGCGTGGTAATCTGATGCATGGGGACCCTCATAGCGCTGGCAAATGCCAGTCTACACCCAAACCGTACAAACCCCGGCGGACAACATTGCCGCAAGGCTTGGCGGCTCCGGGATCACCGCGGAGCGGCGGGCGCGCCGCCCGCGTTGCCGCCGGTGCCTTAAGCGGTTGGCAGCCTGGCGCTACTGCGCCGTCGATAGGCGCGTCGGCACCAGCCGCTCAACCTTGATGGCGGCGCGATCGATCAGCTCGGTCACCTTCGGCGCGATGACCGTCTTCCAATGCTCGCTCTCATAGACGGCCTTGTACAGCCGTTCGCGCTCGGCTTCGCTTTCGAAGCGACGGGTCCACACGTAGACACTGTCGTCCGTCTCGCCGCGGTAGCTTCCGGTAATCACCATTCCGTGCCCCACCTGGAAGGGAATGATCTCCTCCTCCATGCACTTGAGCCAAGCCTGCATTTTGCCGGGGCGGATCGTGTATTGCCTCAATTCGTAGAACGCCATCGTCTCATCCTTCCGACCGTAGCCATTGACCGCTATCGCAGTCATCGCCGATGAGCCTAAACCAAGCGCCGGGCAATCGGAACAACCGTGGCGATCGGACAAGCTGGTCTTGCTGGCGCCCGGGGCGGCCGGGCTTCGCCCGAGGGGCCCAACCCCCGGCAAAACGCTGGGCGAGCTCACCGCCGGCGGGTGCCAACGAGCGACCGCGGCAGCGATCAACGGCACGGCGGCTGGCTTGGCCCGGTGCCCGCATCAGACCTTCAGCGCCAGCCATGAAATGGCGTAACATCCCCCAGCAACAGCGCGGAGGGCTCAATGGCAAGGATCGATGCCGTCGAGGCGGGACACTATCGCATTCCGCTCGAGGTAGCGCTGTCGGACTCCACGCACGGGATCATGACGGCGTTCGAATTCTTGACGGTGCGCGTTCGCGACGCCGACGGCGCCGAAGGCGTCGGCTACACCTATACCACCGGCCACAACGGCGCTGCCATCCATGCCACCTTGGGGCATGGCATTGCCAATTTGGTGGCGGGCGAAGACGCCGACCGCATCGAGCAGATCTGGAGCAAGGTGTGGTGGGGCCTGCATTACGGCGGCCGTGGCGGTGCCGCCGTGCTCGCGCAGTCGGCCCTCGACATTGCCCTGCACGACCTCAGGGCGCGGCGCGCACGGCTGCCGTTGTGGAAACTGCTCGGCGGCCACGATCCGAACGTGCCGTGCTATGCCGGCGGCATCGACCTCGACCTTGACGCGGCGGCGCTGCTGAAGCAAACGGATGCAAACCTGGCCAAAGGCTTTCGCGCCATTAAGATGAAGGTCGGCCGTGACCGCTTGAGCGAGGACGTCGCCAAGGTGGCGGCGATGCGCAAACACCTGGGCGACGGCTTCCCGCTGATGGTCGATGCCAACATGAAGTGGACCGCCGACGAAGCCATCCGCCGGGCGCGCGCCTTTCGCGACTACGACCTGGTGTGGCTGGAGGAGCCGACCATCCCCGATGACGTCACCGGTCATGCCCGCATCGCGCGCGAGGGCGGCATTGCCATCGCCACCGGCGAAAACTTCCGCACCTTGTGGGAGTTCCAACACATGATCGCCGCTGGTGGCGTCTCTTATCCGGAGCCCGACGTCACCAACTGCGGCGGCATCACCGTCTTCATGAAGGTTGCGCATCTTGCCGAGGCCCACAATTTGCCGGTTACCTCGCACGGCGCGCACGACCTTTCCGTGCACCTGCTGGCGGCCAGTCCCAACCGCAGCTATCTGGAGGCGCACGGCTTCGGTCTTGATCGCTACATCGCCGATCCACTCGAGCTCCGCGACGGCTGCGCCCGCGCTCCCGATCGGCCCGGCCACGGCATTGGCTTCGACTGGAAGGCGCTGGAGCGTGTGCGGATCGGACACTAGCCGCGCAACGGTCTCACATCACGCCGAGGTGCTCATGAGCGATACGCTTCCAACCGCCAGCCGCGTCTGCGATCCGGGTATTCGCGGCCTCTACCGCCAGGAGAGCCGCTGGCAGGCCTGGCTCGACGTCGAGGCGGCACTGGCCGCGGCGCAGGCGGAACTGGCGATCATTCCCAGCGCGGCGGCCGACGCCATCGCCGCCGCGGCGCGCCTTGAGCTGTTGGATCGCGCCCGCATCGAGGAGGGCTTGGCGCGTACCGGCCACACCCTGGTGCCGCTGGTCTGGGAGCTCGCCCGCGTGGTTGGTGAGCCGCATGGCGGCTGGGTGCATTGGGGTGCGACCACACAGAACATTACTCAGACCGGCGATCTCCTGCTGTTGCGTCGCGCCCACCACATCTTTCTTCGCCTCATCGGCGAGATACTGACGGCGATGGCCGATCTCGCCGAGCGCAGTGCCGAGATGGCGATCGCCGCCCGCACCCACGGTCAGCACGCGGTGCCGGCAACCTTCGGCTACAAGGTGGCGGTGTGGATCGATGAGCTGTTGCGCCACATCGAGCGGTTGCAGCAGGTGGCCCCGCGTCTGTTTGTTGTCATGCTCGGCGGCGGCGCGGGAACCTTCGCTTCGCTTGGCGACAAGGGCCCCTTGGTGCAGGCCGGTGTCGGCCGACATTTGGGCCTGCGCTCGATGCCGGTACCGTCTCGCACGCTCGGGGATCATTTGGCGGAGAATCTGTGTGTCCTCGGCCTGCTGGCGGCAACCTGCGGCAAAATCGGCCGCGAGATCTATACCTTGATGAAAACCGAGTTCGGCGAGGTCGAGGAGCCCGTCCCGCCGGGTACCGTGGGCAGCTCTACCATGCCGCAAAAGCGCAACCCCAAGCTGTGCCAAGACATCATCGCCTTGAGCGCCGAGGTACGGGCGCAAGTGCCCCTGGCGCTCGAAGCCATGCAGACCGAACACGAGGCCGACCGGACGACGAGCCTGATGCTGGATGCGGCCGAGGCGCGTGCCGCCATTGCGCTCGGCGACGCCCTGGGCCGGCTCGGCCAGGTCGTGAGCGGACTGCGGCTCGACCCGGACCGCATGCGCGACAACCTGACCCTGGGCGGCGGCTTGATCATGGCCGAGGCCGTGATGCTGGAACTGGGCACCGTCCTCGGCCGACAACATGCCCACGACGTGGTCTACGACGCCGCGCAGACGGCATACCTTGAGCACCGGCCTTTCCGGGCGGTGCTTGCGGCCGATGATCGGGTAAAGCGGCAGCTGTCGCCGCAGGCCATCGATAAGCTGCTCGATCCCCTGGCCTACACCGGCCTGTGCGCCGACATGGCGAGGGACTCGGCAGCCCGCGCGCGGGCCGCCGCCGCGGCGCTGGCCGCGGCCCAATAGCGGCTTTACGCGGCGCGTTTGGCGCTGCCCGCCCAGCCGCACGGCGGGCGAGCGGCCTGAGCCCGCCGCCGGCTTATCGGCCAACCGGTGACGGCACGCCAAGCACGGGGCAATGCCTGCTGGTCGGCGACAAATATGCGAGCGCCCTCAACGCGCTCTCGGGCGGATTGTGGATGGCCGGTTCGGGCGGCATCGGTTCGAGCCGATCCGCCGGTGCTTGCGGCCAGACCATGCAATCGCTACCTACCGGCCGCAGGGGAGGATGTCATGGTCAAAGCTTTGTGGGTTGCGACGCTTATTGCCTCGAGTGCCGCCGTCTGGCTGGCCGCGGCCACGGCGCCGGCGCGCGCCGAGGACTTGGCGTGCGTGAGCACCACCTTCCGTCTGCTCGGCAAGAATGATCGTGTCTGCGTCAGCGCCTTCGACGACCCCAAGGTGCCGGGGGTCGCCTGCCACATCAGCCAGGCACGCACCGGCGGCCTCAGCGGCACCATTGGCCTGGCGGAGGACCCCTCGCGGTTCTCGATTGCGTGCCGACAAGTCGGACCGATCAATCTTGATCTCGCCTCGCTCACCGACCAGGAAGAGGTCTACTCGGCCCGCACCTCCATCTTTTTCAAGCGCACCCACATCTATCGAGTGCTCGACAAGAAGCGCAACACGCTCGTCTACCTCGCCATCAGCGACAAGCTGATCGAAGGCTCACCGCAGAACGCCATCTCGACGGTGCCGATCATGCCGTGGGTGGCAGGACGATCGCCATGACCCCGATCGCATTGGTCTTGAACGTGCTGTGGCTGCTGTTCGGCGGCCTGTGGATGGGGATCGCTTGGGGCATCGCCGCCGTCATTATGGCGATCACCATCATCGCCATCCCCTGGGCGCGGGCCGCCTTCAACATTGCGATCTACACGCTGTTACCGTTTGGCTATAAGGCGGTTTCCCGCGAGGAGCATTTCGGCCGCAGCGATCTCGGCACCGGGCCCCTTGGGGTCATCGGCAACGTCGTGTGGCTGGTGCTTGCCGGCTGGTGGCTGGCGTTGGGGCATCTGCTGGTGGCGATCGCGCTTGCCATCACCATCATCGGCATCCCGTTCGCTTGGGCCCACCTCAAGCTCGCGGGCATCGCGCTGTGGCCGATTGGCAAGATCATCGTGCCCGCCGACGATGCCCCCTTGCGCTACCCCTCGCCCCCTCTCGGGCCACGGCGTTAACGCCACTGTCATCATGGTGAAGGTTTGGCCCGGCGACACCGAGCTCGGGGGCCGAGGCGGGGCGCAACCGGGGCCGTGCGCCGCCGCCCGAGCCGCCATGTCTGAGGTGTTTGCCCACCCCCGAAAGTATACCCAATCCCCGCTACCATCTTGAAAACTCGACCTTGCAACGCTTTGCTGCCTAGAATGGGCCAAGCCTGGAACCTTCACGAACAGACGAGAAGGAGTAGCATCCGGGCAAGCTCACGATGGCGCAGTTCAGGGAGGACGAACATGGCTCGGATTGGACGACGGACATTCCTCAAGCTGACCGGTACCGGCGCGCTCGCCGCACGGACCGGCGGCATGGCGGCAATTCTCAGCGCCGGGAAGGCACCGGCATACGCGCAAACCAGCACCATGCATTGGCTGCGCTGGAACGATTTCGTACCGGCCTCCGACGAGGTGCTGCGAAAGGAGATCGTCCCCGCTGGCGAGAAGGCGCTCGGCATCAAGATCACGCTTGAGACCATCAATGGTAATGACATCCAGGCGCGCACGACCTCGGCGATCCAATCGGGATCCGGGCCCGACGTCATCTGCGGTCTCAACAATTGGCCGCAGCTCTACGCCGAGAGCGTGGTTGACGTCAGCGACATCGCCGAAGAAATCGGCAAGGCCCAGGGGGGGTTTTATAAAGAATCGACCGTCGTTGCCAACGACGGCAAGAAATGGATCGCCGTGCCGTGGTGCGTTTTGGGTGCGCAGATCTCCTATCGTAAGTCCTGGTTCGAGGCGATCGGGCTCAGCAAGTTTCCCGACACCTGGGAGGCCTATCGCGAGGCCGGCAAGACACTTAAGGCCAAGGGACAGCCGCTGGGCCAAACGCTCGGGCACACCTTCGGCGATGCGCCGACCTTCAGCTATCCCTACTTGTGGTCGTGGGGCGGCAAGGAAGTCGAAGCCGATGGCCATACCGTCGTGCTGAACGGCAAGCCGGCGGTCGACTCGGTGAAGTTCATGACGGCGTTCTGGAAAGAGGCGCACGACGAAGGCGGGCTCGCCTGGGACGACACCAATAACAACCGTGCCTTCCTGTCCGGCACGATCAGTGCAACGCTCAACGGCGCCTCCATCTATCTGCTGGCCAAGACCAAGCCCGAGACCTATCTGACCGAGAAGGGAACGCCGCTTTATCAGGATATTCTGCATGCCCCCTTGCCGAAGGGGCCCGCCGGCCAGTTCGGGTACCATCTGCCGATGTCGAACATGCTGATGGGCTATTCCAAGAATCAGAAGGCGGCCAAGGACTTCATCCGCTGGATCACCTCCAAGGAGATCTATCAAAAATGGTTCAATTCCCAGCAGGGCTACTCGGTCGGCGCCACGACCATCTGGGAAAACGACCCGCTTTGGAGCAAGGATCCGGTGATGGAGCCGTTCCGTGTGGCGGCTCGCGCCGGCCAGTTCCCCGGCTATGCCGGACCCGCTGACCGCAAGGCTGCGGAGGTGCTGAGCAAATACGTGATCACGGATATGTACTCCAAGGCGGTCCAGGGCATGCCGGCGGAAGACGCCGTAAAATGGGCGCACGAGGAAGTGGTGAAGGCGCACAGCTAGCGGCGAGCCTCACCCCGGGGCCGTCAGGGTCACGGCGGGGGCGCCTCGGCCCCCGTCGCAGTGCGTGGCAGCTCGGCGCGGCGATCCTGCCCGCGTCTTATTCGCGCGGGGCGCGCGCTCACGGCCCCCCGCGCGGTGCGTCGCTTCCGCAAACGATTGCAACTAAGGCAAGGTCCGTCGATCGCAGCGCGCAGAGTGCGCGCGGGCGACAGGGGTGATGCACGGGTGCGTCTCGCGCACGCCCGCTCGCGAGCCGGCCGCGGTCGCTGTCTCGACAATGGGCCGAATCATATTTAGGCGGATTTGCGATCTGAGAGCCCGCCTTGGAATCGAGCCTCTATCCGCCGGTCAAGCGCTTCCTTGAAAGCTACGGCTTCGAGGTGAAGGGCGAAGTTTGCGGGTGTGATCTGGTGGCCCTGCGCGACGGCGAGCCGCCGGCCGTCGTCATTGGCGAGCTCAAGCTGACCTTCACCCTCGATCTGGTGCTGCAAGCGGTCGATCGCTCGGCGGCCTGCGATGAGGTTTGGTTGGCGGTGCGCGCCTCCCGCCGCGGACGCGGTCGCGAGACCGACCCGCGCGTGAAAAAGCTTTGCCGGTTGCTGGGCGTCGGTTTGTTGTCGGTAACCGCGGCTGGCCGTGTCGAGATTATTGTCGAGCCCGTGCCCTGGCGCCCGCGGCGCGACCCCAAGCGCCGTTCGCGGCTGGTCGAGGAACACCGTCGCCGCCGAGGCGACCCGGCGACCGGCGGCAGCACGCGGCAACCGATCATGACCGCCTATCGCCAACGGGCCCTGGCGTGCGCGGCCGCGCTCACGCACGGCCCGCGTCGACCGCGCGACCTCAAGGGTGATGTGCCGGAGGCCCCGGCCATTCTGCTGCGCAACGTTTATGGCTGGTTCGTGAGGGTCGAGCGCGGCGTCTATGGCCTCACCGTGGCCGGACAAGCGGCGCTGCTGCGATGGCAAGCGCAGAGTGCTTCCGAGCTCGGCGCCGTTGCCGCGGCGGCGCCGTGATCGACAACGGCTAGGCGTCGCCACCGCACTGCTAGGCCCCGGTTGCGAAGCGGCCCAACCGGGACCGGCGCGCTTGGCCGAGAGGGCGTTACTCCGGCTCGCCGCCCGCGTCCAAGCGGCCTCAGACGCCAAATCCCGCGGCGGCCAGGGCTTGTCGCATGCTGCCGTCCTCGAGCACGGTTCGGAACGCTTTCACCGCTGGGCGCTCCAGCCGGCGCTTCGGCACCACGAAATCATAGTGCTCGTCCTGCAGGGGGATGAAGCCAAGGTCGTAACGGCGCGCCACGCTGTCGATGGTCACGCCCCAGTCGGCCCGGTTCTGCGCCACGGCCGCGGCCACCGCATTGTGCGATTTGGGCTGCGACCAGTAGCCCGCGGGGCGGCCGCCCTTGAGCAGACGATCGATCAGAATGCGGGTGCCGCTGCCGGCGTTGCGGCACACCATCAGGCAATCGGCTTCGGCCAGCGCCGCCGCCACCGCCTCGGCGACCGAGCGTCCTTCGAAGCGGCGATCGCCGGGTCGGAACACGATGCCCTGTAGCCGCCGGTAGCCGGTGACCAGCTCAAGATCGGGCGTGAGCAACGGCCGATTGTAGTCACCGGTGGCGGCATCCATGAGGTGAATCGGCGCCAGATCGCACTCGCCGCGCTTGGCGGCGGCGAGCCCACCGGTACTGCCGACGTTCATGGCCTTCACGGCCAGGCCCTGGCGCTCGAGGCGCTCGATGATCATGTCGAGGCCAATGCAGTGGCTGCCGATGATGACGAGTTCGGCCAGTTGCCGCGCGCGACCCAACAGCTGCACGGTGACGGCCGTGTCGGCCGCCACGCTTTCGGCATGGCGGTCGATGGCAATGAAGCCATCCGCCTGGCTGAAGGAGGTCACCGCGCCCGAACCCTTGGCAATGGGATAGGCTGCCAGCCCATCGTCGTCGCCGCGGCGGACCAGCGACACCATCATGAACTCGGTGCGGCCTCGCTCGGAGGCAACGCTCAGCGGCAGGATTGCCTGCGTCTCTTCGACCGCATCGGGCGGCAGGCCGGCGAGGGCACGGATGACCGGGGCGACAAAGGCATGGAACGTGAAAATCGCCGAGGTCGGGAAACCCGGAAGCACGGCCACGGGTTTGCCGGCGGTGACCGCCAAACAGATGGGCTTGCCCGGTTTGAGCGCCACGCCGTGGACGATGACGCCGGGATCCTTGAGCCCGGCAACGACCCGGTAGCAGAGGTCGCCGGCGCCTTTCGAGGTGCCGCCCGACATCACCACGGCATCGCAGGTGGCGAGCCCTTGCTCGAGCAACCGCGCCAATGCCTGTTCGTCGTCGCGCCCGATTCCCAACGGCTCGGGAATGCCGCCAGCCTCCCTCACCGCCGCCGCCAGGATCGCCGCATTGGAATCATAGACCGCTCCAACGCGCATCGGCTGCCCCGGAGCTACGATCTCGTCGCCGGTGGAAAGGATGGCGACGCGCGGTTTGCGCCAGACCTCGACCTCGGCGCAGCCGACGGCCGCCAGCATGCCGATTTCGCGCGACGTCAGCACCGCTCCGGCGCGCACGACCGTCTCGCCGCGCGCCAGATCGCTGCCGGCGAAGGCGATGAACTGGCCGGGGATGGCCGCGCGCTCAAGCGCGAGCATGGGCTTGCCATCCGCGTCACGTAGCTCGGTGTGCTCCACCATCACCACCGCATCGGCACCACGCGGCAGCATGCCGCCGGTTGCGATCAAGCTCGCTACGCCCGGCGACACCGGCAGGCGCGGTTCGAACCCCGGCGTCAGAATTTCCGGGTTCAGCCGCAACAGCTTGGTTGCCTGTTGGCTGGCACCGACGGTATCTGCGGCGCGAACCGCAAAGCCGTCGACGTTCGCCCGATCAAAGCCTGGCACATCGACGCCGGCCACGACCGACCCGGCCAACACCCGGTGCAAGGCATCGGCCAGCGGCACGCGCTCGCTGCCGAGGACCTCAAGCTTGAGATGGCGATGAAAGCGGGCGGTCGCCTCGTCGCGGTCGACCACTTCGAGGAACTGATCCTGGCGGGCGAGCCGGCCCAGCGCGGCTTCGATGTCGGCCAGCAGCCGGGATGGCTGGCCGCGATCAGGGTTGTGCACAATCATAGCCTTCATATAGGTAGACGCTGACGGCCGCGCCTTGCCGGTAGCCTTCGCTGCCTTCCGGGATCAGGAGGAAGCCGTCGGCGCCGGCGAGCGCCATCAGTCCAATTTCCGTGATGGGAGGAACGGGCTCAACCGACCCCGCCGTCGCGTAGCGCACGGGCCTGACCTCGGCCATGCTGATCTCGGACACGACCTTGCGCGCCATGGTCATGGTTCGGGTCGGAAATGGCAACGCCCCATTGCGGCCGCCGAGCCGGCGTATCGCCCGTCCCGCCAGAACCTCATAGGCCAATAGGCATGCGGCCGGGCTGCCCGGAAGCAGCACCACCGGGACGCCGCCGGCACGACCGAGGCCGGCGCTGTCGGCGTGGCGCAGCGCAACGCCGTCAATCACCAGTTCGCCGGCCTCGGCCAGCGCCGCGGCGGCCTCATCATCGGCGCCAGGCCCGGTGCCGCCGACGACCAGGATGATGTCCGCGCCAGGCCGCAGCAGGGCGTCGCGAAGCGAGGCCCGATCACGCGCCACCGCCGTCGCCTCGACGATCCGGCCGCCGTCACGCTCGACCACGGCGCGCAACGCGGGACCGCTGGCCTCGTACACTTGGGCTCGCGACGGCGACCTTGCCGTTTCGAGCATGGCGCCGGCGATCACACAGCGCACCAAAGGGCGGCGAACGACGGCAACGCGCTCCCATCCCGCGGACGCCAGCAGTCCGAGCTCAGCGGCCCGGAGCAGGCGTCCCGCCGCGACCAAGGTGTTGCCCGTGGCCACCTGGCAACCCCTTGGCTCGGTCCCGCTTGCCGCCGCCACGGGCTCGGTAATGGCGGCAGCACCGCCCGCCTCGCGTCCGACCAGATGCAAGGCAATGACCGCATCGGCACCCCGCGGCAGCGGCGCACCGGCGTTGAGCTGAGCGGCGCCCCCCACCGGCAGCTCGTCGCTGGCGGCAACCCACCGCAACAGGCAGGGACTATAGGGGCTGGCACCGACGGTATCCTCGGCGCGCACGGCGATGCCATCAACCGCTGCCCGATCGAACGGCGGCAGATCGAAGCCTGCTGCAACGTCAGCGGCGGCAACGCGACCGCCAGCTTCGACCAGGGGAACGTCCTCGGCGCGCAAAGACGAAACCTGCGCGTCAATCCAGGCGCACACCTCGCCAACGGCTGCACGCGCGGGGGAGCTGGAAGATCGGGGTTCAGCCATGTGCCAACGTGCCTTTGTAGCGGGGTGAGCGCGTGCTTGCGCACTTCTGCCGGGACCGACGCCGCGGGGCAACCCCCTGCGGCCGTTGGCACGAGCGACGGCAAAGCTTAGCGCTCCAATAGTTGGCCGATCTGCAACCGCTGTTGGCGCCGGTGCGGGTGCTCAGATCGCGCCAGAGCCGGGAGCTAGCCCCCCAGGGTCGCGCTGCCATTACATTCGAGCCAACACCCAGCCTTCACGCGAGGCGCGAGCTCGGGCGCTCATCGCTCCCGTTTGGCGGCGGTCGCCGGCGCCAATAACGTGTCGAGCTGGGCCTCGCTCAGATCGACTTGGTAGAAGAGCTGATAGAACCGGCGCGTCGTCTCGCGCAGATCCTCGGGAAACTGCTTGGGGTAGAGGATCGACAGCAACCAGCGCACGCCTATGAGGCGATTGACCCCCGGCGGGGCATCAAACCAAGTGTAGGGGAGATTGGGGGCGAGATAGATGCGCCGATCGCGCACGGCCTTGACCGAGGCCCACAGGGGATCGGTTTGAACGGCCTGGTAGAAGGCTGGATCCAATGCCAGGATCACGTCGGGGTTCCAGGCCAGCACCTGTTCCATGGAAACCTTGGTCAGACCGCCACTGCCGGCGGCGGCGGCCACGTTCTGGGCGCCGACGCGTTGCAACACTTCAAGGTTGATGGAGCCGGCCAATCCCGTCTCAAGACCATTGCTGCCCCGTCCGTAGTAGACCCGCGGCCGCTCGGCTTCGGGCACGGATGCAACCCGGGCGCTGAGCCCGTTGAGGGTATCATCGGCGTATTGCGCCAGGCGTTCGGCGCGATCGCTGACACCGAGGATCTCGCCCAGCTGACGGTAGACCTGCGGTGTTGCCTCAAGCCTGCCGTCGAACAGCAGGTAGGGGATCTTGGTCTGGTCCTGAACATTGTTGGCAAGCGAGACGTAGGTCGGACCGGTGCTGCCGCTGTCGACAATGAGGTCGGGCTTGAACTTCAGCAGGTTCTCGAGATTGGCCGTGCCGCCGCGTCCCGTCAGCCGGCCATACTCGGGCAACTCGCGAACCTCAGGCGACAGGAAGGCCTTCTCGGCCGGGCTCGGCGTACGCACCCAGCCGACCATCAACTGCGGCGCAAGCGTGTAGAGCAGGATCGAGGCCGGCGGCCCCGCGGCGAGCACGCGTGATATCCGCTCAGGAATTTCGACGTGACGGTTGGCGGAATCGACCACGGTGCGCGCCCGGTCCTGCGCCTGCGCCGTTGACGCGGCAAACAGCGACAGCAAAGCCAGGGCAGCACAGAGCGCGCGCATGCGACGGCAAAGCCTCAAAGATCTGAGTGGACAGGTGTCAGAATAGTCGATGGAATATAGCGTGAGATTGTGGTGTTGTATCGATCAATTGCGCCGATGCTGTCTCGGCCGTCCGGAGAAGGAAATAAAATGACCGCTAGACCTCCTCGCTTTGCCAGGGCCCTGGCTGTGGCCGTCGCCGCGCTCTTGGCCTGGTGCCCATCTGCGGCGCGGGCGCAGGCACCAACCGGCGAGCTGATCGTGTTCGCCGCGGCCAGCCTGAAGAACGCGCTCGATGCCATCAACGCCGCGTGGCAACAGGAAACGGGTAAGAAGGCCAGCATTTCTTACGGCGCGAGCTCGGCGCTCGCCAAGCAGATCGAAGCCTCCGCGCCGGCGCAAATGTTCATTTCCGCCGACCTCGACTGGATGGACTACGTCGCTAGCAAGCATCTCATCAAGCCGGAGACCCGCTCCAATCTGCTCGGCAACCGCATCGTGTTGATCGCACCCACGGATAAGGCGCAGCCGATCGCGATCAAGCCTGGCTTCGACCTCGCACGCGTGCTCGGCGGCGGGCGGCTGGCAATGGCCAACGTCGATTCCGTTCCGGCCGGCAAATATGGCAAGGCGGCGCTCGAAAAGCTCGGGGTTTGGGCGACGGTGTCGGGCCAGATCGCGCAGGCGGAAAACGTGCGCGCCGCGCTGTTGCTGGTGTCGCGCGGCGAGGCGCCGGCGGGCATCGTCTACCAAACGGACGCCGCCGCCGATAGCCAAGTCAAAATCATCGGCACCTTTCCAGAGGACACCCATCCGCCGATCATCTATCCGATTGCCTTGACGAGCATGGCCACGCACCCGGATGCGGCAACCTTTCTTGCCTATGTCAAATCGACGAAAGCCAAGCCGCTGTTTGAAGCGCAGGGCTTCACGGTCCTGGCCAGCGGGCGCTCCTGAGGCGGCAAGGTTGCGCTGGGATGGCTCGATGAGCCGCTTGGCCGCAGGCCAACCAAGCCTGACAACGTCAGGCCTTGCAGCGGCAGTGCTGGCCCGGTTTTGCTCCCCGCAGCAGGCGGCCCGCGCCGTGTTTGAGGCCCTTGCGCACCTCGCCGCCGAGCGTGCCTGGCCCGGTTTCGCATCGGCCGGCGCCCGGGTCGCCGGCCGTGCCGGCCAACGCTCGATCCGCGCCAAGACGGTGCCGCTTGGCGGCCGGCCGGCGTTGGTGCCGGTGGCCGATATCGGCGCTGCGAGCTTGGCAGCGGTGGCGGGCGCTGTCGCCGGCGCCGGGCGGACGTCGGCTGGCATCGCATGAGCCTCGCCATCGACATCCAACACCGGCTCGGCGGTTTCCTGCTCGCTGCCCGCTTCGAGACGGGTAGCGACCTGGTCGCGCTGTTTGGCCGCTCCGGCTCCGGCAAAACCTCACTTGTCAACATCATCGCCGGTCTGATCCGGCCCGACCGAGGCTTCGTCGGCATCGATGGGGTCGCGCTAGTCGACACCGCCAGCGGCGTGTTCATGCCGCGCCATCGTCGCCGGGTCGGTTACGTTTTCCAGGAAGGCCGCTTGTTCCCGCACCTGACCGTGCGCCAAAACCTGCTCTATGGACGCTGGTTCGCGCCGCACACCGCGCCCGGCGAAAACCTCGCCGACGTCGTCGACTTATTGGGTATCGGCCCGTTCCTGGAGCGGCGGCCGGGTCGCCTCTCCGGTGGCGAAAAGCAGCGGGTCGCCATCGGCCGCGCACTGTTGGCAAAACCGCGCCTGTTGTTGATGGATGAACCGCTGGCCTCACTCGACGAGGCCCGCAAGGCGGAGATTTTGCCCTATATCGAGCGGCTGCGCGACCACAGCAGGGTGCCGATCGTCTATGTCAGTCACTCGATTGCCGAGGTGACGCGGTTGGCCTCGACGGTGGTGCTGCTTTCCGAAGGCACAGTGGCTGCAGTGGGGCCGACCGCCGAGGTGATGCAACGGCTGGACCTGTTCCCGTTGACCGGCCGCGCCGAAGCCGGCGCCGTCATCGAGGCAACCGTCGAGCGCCACGACGATAGCTTCGGCCTGACGGAGCTGCGCTCGCGCGCGGGCCTCTGGAAGCTGTCGCGTCTCGAGGTCGGCGTCGGTACCCGCCTGCGTCTGCGCGTGCGCGCTCGCGACGTCATATTGGCAAAGTCGCGACCAGCCGACGTCAGCGCACTCAACGTGTTCCCGGGCACCGTCAGCGAGATTGGCACGCCAGCGGGCCCGATCGTCGAGCTTCGCATCAACTGCCACGGCGAGGCACTGCTGGCGCGGCTCACGCGCTACTCGGTCGATCGGCTGGGCCTGGCGCCAGGCGCATCGGTGTTCGTGCTGGTCAAGAGCGTCGCCCTCGATCGCCGCAGCCTGAGCGGGCCGATTAAGCGAACGCCGCTGGCCGACGCGGAGACCAACGACGAATGATGCGGGGGCGGGCGACCGCATGGGCCTCCGCCCGCGAGGCCCGCCGAGCGAGCGATGCGGCCCCGCGGCCCGTCAGGTCCCGGTGCGCCGCGGCTCGCTGGCGCGCTCCACGCGCGGCTGCAACGCGGCCGTCATCGCCTCGTCGACCATGTCGAGCCAAACGAACTCCATGCTGCCGCGCACCTCGTCCGGAACATCGGTGAAATCCTTGCGGTTGCGACCCGGCAGCATGACCCGGGTGATGCCGGCGCGCGCCGCCGCCACCACCTTCTCCTTGATGCCACCCACCGGCAGCACCAGGCCCCGCAGACTGATCTCGCCGGTCATGGCGGTATCGCTGCGCACGGTCCGTTCGGTCATCAGCGAAACCAGCGCCATGAACATGGCAACTCCGGCGCTTGGACCATCCTTGGGAATGGCGCCCGCCGGCACGTGCACGTGGATGTCGAGCTTCTCGAACCGCGCCGGATCGATCCCGAAATCGGCGGCACGGTTCTTGACGATGCTGAGCGCCGCCTGAGCGCTCTCGCGCATCACCTCGCCCAGCTGGCCGGTCAGGATCAACCGTCCGCTCCCGGGCGCGCGTGTCGCCTCGATGAACAAGATGTCACCGCCAACCGGCGTCCAGGCAAGACCGGTGGCGACGCCGGGAACGCTGGTGCGCATCGCAAGCTCGCTCTCGAACTGGGCGGGGCCCAGCACGCTGGCCAAGTCCTCGGCGGCGATACGGATCGGTCCCTTTTGGCCTTCGGCGATGCGCACGGCAGCTTGCCGCAGCGCCTTGCCGATCTCGCGCTCGAGACTGCGCACGCCCGCCTCGCGCGTGTAGTGTTGGATGATGTCGCGCACCGCCTCGTCGCTAATATCGGCGTCTTCCGGTTTGAGACCATTGGCCTCAAGCTGGCGGCGCACCAGATAGCGACGCGCTATCTCGAACTTTTCGTGGGCCGTATAGCCCGAGAGCGCGATCACCTCCATTCGATCGCGCAGCGGACCCGGCACGGTATCGAGCAGGTTGGCCGTGGTAATGAACACGACGCGGCTGAGATCGAACGGCACCGCCAGGTAGTTGTCGCGGAAGGTGCTGTTCTGTTCCGGGTCGAGTACCTCCAGCAGCGCCGCACCGGGGTCGCCCTGGATGCCGCTTCCGAGCTTGTCGATTTCGTCGAGCATCATCACGCAATTGCGGGTTCCCGCCTTGCGAATGGCCTGGATGATGTTACCGGGCAACGCGCCGATGTAGGTACGCCGATGACCGCGGATTTCGGCCTCGTCGTGCACGCCGCCAAGGCTCACGCGCACGAATTTTCGTCCCATGGCGCGGGCAATCGATTGCCCCAGTGACGTCTTGCCGACCCCCGGTGGGCCCACCAGGCACAGGATCGGCGCCTTGCCCTGGGGCGCAAGCTTGCGGACCGCCAGGTATTCAACGATCCGGCGCTTGATCTTGTCGAGGCCGTAGTGGTCTTCATCGAGAATGCGGCGCGCCTCGGCGATGTCGATCGGCGTCTCTTCCGGCAGGTCCCAGGGCAGCTCGACGAGCCAATCGAGATAGCTGCGCACCATGCCATGTTCGGCCGACGCCTCCGGCATGCGTTCGAGCCGCCTCAGCTCCTTGCGCGCCTGCTCGTCGACCTCTTTCGGCATCCGCGCCTTGCCGATGGCTTCGCTGAGCTCGGCGATCTCGGCCTTGCCTTCCTCTCCCTCGCCCAGCTGACGGCGGATCGCCGCCATCTGCTCGCGCAACAGAACCTCCCGCTGGCGCTCATCGAGCGCCGCCTTGGTCTGGCGGCCGATCTCTTGCGATAGCCGCAGTACCTCGATGCGTTCGGCCAGCAGACGCGACACCTTGTCCATCCGTGCCGTGACATCGATGGTCTCGAGGATCTCCTGCTTTTCCTCCGGTTTCACGTCCATGTAGGCCGCGGCAAGGTCCGCCAGCTGCGTCGGCGAGCTAATCGATTGCACCGCGGCCAGCATCTCGGCCGGTGCCTGCGGCAATAGCTGCAAAGCCTCGAGCGTTTGCCGTTGCAGATTGAGAAAGCGCGCCTCGATCTCGGCGCTGCGCGAGGTTGGCTCCGGGATCCGCACCACCTTGGCGACCAGAAACGGCCAACCCTCCAGGAATTCCATGATCTGAAAGCGCTGATCGCCCTGGCAAATGAGATGATGATTGCCGTCGGGCGCGGTGACGTAGCGCACCAAATTGGCGACGGTGCCGATGCGGTGCATGTCATGCACGCGCGGCTCGTCGACGCTCTGGTCGCGCTGCATCAGGATACCGATCTGGCGCTGCTCGCGCACCGCCTGCTGCGCGGCGGCGACCGACACCGGGCGCCCGACGCTGATCGGCAGCACCATGCCGGGAAACAATACGGTGTTGCGCACGGGAACGATGATCAGCGCATCGGAGGGGAGCGCTGTCGACGCCGCGCCCGACGCATCCTTGGTCTCTACGTCGCTCACGAGCTCACTCCGCCTTTGTCAGCGTGATCACCAGACAGCCATTGGCCGTCGCGCGACGCACGTCCTGGTAGCGGCCACCAGGCAGCCGAATGCGGCGCTCGAACCGGCCCTGCGGCAACTCGAGCCTATGAATAACGGCGGTACGCCATTCGCGCGGCAATACCCGCGTGCCCCCGATCACCAGGTCGTTGCCTTCGATGACCGCCTGCACTTGCTCGGGATCAACCCCCGGCAGTGCCACCAGCACCAGCACCTCGTCCGGGGTCTCGAGGATATCGGCGGGAGGCTCCCATGCCGGCCGGTGCGAGGAACCTGCCGGCCGGAAGATCTCGCGATGCATGCGCTCGGCCCGCTCCAGCATGTCGAAAGCCTGCGACCACATCCAACCGCTCGGAAAATCTTTGTCCATCTCTCACCTCTGGCGCTGTCCGAGGGAGATTCGTGGACAGCGCACCATTATCTCGTCGCACCGTTGGTGGGACCGATCTCCCATGACGTGGAGAGCTCGACGCCATTTACAAGGATAGCGCAGGACTGACGCTGACGGCAGCGGTCAAACCCCGGGGTTTCGCGTGCTTTTAGCCGAAAGCCCCGGCAGGGGCCACGGCTTGATGGGCTTCGGCGGCTCGTCTTGAGCGCTACCTTCGCCTTCGCGTCAGGCGTTTAATGTAAAACTTGAGACCGTCGACGACCTTGTCGATGGGTTTTGGGTCCGCTCGAACCGCCAAGCCAACCAGCTTGAGATTGGGCCGCCATCTCCTCAGTATAGAGGGCGGCTTTATAGAGGCGGCTTTCACGTCACGGCAATGGCGCGTAAAAGAGCCGGTTGAGCGCCGAGCGCACGACAATGGCAATCTTGATTTCGAACCTGAGCGGGCCCACTCATGCACCGGCCCTCCAACCCAGAAGGAGGCAAACGCAGCCGGCGAAAAGCAGCCCCACACCAATCGCGCTGCGCCAGAAAACCGGGCCGGGCAAGAGCCTTTCGGCCGTCACCAGCGCAGTAAGGGCCGCAACCCAGCGCAGGTCCATGACGGCAACGGCAAACAAAAGCAGCATCAGGGCGGCGCAGCAGCCGGTGCAGAACCACCCGTGGCGCAAACCCATGACGATGGCGCCCAATCCGCCGTCACGCCATTCGCTCAAAATGAAGCCATCCGGCGACCGGCAGTAGCTGAGACATCGGTCCTTGAGCGGACTGAACTGATAGAGCCCGGCGGCAAGGAAAAGTATTGCCGACCAGTAATAGGACGCCGATTGCATCATGGTGGTGACGAGGCTGCTCGCTTGCAGCAGCCACTGCAAGCCGGTGGCTGCGACCGAGAACAGAGCCCAGGCGAGGAGATAGCCGAACAGGAATGCCGCGGTTGGCACGTAAAGTGCGCTGCGCTGTCGGCGGCGACGGTTAATAGTGGCGAAAGCCGTGAGCATCGGGCTGGCGGCCGGCAGCATCATTGCGGCCATCATGGCAGACCACATCGCAAGCAGCAGCACAACATCGATCGGGGTCCACGACGGCTCCATGCCATTCATCGACATGTTCATATCGCGCCACATTGCGGCGTCCATCTCCTGCATCCGTAGCGCTTGATCGAACGTGAAGGCCCAAGCCAGCATGGCGACGATGGCCAGCAGGACTACGGCGAACAGGCGGTCACGGCTGCCAAAGAGTTGAGACGACGGGTCGGGAATCACTGGGGTTTGAGCGGTTGGCGCCAGCTAAACGTTTTTGGTCCACGCAGATCAAAGGCGATGTGCTTGGAGGATCGTTCCGACCAGTCGAACATCCGGCCGAAGGCACCGGTGACAATGTTGCGCTTGGCCTGGCCGACGGTGAGGAAACCGGGCACGACTTCGGGACGCGGCGCATTGTAGATACGGCAGGTATCGCCATCGGGCACCATATACTTGCGAAACGGACCGCCAAGGCCGTCAACAAGACCCGG
>DATFXD010000419.1:0-2703 GCA_035258605.1 Hyphomicrobiaceae bacterium | reverse complement strand
CAGCCGTTGCAGGTTCGGGTTCAGGCTGGCACTAGGCGGCATCCTCCAATTCCAAGGTGCGTATCAGCTCTTTTGAGAGCTCATGCTCCTCACCGATGCGCTCGATGATGTGTGAGACGGCGCATGCGTGAAGATCATAGGCAAGCGCGACCGCGGTATCGGCCGCAATGTTTTTCTCCTCAAGGACCGCCGCGAGCGTCTGCACCAGGTCGCACGACCAACAGAGTTCTTCATCGTTCACGCGGCTCACATCTTCCTTGCAGCAATAGCACTTCATACGGGGTTCCTTTTGGTTCTGTGCTAAAGAGCAACCATTCGATCTTCAATCAGCGTCAATGGCGAGGCGCCTGGCTTGTAGGCAACGGAGTTTGGCGGCGGTGCATGGCCCGCTGCACCGAGCCGACGTAAATGCCCGGACGGGCGGCGGGCAGACCATTGCAAGGCGCAGCCCATGTGCTCTGGCCGGCAGGCCGACGCCTTGACCACAAGCCGCCGTACACCGCCGCCGCATTGGCAATGGTCTCGATCGCCACCCCCGGCGCCTGATGAAGCAGCCTTGTGAATAATAGATGAAGCCAATTCCATGGTTTGGCCGGTGGTCCAAGCCTGCAGCCTTTGGGCTCTGCCGCATCGCGCTTGCCTACGCCACCCACCCAACATCCATCAAAACGCCCGCGTTGCCCCGAGTACCGATGCTGAGATGGATTTCCCTACAAGGACGTTGGCCGCTTCCTTCGGCTGGAGCGCACGTCGAGCGCCACAACGTTCCATCGCTGCCATGGCGAAGCCACGGTCACGGCGCAGTCGAATCAAGCGAGCAACGCGCCAAATATACAAAAAAACCACTGTCCGTCGCCCTACTGTCTGGATCTTCCCACGATTGCACAGCCTTCACGGCCTTCGTACGCGCGCTGCGATCCAATTTATCTACTGGACATCTAACCGAAGTCCGTTGACGCACGCGGGATAAACCAACGCTGCGCAGTGTTGAGCTTCAAGGCTGCGCGTGCCACAGGGTGGCCCCGGCTGGTGCAAGCTCGCACGCGTTGGCCATTTTGAGGCGGTGCCGGCACCCGATCGTGACGGCCCGAGGCCGAAATCCCCGGGGGCGCCCGTCCCGGCATGCCGTCCTCGCGGCCGCGCGAACCAGCCGCCGTCGCCGGCGATGGCGGCAGCGCGCCATATGCGCTAACATTTGCCAGCCAAGCGGCAGTTGGACGGGACCTGCATAAACAGCAGAAACTTCACTTGAAGAGGCTGATCATCACGGCCGATGATTTTGGCGCCTCGGTGCCGATCAATGAAGCGGTCGAGCAAGCGCATCGGGACGGCGTCCTGTCGGCAGCGAGCCTGATGGTGGGCGCGCCGGCAATGGCGGACGCGGTGGAGCGGGCACGCCAGTTGCCCGCCCTCGGCGTCGGGCTGCACCTCACCCTGGTCGACAGCACCCCTGTCCTGGCGCCGTCGCAGATCCCGTTGCTGGTTGGACCCGATGGGCGATTTGCGAATGACCCGGTCCGCTTTGGCCTGAGACTGTTCTTCTCCCCCACCATGCGACGGCAGGCGGAGGCCGAGATTCGGGCGCAGTTCGAGCGCTTCCGTGCAACAGGCCTCCCCCTTGATCACGTCAATGGCCACCAGCATTTTCACATGCACCCTGTCGTCACGCGCGCCATTGCGCGGATTGCGCCGGAGTTCGGCTCGCCTCCGGTACGGATCCCGCTCGAGCCGTTGCGGCACGCCTCGGCGCCGGCGGCCGATCGCTTCATTGAGCGCTTGGCGAGCTGGCTGTTCTATGCGGTCCAGACCAGCCCGATGCGGCGGCGCCTGGCGGCAACCGGTTTGCCGCTCAACGATTATGTGTTTGGGGTGACCGACAGCGGCGCCATGGTGGAGCGACGTTTGCTGCAATTGCTCGAACATCTGCCCGATGGCGTGACGGAACTCTACTGCCACCCCGCGACCCGGCGTTGGCAGGGGCCAGACAACCTTCCCGCGCATTATCGACCCGAGGATGAATTGGCGGCGCTGGTCAGCGCAAAAGTCAGCTCCAAGCTGGCAGCGGCCGGTGTGCAGCCGGTTTCGTTCCGGAAAGCGTTCGCATGATGCTCGGCCACCGATTGCGATCCCCCAGCAGGCGGAATCGCTTAGCATGATGTGCGACACGTCCCTCCGACTGAGATCTTCGCCGGTGGCCGGTTGGGCCCGTCGCCGTGCACGGGCCTGGGATTGTGGCAACGATGGTTTGGACTGGGCTCCATGGTGATATTCGAGCTCTCGCTCAGCCAAATCCTGGGTCTGCTGCTAGGCCTCGCGGGCCTGGCCTACCTCGCGCTTGCATTGCACGCGACATGGCGCTTTTGCGAGCGGCCGGGGGTGCTTCCAGGCTGGCAGCCCAGGGTGTCTGTCCTGAAGCCGGTGCATGGCTCGGCGCCCTATCTCTACGAGTGCCTGCGCTCCTTCTGTGAGCAGGACTGGCCCGAATATGAGGTCATTTTCGGAGCCCACACCGACAGCGACCCTGCCATCGAGGTCGTGAAGCGGCTGATGGCCGAGTTTCCGGAGCGCAATTTGCGGCTGGTGGTGGACGGCAGCCTTGCCGGTCCCAATCGCAAGGCCGCGAACTTGGCGAACATCTACCGGCGCGCACGCTACGACATCATCATCCTGGCCGACAGTGACGTGCGCGTGGACCCAAATTGC
>DATFXD010000418.1:0-11996 GCA_035258605.1 Hyphomicrobiaceae bacterium | reverse complement strand
CCCGGAGCGCGGCTTGTGGAGGCGCTTGGATCGTGACCCCCGCACCACGACCCAGGCAGACTTGGAAGCGCGCTCCCACGTTTGTTCGTCCCTTTGCAACTCGAGGGCTGCGGTTCGGCGCGGCCCTTTTTTGTTGTGAGGTGGCTGTGATCCGTTGGCAACGGCTGCCAACAACGCGCACGTTCGCCTTCAGGCGTCCGCAATTTCTGGCTCTTGTCCCCGGCGGTGCGGCCAAGTTCCCGTGTCCTGCGTTGGGGTCGACTCGTCCATGTTGCATTCAGAGATCTACACCCGCACCGCAAGCGCTCGGCGGCGTTGGACCGCCACCGGCCTTGCCAAGCTCCTCCGCCGACAACGCCCGACGCCGGTCCCCCCGGCGCTGGGATCGCCGGCCCTGAGCTTTCCCGGCTTCGAGCCGCCCATGCCGGCCATTGTGCTGCGCGCACAGACGGACGCGCGCTGCCGCGCCGCCCTTAAGCGCCTGGGCTACGTCAAGGCGCGATCGCGGTATGCGCGCGATCGACGCGACGGCAGGGAAACCTTTGCCGGCCTCAGGCACGAGGGGCTAGCGCCGACCATGGAGTTCGTGCGGCTGTGGCTCGCCGAGGAGCGCAAACGCATCGTCACGGCGACGCGCTGGCCGTTCTTAATGACGATGCTGGCCACCATCCTCGCCGGCGTCGTATTCGCCGGGGTTGCGCGCCTGCTCGGCTAGCGACGGGGCGCGGGCGCGCGGCACCCGCGGCGCCTTGATCGCGGTGTTAGGTTGGGGGCAGGATCGGGTTCGGGCATCGATCGCAAGCTTTGCCGGGATCTCAAGCCGCCATGCCGCCCAAGCCAGCCCTGCCCGCCACGCACCGCCGCGCTGCCGTGCTCGGGCTGCTGGCGGGCCTCATCGTGCTGGCGCCGCCGCCGGGGCACACCGAGGAGATCAGGCGGGCGCCCGATCACGCGCTCACCTTTCGCGACGGCGATGGTCGCGTGGTGCGCAGCACGGATTTTGCCGGCAAGTGGCTCCTCATCTATTTCGGCTACATCAACTGCTCCGATCTGTGCCCGACCGGATTGAGCGTAATGGCCAGCGCGCTCGAGCAGCTGGGGCCGGCAGCAGCGCACGTGCAGCCCCTATTCGTCACCGTCGACCCGGAACGCGATGAGGGCCCCGCCCTCACCCGCTTCGCCCAGGCCTTTGACAAGCGCCTGATTGGCCTCGGCGGCAGCCTGAACGAGATTGAGCTTGCCGCCGCCGCCCTTGGCGTCGCCTTCGCCAAGGTCGCCCAGCCGGATGCCAGCTACGTCGTCGACCACAGCTCGGATTACGTGCTGATTGATCCATCACACACCGAAGTGCGCACCTTGCGCGTCGCCGAGCCGCATCTCCTCGCCACCAAGCTGATCGAGCGCCTGCTCGCGGCCGGCACGCCGCTTGGCACCGTCAACAATCTCGGCGCCTATCGCTGAGCCGCGTTTGAGGGAAGCGATCAGCGCGTCTTGGTCGATCATGTCTGGGGCTCCGCTCCCTCAAAAATAACCTCGCGGCGATTTTTGACGCGCACGAACTCCGCCATGTCGATCGCCCGCACCTCGCTCCGGGTCACCAGGGCGTCGGGCGCCGGCCGGTGCTCGGCAGGGATGTTGGCCATGTCAGCAATCGTGAAGGGGCGCTCAAACGTCACCCGACGCATCCAAGTGCCCCACTTGAAGGCCTCGGGGTAGGTCTCGAAATCGACCCCGCGCTCCGCCAGCATCTCGCGCAGCTCGGGCTGGTTCTTGCGATCGAGCTGCTGATGCGAAAAGTGCGCCTGAGCCGCAGCCAGCACCGCATTCTTGCGGCAGTCGATCGTCCGCCACAGCATCGCGTTGGCGGCCTCGATCTGGCTCGGCAGGCTGATCACCCGGGCGTCGAAGTGCGGCAGCTGCTGCGCCAGTTCGGTTGCCTCGGCATCGCCGTAGCAGTCGTGCAGGCCGAGGTGGAAGGCGGAGGCCGCCAATGACGCCAGCACGCTGGTCAGCTTGTGCACCTTGCCGCCGAACATCGGCTGGCTGTCATCGCCCGGCGCGCAGGCCGTGTGCCACAGCAGATTGATTTCGTCGGACTGGGTGAAGGCGGCCAGGGCGTGCGTGTGCTGCACCAGTTGCTTGGTGGCGTAGATCATGGCGCCGTGCAGGCGGTGGTCGAACGGCCGGATGGCGGTGCGGGTGAAGGCTGAAAACGCGCGCCCGTCGATGCGGGCATAGATCGGCAGCGCGGGGTCGAGCCGGCGCTCGACCTCATCGATCTCATATCGCTTCATGCGGGTACCAAGGTCGTCAGTATCTTTCATGTCCGCTCCACTTTTTCGGCGAGACCCGCTGCCAGCTCCCCACATTGCCACGCTTTCCGAGCCGCCATTTTCTGGCCCGCGGGAACTTGTATCAGCGCCGTCGCCGAATAAGCTGCGGGTTGGATGCTGCCGATACCCGCCCGACCCATCGAACGTGTGTCGGGAGCTGCAGGCAGCCTCCGGCAAGATGGTGGATGGCACGGCGAGCGGTCGCTTAACATGTTCGGACGCGAAGATTTTCGCACGGCACGCGAAGCTCACTACGAGCACTTTTTTGGACCGGTGCACGCCGTGGGACATTCCATGTCGGTAGACCTTTTGCCGATGCACATTGACGTCTACCAGTTCGCGCCTACGCCGACGCGGTCGTTCTGGACGCTGATCACAGGGGGCATGAGTGATTTCCGGCAGCCCGCCCTTGCGGAAGCGAACAACAAGATTTCGCCGCTCGCCGAAATTATAATGTATGCGCACCAACCTAAGGACTGGATGCTTGCCGTTCTCAAGGGGCTGGCGGAAATGCCGCTCAGAAACGCCACCTTCCTGCACTGGGGTCACACGGTGCCGAATGGGCAGCCGATGACCCACGAACCGTCGCAGCTCACAAGCTTCTTTTTCCTACCGCCGGTCTTAGAGGCGCAAGGCTTCGAGCGCCTCACTCTTGCAACCGATCGGGTCGATTTCCTGATGCTGGTTCCGATCACGGAGGCCGAGCGCGCCTATGCCATCGAGCACGGCGCTGCCGCACTGGGACAGCTCATGGAGGACAACGGCTTCGACTTCATCGTCGATGAAAAGCGCATGTCATTGCTGTGATAAGCGGCGACCTGCCGCGCTGGCTCCGGCCCGCGCCCGGCGCCTGCCTTTCAACCGGGCGCGGCTAGGGCGAGGAGCGCAATACGTACGCTTCCCGCGTGCGCCTTTGCATGGATCAATGCCAGTTGCACCGCCGCTTCAGCGACGCCGGCTGAGGTGCGCGATTCCCCTAGCCCTACCGGTGCGCCGCCGTCGCGCTGTGCTGGTGGCCGCGCAGCGGTTCACGCAGCATCTGCTGGCGGACGCCTTGCCGCTGGGATCTGCCGGCGCCGGCGCCAACGCACAACGCCCCAGGCGATGCTGGAGCACATCAGCATGCCGAGATACTTGCCGAAGTTTGCGACCCAGCTTTCTGGGCGCATGAGCCAGCGCTCGCCAAAATCCCGCTCTATCACGCCCGTGATCCAGACCGCGATCAACAGGGAGGCGAGCCAGACGAGACATGTTCGCCACATCACCGCGCGATAGGATGGCGCGGTGGCCCCGACCACCAGCAGGGCGATGAATTCCAGGAGTTGCACACCCTCGTCGATGGTCATGCGTGCTGTTCCAGATGGCCGACCGTATCCGGCGGGCCTGTGATGGTACCGGTCTCTACCAGGCGCGTGCACACCGTCGAGGAGCTCAGCGAAGCGAACCGTGATCGGGCAGTGCCGCATCACCTCGCCTGTCCGTGCACCCGGCTGCCGTCGCTGCGCGCACGTGCTTGGCAAGCCGCGGCTCGCCGCCTTCGCCCGCCAGCTTGCTTACCCCGCGAGATGGGCACGGATCCCGGTGATTGCGTTCAGAGGTTTCATCCACCTGGCTTCGGGGGGAGGGTCACGTTTTCGGCAATGCGGCGCGGCAGCAATTCGGCGTTGGCATCGATCAAACGCCCGTCGCTTCCAACCGCTGAAGTGCCGCGCCAGATCGCGCAGCCCATCTAGGTCTCGTGCCGAGGCGAAACCACGAGCGCACCGGCTCGGGCCTGGTTTGCCGAGGCTATGTTGTGGGGCAGTCAGACTGCCCCAAGCCCTGCCTCTGCCGGCGGCCGTTAGCGTGCAGCAGCGGCAAAATCGCCGATTTTACGGGCATTTCCGGTCAATTTCAGGATATGCATACCGGTATTGGCACGGTCCACGGCGTAGATGTAGCCACGCTCGTCGACCTCCACATTGTTGGTCTGGATCGCCACCTTGCAGCGCGCCTCGCCGGACGCGAGGGTGATGCAGCGCTTGTCGGTGTTGCGCGTGACCGCCGGAATATAGTGGGCAACTTCGCGCGGGTGGTAGGGATCGCGGATATCCACCGCCCGCACGCCGGCATTGAAGTGCGAAAAGAACATGAGCCGCCGGTAATAGACCGGCGCCAGGCTTTCGTTGGAGGCGTGGGTGCCGAACCGACCGCCGCGGCTGCAGAAGCCGCCGCTGGCTTCGGGCACCCCCCAGGTTGCCACCGAGGCGGGATAGCGCTCCACTGTCACGTCGACCATCCACACCAGCTGCCGCGGCTCCTCGCATTCGTTCTTGATCTGCTCGTTGGTGACGACCACGAAATTGCGCACCTTGCCGACCTTATCCTTGGCAAATTCGGCGACCGGCAGCTCCAGCACCGGAAATGTTGTATGCGCGCCGGTCAACGGCGACATGTCGAGGCGGCCGACCTGCGCATAGAGCAGGTTCTCCTCGGTCGGCTCCTTGGCCCCATTGAGCAGCTTCTCGCGATCGACGATCTGCAGCACGCCGCCCTCGTTGGTGCCGTAGCCGAAGTAAACCCGATTGCCCTTTGGCCCGGTCGAGATCGCCCCATGCAGCCGGGTCGGCACCGGCCCGGCGGCCCCGGGCTGCTGCCCGGGTAGCCCGAAATCGCGGATTTTCACGGGCCGCGCCGGATCGCTCAGGTCATAGACCTCGGTCATGCGCGCCACCCGCCAGCCGGGAACGCCCGAAACCAGAAAGGCGATGCCGGTGTCGCATTCCCACCAATTCTTGTGCGTGCCCTTAAGCCCATCGAGCCGGGTGATCAGCTTGGGCTGGCTGGGATCGGTCGTGTCCCAGATCTCATGCGCCGCGTTGCCAAAGGTGCGCAACATGTAGACGGCGTTGTGATCCGCCTTCGGCAAGGTGCTGCCATCGCACACCCGCACCATTTGCGCACCGCCATCCTCGGCGAGCCCCTCATCACCCGGGATGTGAAACAAGTACTTGGGGTGGCGCGGGTCGGTGACGTCGAGCAGCGACGTGCCATTGAATTCATCGGCACCGGTCAAGGCATTGCGCGGCTTCGGCACCTCCTTGGTCCCGCCATGATGGCCGATATAGGCGATCCAGCGGTCGCCTTGCTTGTGAATGGTGGGTTGATAGGCACTGCGCGCCTGCAAATCGTGGCTGCCGACGAGCGCCATGTCCTTGCTCTCGGCGCGCGCTTGCGCCAGCGCGCTGCCGGGCGCCGCCAGCAGCACACCGAGCAGCATTAATCGCAGCGCTATCGTGGCAGGCTTCACCATCGTCTCCTCCCTGATACCTTTGGCTATTGCCGGGCCTTGCTCACAACGGTTAAACAAAGCCTCGTGCGTGCCGCCAGGCGGCGGCCCGGGCAATCCCAGCCAACATCGCCACCGCCTCGGCCCCGGCGCCGCCTCAAGCATCGGCCAGCCAGGTGTAGCCCGCGCCGGCGCGCTCGATCCGCCCGAGCCCCGGGAACGGCATGTGATAGGCGAGCACCTGAAGCCGATCCGTCGCCGCCATATCGAGCAGCCGCCGACGGCTTTGCACGGCGCGCGCCGCATCCATGTCCGCCGCCGGCTGCCAATCGGGATGCGCGATCGCCACGTGATTGTTGAGAAGGGCATCGGCGGTGAGAAGGAGCTGGCGCGGCCCCCGTGTCAACAGCAGCGAAACGTGTCCCGGGGTGTGCCCCGCGGTATCGATGGCGATCAGCCCGGGCGCGATTTCTTCGCCCGGTCGGAAGCGGCTTAAGCGTGCTTCGATCGCCTTGAACACGCGCCGCGCACCGGCGGCGATGCCCTCGACCGGTCCGGTCAGGCGCGCCGCCTCCCCCAAGGTCCAGAACTCGAACTCGCGCGCCGACACCAAGTAGTGCGCGCGCGGAAACCGCAGGCTGTTGTCCAACTCGTCGATCAGCCCCCAGATGTGATCGGGATGGGCGTGGGTGATCACAACCTTGCCGATGGCATCGAGCGCGATGCCGGCAGCCTCAAGGTTGTCGGCCAGCCGCCCGGCGGTCGGCTCCCAGGTGCCGCCCGCCCCGGCATCGATCAAAACGTATTCATTGCCCGTGCGCAGCACTGCCACATTGATATGAAAGTGCACGCGATCGGCCCCGAGCCCGCGGCCGGTCAGGAACGCCGTGAGCTGGCCATCGAGGACATTGGTCGCCAGCATGCGGGTCGGAACCACCAGGTGGCCGTCGCTCACGACCAGGAGCTCGAGGGTATCGTCCGCCGGCCGGTAGGGCGCAGCCCCGGCAGGCGGCGGATCGGGTTGCGCCCGGGCCTCAAGGCCGAGCCCGCTGCCGGCCAATGCGCCGCAGGCCTTGAGCAGGGCACGACGGCTCACGAGGGAAATGCTCGACATCGAATTGCCCCCGGGCCGATGGCGCGGCCGTCGTTGCGAAATCGTTCCCGTGCCCCGCCCCGCGCCTAGTCTACGCCGCCACCCTGGTCGGCCGCAAACGGGGCGCGGCTCGTATTTGACGCGTGGCGGCGACCGGCCGCACCATAGCGGGCCGGCGCGACAAGGGCCGGCCGCGGCGCGCTCCGATGTGGCAACGCGCACTGGCTCGGCACTGGCGGGAGGTCCCACGTGATCAGCAATCGACAAATCCTGCTCGCCCACACGCCCACCGACAAACTCGCACTGCAACATTTCCAGCTCTGCGATGCCGAGATGCCCTCACCACAGGACGGCGAAGTCCGCCTCAAGGTGCGCTATCTTTCGCTCGATGCCGCCAGCCGTGCCTGGATGCAAGGCGCCACTTATCGTGCCGCCGTCGTGGCGGGCGCGGTGATGTCCGGCGCCGCCCTCGCCGAGGTGGAGGAAAGCCGGGCCGCGGGCTTCAACGCGGGCGATCTGGTGTTTGCCGATACCGGCTGGCAGACGTACGCGGTGCTGCCGGCCAAGGCGCTGATCCGACTGCCCAAGGTTGAACCGATCACGCACCTCTTGAGCGTCTACGGCATCGCCGGGCTTACGGCCTATTTCGGGCTGCTCAGAATTGCTGCCCCGCGCGCGGGCGAAACCGTGGTGGTGTCGGCCGCGGCCGGTTCGGTCGGCTCGATCGTGGGTCAGATCGCCAAGATCAAGGGCTGCCAGGTGATCGGTATCGCCGGCGGTCGAGAGAAATGCGCCTGGCTCGTCGATGCGCTGGGCTTCGATCAGGCGGTCGACTACAAGGCCGGCGGCACCTTTGAGGCCCTCAAGGCCGCGGCGCCCAAGGGCATCGACGTTTATTTCGACAACGTCGGCGGTGACATGTTCGAGACCTGTCTGGCGCAAATGCGGCTAGGCGGCCGCATCGCCTGCTGCGGCGCGATCTCGGCCTACGACGGACCGCCGCCCAGCACCGGTCCACGCGGTGTGCCAGGCCTCATTGTGGTGAAGCGTCTTACCGTCAAGGGCTTCATCGTCTCCGATTTCTATGCCGAACGCGACGCCGCGATCGCCGAGCTCGCGACTTGGGTCCGGGAGCAAAAGCTGAAAGTTTTTGAAGACGTCATCGATGGCCTGGAACAGGCGCCCGGCGCCTTGATCGGGCTCCTCGCCGGCGACAACCGCGGCAAGCGCATGGTGAAGGTCGCTTGAGGCGATGACGGTCGTGCGAAGAGCTGGCAATGCCGGGCAGGCGAAGGCCGCGCTCTAGCTGCTAGAGCGCGGCCAACAGGTCTCGTCCTGACTGAGAGTCGCGTCCTGACTGGGAGCCGGGCGGCCTGCATCAGCATATGCATGATGTCAATCCGCCAATAGGGCGCAAGTTCCGATTAAGCCACACTTTTTTTGAACTTTCGTCGCCCTATGCCGAGCAGTCCCGGCGGGTCCCACCCGCGCCTCAACCCTGGTCGGCGCTGGCGCCCTGCAGGCGCTGCCGGCGGAGGCCTTATTGGGTCGTCTCCGATCTCGGGGGGCGATCTGGCGGGCAGCGCCGCCCCCGCCTATCGTGGTCGACGGCTTGGTCGCGGCCTAAACCGGCCGCCTTTATTGTGGGGGAGCCCATGGATGAGGAACGGCTGCGTGAAGCGGCGCTCGACTACCATCGTGCGCCGGTTGCGGGAAAGATCTCGATTGCGCCGACCAAGGGCCTCAGCAATCAGCACGACCTGTCGCTCGCCTACTCGCCCGGCGTCGCCTATGCCTGCCTCGCCATTCGCGACGACCCGCAGCAGGCCGCGGTGTTAACTGCCCGGTCGAACCTGGTGGCGGTGGTGAGCAATGGCACGGCGGTGCTGGGGCTTGGCAGCATCGGTCCGCTCGCCGGCAAGCCGGTGATGGAGGGCAAAGGCTGCCTATTCAAGAAGTTCGCCGGCATCGACGTGTTCGACATCGAAATCGATGCCACCGAGCCCGATCGGCTCGTCGACATCATCGCTGCGCTCGAGCCCACCTTTGGCGGCATCAACCTTGAGGACATCAAGGCCCCGGAATGCTTCATCGTTGAACGCAAGCTGCGCGAGCGCATGAAGATCCCGGTATTTCATGACGACCAGCACGGTACCGCCATCATCGTCAGTGCCGCCGTCCTCAACGGACTGAAGGTGGTCGGTAAGGACATCGGCAGCATCAAGGTCGCGGTCAGTGGCGCCGGCGCCGCCGCCCTTGCCTGTCTCGATCTGCTGGTTGCCCTCGGGCTCAAGCGCGAGCATGTGCTGGTCGCCGACATCCACGGCGTCGTCTATCAGGGCCGCACCGAGGCGATGGACGCCGACAAGCGGCGCTACGCGCGCGAGACCACGGCGCGCACCTTGGCCGAGATCGTGCCCGGGGCCGATCTGTTCCTCGGGCTGTCCGCCGGCGGCGTCTTGCGCCCCCATCTCATCAAGGACATGGCCCGCGACCCGTTGATCCTGGCGCTCGCCAACCCGGAACCCGAGATCCGTCCGGAAGCGGCGCTGGTGGTGCGCCCCGACGCCATCCTGTGCACGGGACGGTCGGACTACCCTAATCAGGTCAACAACGTGCTGTGCTTCCCCTTTATCTTCCGCGGCGCGCTCGATGTCGGAGCCACCACCATCAACGAGGCGATGAAAATCGCAGCGGTGAAGGCGATCGCCGAACTGGCGCAGGCCGAGGCCTCCGACATCGTTGCCAATGCCTACGGCGGCCAGGCGCTGCGCTTCGGCCGGGAGTATCTGATCCCCCGCCCCTTCGACCCGCGCCTGATCGACCGCATTGCCCCGGCGGTGGCGGCGGCGGCGATGGAGAGTGGGGTGGCAACGCGTCCGCTCGCCAGCCTTGAAGGCTATCGCCAGCAGATCGCCCGCTTCGTCTATCACTCCGGCAACAGCATGAAGCCGGTGTTCGAAGCGGCAAAAGGCGCGCCCAAGCGCGTGATCTACGCCGAAGGCGAGGAGGAGCGCGTGCTGCGTGCCGTGCAGGTGGTCGTGGATGAAGGGCTGGCACGACCGATCCTCGTCGGGCGTGCCGATGTCATCGCCAAGCGCATCGGCGCGCTCGGACTGCGGCTCAACATCGGCGATAGCTGCGAGGTGGTCAACATCCTGAGCGACGCCCGCTACCCGGCGGTGGTCGCCGAATACTATCAGCTGGCACGGCGCAAGGGCATCACCCACGCCATTGCCAAGGAGGCGATGCGCAGCCGCGCCTCCCTGATCGCCGCCATGCTGCTGCAACGGGGTGACGTCGATGCCATGCTGTGCGGCACCGTCGGCACCTTCGATGAACATTTGGGCTACGTGCGCGACGTGATCGGCCGACGTCCAGGGGTCCACACCTTGGCGGCGATGAACATGCTGATGTTGCCCAACCGGCAGATTTTCATCTGTGACACCTACGTCAACCGCAATCCGCGGCCAGAAGACATCGCCGAGATGACCCTGCTCGCCGCCGAAGTGGTGCGCCGCTTCAACCTCACCCCGATCGTTGCCCTATTGTCGCATTCGAGCTTTGGCAGTTCGCCCGCCCCCGAGGCGCAGCTCATGCGCGAGGCACGCGCGCTCCTCATCGAGCGGGCGCCCGACCTGGTGGTGGAAGGCGAGATGCGCGGCGATGCCGCACTGTCGAAGGCAATCCTCGACGATGTCTTTCCGCATTCGCGGCTACCGTCGGACGCCAATCTGCTGATCATGCCCAGCGTCGATGCCGCCAATATCTCCTATAATCTGCTCAAGGTGACCGCCGGCAGCGGCATTACCGTCGGACCGATGCTGTTAGGCACCGCCAAGCCGGTGCACATCCTCGAGCCGGCCGTCAGTGTGCGTCGCATCGTCAACATGACGGCGCTGGCGGTGGTCGACGCCAACACGCAGCGTTAGCCCAAAGCACGGCGGCCGGACCGACAGCGGTGCGCCAAGGCTGAGCGCGTACCCTCGTTGGCGGTTCCTCGCCAGCGCGCAGCACACGCATGTTTTGCCGCGACCGAATACGCAGCAGGAATCGGGCGGCGTGCCGGCACACGCGCCGCACAAAATCGTGATCGCTCCGTGAACCCGCGCATCCGAGTTCCATGTTGTTCGCGGCACCAACATCGGCTACCACTCCCGTGAGGGGATTACTGACAACTGGCATATTGACGATGACGTCCCGGGCCGATTGCGGCACGCGGAAAATTTATTGGCTATTGATGTAGTGATGGTGCGGGCGAACTGTTTTGGGACGCCCTAATGAATAAAATAATGCGGTGGCCACTCGCGCCACTAGCGGAGCAATCGTCCAAGCAAAACCTCCGGACCAGGCACCGCGCACGGCCGCGGCGAGCAACGCTGATCGCCGGCACCTTGATGGTCTGCGTCGCCCCGCACGCGCTCGCTGCCGAGCGCCTGGCGCAACGGCTCGAGCCGCGCATCACCGTCGCGCCGTCGATCGTGGCGGTCGCGGCTTCGCAAGTCCCCATCCCTATCGACGTCGGCCCGGCGCAGGCCTTACCCAGGTTGAGCTTCGTGCGTCTGCGCGGCCTGCCGCCGTTTGTGGCGCTCACGGAAGGCCATTCGGTCGGTCCGGGATCGTGGGCCATTCCGCTCAACGCCTTGTCAAAGCTGAGGGCCAATGTGCCGGCGGGCGTGGCGGCCCGAGCCGAACTGGCGGTGGCACTCGTCAATATCGACGGCACGCCGTTGGCCGAAACCAAGACGCTGTTGATCGTCAGATCGGCGGTGCCCCCCGCAACGGCCGACCTGGCGCTCGGCGCCCAGGCCAACGAGGTTGCCGAGCTGGCGCCGCCGCCAGCGCCCGCGCCGAAAAGCGTGAGCCCGTCCCGCGCCCCGCGTGCCGCCGGGCAGAATGCGCCGGCCGAAAGGCTGCTGGCGCAAGGCGAGCGCTACCTCGCCCAGGGCACGGTTGCCGGGGCGCGACTGTTCTTTCGGCAGGCGGCCGATGCCGGCCTCGCCGCCGGCGCCGTGCGGCTCGGCGCCACCTACGATCCCAACGAACTCGCCAAGCTCAAAGTGCAAGGCATTGTCGCCGACGTGGCCGAGGCGCGCCGATGGTACGAGCGCGCCCGCGAACTGGGGGCAGCGGACGCCGAGCAGCGGTTGGCTCGGCTGGGTGGCCGCTGACAGTTTGGGGCGAGCAAGCAGGCAACGGAGGTTCTCAATGCGTAACGCAATCGCCACCGGGCTAGCGGCGGCGCTGCTGCTCGCGGCAGCAGCCGGTGATGGCGAGGGCCAATCCTTGCCGCCATCGCCAC
>DATFXD010000417.1:0-3350 GCA_035258605.1 Hyphomicrobiaceae bacterium | reverse complement strand
CTAGCCGCCATCTCTCACCACGGCGTTCAGTTTAATCATGACTGACGGCGCGAGGCATCGCTGGAGCAGCGCGTGGCAGCGGGCCGGCCGTGCCCGTCACCGCTTATGGCGGGTGGGGCAGGCTCGGCATTGTTTCCTCTGTGGTTGATCCTTGGGTGGGCGGGTGGCGGTCAGGCCGCCACGGCTGTGTCTGGTGGCGCGTGCATCTCTCGCAGACGCTCGATCGCAAGGCAGAAGATATCCTTCATCGGGCAGGCGCTGGCGAAAGCAAGCTTGATGCGGCGCACGCTCACCGTCACTACCGCGCCGATCTTCAACAGCTTGAGGCGGATCGAACCCGCCGTGGCGTTGGCCATCTCGGTTCCAGCCAAACCCAGGCGCCGCACCGCCTCCACCAGCACGTAGGCAAGTGAAGAGAGCCAGAGCCGGAGTTGGTTGGCCCGCATCGTTGCGGCACTGGTGCGGTCGGCATAAAGGTCGAGCTGGCACTCCTTGATGCGGTTTTCCATCTCGCCGCGCTGACAGTAGATCGTCTCGTACAGCTCCTGTCCGCCGATCTGCTCCTTGGGCAGCGAAGTCACGATGAAGCGCGGGTTTGAGCCCTTCTCCAGGTGCTCGGCCTTGGCCACCACGCGGCGGCTGCGTGACCAGCTATCCACAGTGCGGTAGTCGAGCTCCTTGAAGATGCGAGCGGGCTTGGCCGTTGTGGCGAAGATTGCCTTGGCCTCTGCCAGTTCGCTGGCGATCATCGGTTCCAGCCGCCGGTTGCGAGCAAGCCCAAACACGTATTCCACGTGATTTTCCTCGCACCAGCTCATCAGCTCCTCGCGCGCGAAGCCGCTGTCGGCCCTGAGCCAGATCTCAACTTGCGGCCAAGCCTGACGCACATGTGCCACGATGCGCGCGATCTCCTCCTTCGCGCCAGCTGAGGCGTCGATATCGGCCTTCCTCAGCTTGGCAACGAGCAGGTGTCGCCCGTCAAAGATGTAAAGGGGCAGGTAACAGTAGCAGCGGTAAAAGCCATGGTAGAAACGGCCTTCCTGATGGCCGTGCAGCGGATCATCCGTCGCATCGAGATCGAGCACGATGCGCTTGGGCGCGCTCTTGTGGGCAGCGACATACAGGTCCAGAAACACCTGTTCCATTGCCGCATCAATTACACTGATCTTGTGATAGCGGCTCACACCGCTCTTTAAGCCATGCTCCAGCCGGTTGAGAGTGGACTTGCCGGCTAAAGTGGCCACATCGGCCCGCTTGGGCTCCAGCGTGTCCGACAACAAGCCGAGCACCGGATCGTGCCGCAGCTCATCGTGGTCGTTGATGTCCTCGTAGCCGAGTGCAATTGCGTGCACGCGCTGTGCCACCAGCGTCTCGATGTTGTGCACGACAAGTTCCGCAGCGCGCCCGTCACGAAAGCAGCCTGCCACCTTGGCCGTCAGCCCGATGGCCCGATCCGCCTCTCGCAGCAGTGTTGCACCGGCATTCGACGTCACCGCACCGCCGTCGAAAGCACCCACAACTTGACGACCCTCGAACGCTTCAAAGACGAGCTGTCCCGAGTTACAGTCTGTCGGCATCGGTCGGGCTCCATGATCAGTGCAATGTGATTGGTCCACAACCACTTTGAACTGATTTGCTCGACCGATGCGACCTCAAGTCTGAGTTTTCCGGGTTAGCGCCGGTTTGCTCGATGCCAATCTCGCCAGCATCGTGCCCGTCGGCGCGCTAGCTCGTCTCGCTAGCCTGGCGCGAGGCAGGTGCGTTGCACGAGCGCGCGGTGCAAGTGCCCCGGGAGCGCGGCCTCAAAAGGATCCGCCCGTACTAAAGTCATCGTTCCTCGCCGGGGCTTGCGGTTGCGCCGGAGACCAGCCACCCCGACTGGAGGGGTTGCGCCAGCCGCCACCGGTCGCATCCTCGCTGCGACCGCCCGGGAGCGGGAACGGTAGGGGAAAATTCGGCAAGCCAAAGTCGGTGCTACCGCGGGTGGGGCGGGTTCGGTAGCCGCGCTGCAGCAGATCGAAAAGCACGCCGCTGCGCACGGCCCCCTCCAGCATGCTTTTCAGCACATTGGCAATGTCGCCGTCGTTGTTGAAGGTGCTTTGCGGATGGTCGTAGCCCGTCCGACGGAATTGCGCGCGCGCCTGTTCCATTTCCGATCGCCGCCGCGACAACTCCAGGGCTTGCCGTCGCAATTCGGCGATCTCGGTTTCCGTCTTGGCGATGTTTTGCTCGATTGTCTGCAAGCGCCCGACGATGGCCTCATCGGCGGTGGTCGGCGTCCGGCGTGCCTCGGCATAAAGGTGGTCGAGGCTGTCGGTGGCATCGGCCGCAGCAATGGTGCTCAGCGCTTCGTTATAAGCGGGATCGGAGCTGCCGCTCACCAGCGCCGTGCGCGTCTCATCGACCTTGCGCAGCATGTCGCGCTTCTTTTCCACCGTGTCATCGATGACAGCCAGCTTGTGTCGTGCCTCGGCCAAGATTTGTTCCTTGGCATCGACGCCGGCATCGAGCATGGCGTGGCGTTCGAGCTCGGCCAGCGCGGCCTGCGCTTGTTGCACCAGCTGGCGCTGCGCCGTCGCATGCTCTTTGAGCCGCAAGGGAATTTCGATCAGCGCCGCGTAGTTGGGACGGGCGTTGTCGTAACCGATGAAGCCGGCCACGGCGCGATCGAGAATGCCGGCGATGGCACCACCAACATATTGTCCAGTTCCGAACCGCCGTCGCCACAGGTAGGCGAACAGGGGATCGTCATCATAGGGCTTCTGCTTGGCACCCAGTTCGGCTTGCGCAGCGGTGGCCTTTTTTTCTGCCTCGGCGGCGATCGCCTCCGTCTTGTCGCGCGCCTGCTTAGCAGCGCGCCAGGTCTCAGTCGTTTGTACCTTGGCTTCGGCCTCGGCCCTGAGGTGGTCGACGGTCTCCAGCGCCGCCTCGACCTGTGCCGATGCCGCGTGGCGGGTGCCCTCCGCCGCCGTCACTTCCTTTTGCAGGGCATCGCACTGCTCGGCGGCGGCGGCAATGCGCAAGCGATAGTTACCCAGGATCTCGAGGGCGCGGCGCTCGCCGGCGTCAAGGTCGCCGACCAGGCGGCCCGCCGCCAATTCGTCGAGCTTGATGCGCGCCAACTCGCGCAGGTTTTGGCCGCGTTCCGCGCGCAGGCGCTCGGTCTCGCTGACGGCGGAGCGCAAGGCGGCGTCGAGTTGGCTTTGCTCGCCAAGCAGCTTGCCGATCGCGGTCTCGATCGAAGCCAGGGTTTGCCGTCCTGTCCACATGCAATTGGCCCTACCACCGGGTGATGAAGCCGCCCTCGAACGGCATCTCGTAGTCCACGGCCAAGGTGCCGCGCCGCTTCA
>DATFXD010000416.1:0-7580 GCA_035258605.1 Hyphomicrobiaceae bacterium | reverse complement strand
CGCCGTTGGCGACGGTGAAAGGCGGCGACGGCAGCGTCGAGGTCGACGGCGCCGAAGTCCGGCCACAGGGTGTCGACGAAGTGGAGTTCCGCGTAGGCCGCCTCCCACAATAGGAAATCGGAAAGCCGCTTCTCGCCGCCCGAGCGAATGAGGAGATCGACGTCGGCGTGGACACCGGCCCGGGGCGCAAGTAGCCGGCCGAACGCCAGGCGGGAGGGAGCATGTCGAAACCGCCAGCGCGCCACCGCATCGGCAATGGCATCGCGCGCCGAGTAGTCGATGGCGATCGTTAGATCGAGGCGATTGCCGGCGGCCGATGCCATCTCGGCGGCGGCGATCAACGCGCTTAGGTCATCGGGCAGGCGATTACGCCGGCCGATGATTGTCAGCCGCACTCCGCTCGCCACCAGCCGCTGCAGCTCACCGCGAACATAGTGGTCGATCAGCGCCATCAGCGCCGCCACTTCCGCCCGTGGCCGGTGCCAATTGTCCGCCGAGAAAGCAAACAGCGTAAGCGCAGTGATGCCGAGCCCTGGCGCCGCCTCGACCACCTGCCGAACAGCTTCGACGCCGGCCCGGTGGCCGCGTGACCGCGGCAGTCCGCGCGCCAACGCCCAACGGCCGTTGCCATCCATGATGATGGCCACGTGTAGGGTATCCTTACAATCCCAACTACTTTGCATTGCAAAGTCTCCGTGCAAAAAAAGGGGCTACGCGGGTCGAAAGCTACGCGAGCCCGGGTGTGCGCCTTCGCCCTTGGCGGCGCGTGCCGCGTCGCGCACCACCTGCTCGAGCACCTTCAGATAGCCGAGATAGCGCTGGCGTCCCTGCGCCGTGACGCGGCACACGGTTTGCGGACGCTTACGATCGTACCCCTTCTCGATGGCGACCAGTCCGGTCTCCTCCAGCACCTGAAGGTGGCGGCTCAAATTGCCGTCGGTGAGCGCGCACATCTGCTTGAGGTCGCCGAACACGAGGCCCTTCGGATGCGTCACCAGCGAGGTGAGGATGCTGAGACGCGCCTTTTCGTGGATCACACGGTCGAGGCCGTCATAGGCGAAACGCCCGGTTTCGTCCTTGCCTGAACTAGCCTTCGACATCGCTCGTCCCCGCGCTGCCGTGCAGGATTGCGGCCATCAGCAGCTGACCAATGGCGAACGGCGCACCCATCGCCCAAGGCGACAGGGCATGTGCCTCGTCGGCCAACGCCAAGTTGGTGAGCCCGGTCGCGAGGTACCAGACCCCGATTGCAAGCATGGGGCGAGGCAGAGCGTGACAGGAGGCGAGAAAGCCGAGACTGAACACGATCTGCCACAGGCCCGGAAGCATCCAGAGAGTTTGCGGCGCAAACCGGAACAGGACCACCGTGAGCAGGGCACCGGCCACCGCGGCCGGCACGAACTGCGCCGTCGCCGCGTGGATCATCGCATCGGCCAGACCGGAGTGGATGCGCCGCGAGCGGGCCACCATCTCGCTGCCGATCAGAACGACCGAGAGTGCGGCCGTGGTCAGCCATAAAATGAGATAGCTTGCGAGCTCCGCCATCGCGTCCGGAAGCCACAGCGCCTGCGCCACCGCGGCGAGGATCGCCAATGCGCCGGTCGCCGCAACCGTGACCGGCCCATAGCCGCGAAACTCGGCGCAGCGCGCAATTTGGCTGCGGATGGCGATGATGTCATCGAGCGCCTTATCCAGGTCGGTCATACCAGCCAGCCCTGAAACTTTGCAATGCAAAGTACATTCTCCGGCAAATGTGTCGAATTTGCGGTTTGCTGGTGCCGCGCGTTGGCATAGACAAACTTCGGCTTTGGGAGGAGTGGGCGTCCCCGCTCAGCGTATGTTAAGGTCCTGTTGTTAGCAGCGAACGCGAACTTTGAAGGGTACCCGCAATGCTCAAACGACTTCTGGCAACCATTGGCGCCCTTGCCGTCGCCGGCATGACGGCGTCCGCGGCATGGTCGCAAGGGCAAGTCAAGGATATTCGATGGGGTACGCCGCCGGTCGGCACCGCCGGCCACAAGGCATTGGTCGCGCTATCGACCCTGCTCAACAAGGAAATGCCGCAGTACCGCATCTCTGCGCTACCGACCGCCGGCGCCATCGCCACGGTCAAGGGATTTGCCACCAAGGAGCTCGATGCCTTTTACGGATCCGATGTTGCTTATCACGAGCTCGCAACCGACTCGGCCCGCTTCAAGGGGTTCAAAGACCGCATGCAGCGCATGCCGATCCAATCATTCTGGTCGAACACGATCGAAGTCGGCCTCGCCATCCATGTGCGCAACAAGGACAAGATCAAGAAGTGGGCGGACCTTGCCGGCAAGCGCGTGTTCACGGGACCACTGCCGTTCGACACGCGAGCACAAAGCGAGCGCGGGCTCAACGCGCTCGGGGTGAAGTTCACGTACGTGCAGGTCGACCTGGCGACTGCCGGTTCGCAGCTTGAATCGGGGGCTATCGACGCGCTCACGATTTACACCAGCTCGGAAAGTTCGGCGCCGCCGTGGCTCGCGGAAGCCTCGCTCGCAACCGACTGGGCCGTTCTCAATCCAAGTCCCGATGAGCTTGCCGAGTTGAAAAGCAAAGGCTTTCCAATCGTCCAGGTGCCACCCAAGGCATTTAATCGGGATGTTCATGGCGACAAGGTAATCGAGCTGCCGTTCTACTACGGCTTCAATGTCGGCCTCGACGTGCCGGAGCAGGACGTCTACAAAATGCTGACGCTCATCGAGAAGAACGCCGACGACCTGGCCAAGATCGACCCGACCTTCACGCAGATTGCCCACGACATGAAGGGCTTCCAGGCGCGCGGCGTGGAATCGTCGGCCGATCTCGTGCCGATTCATCCGGGCCTCGCCAAATGGATGCGTGAAAAGGGCGTCTGGAACCCGAAATGGGATGCCAAGATCGCAACCAACTAGCCATTCCCATTCAAAATCTGGCCGACCGCCGTTTGACTGCATTCAGACGAGTGCCGCATGATCGACAATTCCGCCAACCGTGCAGCTTTGGTTATCGACTGCGCGTACTATACCGCTGCGATCTCATTCTTTGCCTATCTCTTCTTTTACTACTGGACCAGCGAAGGCGGCCCGACCCTGTTGGCGATGACGCTGGTTCCGGCCACCTATGTGCTGTTCGTGCTCAATGGCCTGCGCGAGAACGAGCTTTATCCCGCCTTGCCGCCCGCAGCTAACTATGGCATCGCCACGCTCTACATTGTGCTGGCGCTCGCCGTCGGCGCCTATATGCACACCGAATACTATGCGCTCGGCACCGAGCGCGCCGGCGACTGGAATGCCACCGACCTTGTGATCGGCAGCGTAATGACGGCGCTGGTGCTGGAATATTCGCGCAAGCGCCACATGCCGCTGTTCGCCTTGAACATCTTGCTGATCTTGTATGCGGTATACGGCTACATGGTGCCGGGCATGTTTTCGCATGCCGGCCTCAGCTGGTGGCGCGTCGGCACCGCCATGAGCGTCGAAACCACGACCGGCGTGTTCTCCAACTTGCCGCAGATCGCGCTCACCGTGATCGGTGCCTTCCTGCTCGTGCTGAGCACGCTCAGCGGCTTTGGCTGTATTGAGTCGCTGCTACGCGCCACCAAGCGTGTTGCCATCCGCTCACCGCACGCCTTGCCGCAATCGGCGGTGATCGGTTCGATGTGCGTCGGCACTGTCAGCGGCAGCGGTGCGGCCAACGCCATTACCATCGGCTCCGCCACCATTCCGGCCATGATTGGCGCCGGCATGCCGCCCGCCACCGCGGCGGCGATCGAATCCGCCTCCTCGCTCGGCGGCCAGCTGATGCCGCCGGTGATGGGCGTCGCCGCCTTCCTTATGGCCGAGTTCCTGGGTAAGAGCTATTTCGAGGTGGTTGCACGCGGCTACGTGCCGGCGCTGATTTATTACGCAACGGTGGCGGTGTCGGTCTATCTGCTGGCGCTGCGCCATCGCATGCGTCTGGTCGCGGGCCTTCGGGAAACGATGACATGGCGGGATATCATCAATCTGGCCGCATTTCTGAGCGTGATTTCCGGCCTCGTCGGCCTGATGGCGGTGTGGAATCTGGCACCGCAGTTCGCCGCACTCTACGTGTTCGTGACGCTGGCGTCGTTCCTGTTTGTCGTCAACACCTTGTTCATGTGGCGCGACAAGGGATGGTCCCTGGCCGAGTTCATTCGGCCACTCAAGCGGTTTCTCGATTCCTATGTCGAGATGACATCGGACCTGACCTTGCTGTTGGCCACGCTTGCCATCATGACCGGCGCGCTGGTCATCACCGGCGTGCCAACCAAACTCGGTGCCATTCTTATCGATCTCGCAGGTGTCAATCTGGCCGCGATGGTGGTCCTTGCCTTCCTGTTCGGCGCGCTGCTGGGTACCGGCCTGCCGCCAGCACCGACCTACATCCTGGTCGCAATTGTGATCGCACCGCCGATGATTCGGGTGGGGGTAAACCCGTGGGTGGTGCATTTCTTCGCGTTCTTCCTGGGCGTGTGGGGGGAACTGACGCCGCCGACGTCATTGGTGGCGGCGGTGACCGCCAAGATCGCAAATGCATCGTTCTATACCACCCTCAACCGTGCGCTGCAGATCTGCGTCTCACTGTTCACTTTGATGGCCGGCGTGTTCGTGCATCCCGACTTGGTAATCGAGCCCGGAACCGCCCAATTCGCCGCCGCCGGGCTTGTGTTTGTGGGAACGATCGGCATCACCTTCAGCCTGCAGGCGCGCTACGCCGACAGTGCTGCGGTCGATCTCTCCGTTCGGTTGCTGCTTGCCACGGCATCGCTTCTGGTGCTGCTTTGCCCCGACATGTCGATCGCAACCGTGGCCTCAGTACCGGTGCTGATGCTGATCGGTTACTGGCTGATCTACCGGCGTGACATCTCCTACGAGATCGGCGACCGATCGGAGCCGGTGATTGCCACGCCGGTTGCCGCAGCGCGGATTGTTGATACCGAGCGTGGCCGCATGCAGTAACGGCGGTTCGTGTTGTCGCCAAACGCGGGCTGGCCAGGCCCGCTAGCCGATACCAGGTTCTTCAATTCCAGCAGCGGGCCACCACTCGGGCCTCAGCGCTGGGTGTAGTGGCGGCGCCACCAGGCACCGGCTTGGTTGCGCCCCTGGGGGCACGATCGAGCCACGGGTACAAGCTTCACGGGCCGTCCAGGCCGCCCCCATAGCTGGAGGTGTGGTAGAGTCGCGCACGAACGCGCTGACACCCGGTCCTCGCGCGGATAGGTGGGCACGTCGGTTCCGGTCATGGCCGCGATCTCGGCCACGGCACCCTGTTGAGGCCGCCGCCCGTGCGTCCGACCAGCGGCTTGGCCGCCTCGCGCCGATAGTTGTATCCGATGCCGCCCGCGCGCTGCGCCTCGCTGAGCGAGACGTTGAAGTCGCTGCCGGGCGTCGACGCCCAGGGAAGCGTCCACCCCATCCGGCGCTTGAACTCTTGCAGCTTCGCCAGCGGCGCCCGCGACACGGCCCAAAGCATGACATCGTCGTTCGCCAAATAGGCATTGCTGACGCGCCCAGGGCAATTCCTGCCGGCGCCACGCCAGCTCGTCACTACGACGGGTCAGTTCCTTCTCGGCCGCAAGCAGCTCAACGCGAGCCGCCCGCCACTCGTCGCGGGTTGCGGTCTTGTGGTCGGTCATCGTTGCTCTACCTTTGCTGTTTGATGGCGGTTGGCACCGTCTCGGTACAAACTGCCTGCTGGTGGTGAGATGGATAGGCCGGCGGAGCGGAGGTGAGAGTGACAAGTGTGGCGGGATTTACATGGACTCGCTGATCACGGCGGCGGCGCGTGCGCTCGCCGCCGGTGATCCCCTCGGTGCATTGAACCGGGTCTCGCTGCGCGATGACGCGCCGGCGCTGGCGCTGCGCGGCATCGCCATGGCGCAGCTCGGCGACCTGGTGCGGTCCAAGGCTCTGCTACGCGCTGCCGCCCGCGCCTTCTCGCCGAAAGAGGCCGTCGCCCGCGCCCGGTGTGTGGTCGCCGAAGCCGAGGTGGCGCTGGTGGCGCGCGACCTCGGCTGGCCGGCCAAGGCGCTCGAGGCCGCGCGTCAGACGCTGGAACAGCACGGCGACCGGGTGAACGCGCTGCACGCCCGTTCTCTGGTGGCTCGACGCCTGCTCCTGGTTGGACGCCTCGACGAGGCCGAGCGAAGACTTGCCGAACTCGACCACGCCGCCTTGCCACCCGCACTGCGGGCTGCCCATGAACTGATCGTTGCCGGGATCGCGATACGGCGGCTGCGGACCAAAACGGCGCGCACCGCGCTCGAGCGCGCCCGGCACGCCGCGCATCGCGCCGGTATTCCGGCGCTGTTGGCGGAGGTCGAAAGCACGTACCGGGTCCTGAACACGCCCGCCGCACGCCTGATTGCGCGCGGCGAGCAGCGCCTCGTGCTGCTGGACGAGGTCGAGGCGCTGCTTGCCTCGAAAACGCTGGTTATCGATGCCTGCCGCCACATCGTACGCGACCCCGGCAGGGTGATTTCGCTTGCGCGACGTCCGGTGCTATTCGCGCTGGCACGCGCGCTCGGGGAAGCCTGGCCCGAGGACATGTCGCGGGAAAAGCTGGTGGCACGCGCATTCCGTGCCAAGCTTGCCGATGAATCGCATCGCGCACGGTTGCGCGTCGAAATCGGGCGGCTGCGCGCGACGCTGCGCACGCTTGCCGGCATCACCGCCACCAAGCGGGGGTTTGCGCTGATCCCCGGCCGTGGCCGCGACCTCGTCGTGCTGGCCTTGCCGGTCGAAGATGAGCATGCGGCGGTACTCGCCTTCCTTGCCGACGGCGCCTCGTGGTCGAGCTCGGCGCTGGCGCTTGCGCTTGGAACCAGCCAGCGCACCGCGCAACGGGCGCTTGACGAGCTTGCGGCAGCCGGCAAGGCACAGTCCTTTGGCCGTGGTCGAGCTCGGCGCTGGATATCGGCACCGGTGCCGGGATTCACGACGACATTGTTACTCCCCGGTCCACTGCCAAGCGACTAGGATCGAGAGCATGAAACAGTCAGCGGCCGAGATCGTGATGGAGTGGGGGCCCTTTGCGGGCGTCAAGCACGTGAATGGGGTGACGTTTGATGGTCGCCATGTCTGGTTTGCCACCGGCGACACGCTGCAGGCGTTCGATCCGGCGAGCGGCAAGGCGCTGCGCTCGATTGCGGTCGCCGCGCATGCGGGAACCGCCTTCGACGGCCGGCACCTCTATCAGATCGCCGACGACCGCATCCAGAAGATCGATCGAGACACCGGCCGCGTACTCGCCACCATTCCGGCGCCCAGCGGCGGCTGCTCGGGGCTGGCGTGGGCCGAAGGCTCGCTGTGGGTCGGGCAGCATCGCAACCGCAAGATCCATCAAATCGATCCCGAAACCGGGGCGATACTGCGCACCATCGAGTCCAATCGTTTCGTCACCGGGGTCACTTGGGTCGACGGCGAGCTCTGGCACGGCACCTGGGAAGGCGACGAAAGTGATCTGCGGCGGGTTGATCCTCGCAACGGCGAGGTGCTGGAGCGGATCGCGATGCCACCGGGTGTGGTGGTGTCGGGGCTTGAGTCGGATGG
>DATFXD010000415.1:0-2661 GCA_035258605.1 Hyphomicrobiaceae bacterium | reverse complement strand
GCCGGCTGCGGCTCTTGGGGTGGCTGCGTCGATAACGGGAGCTCTTGCGGCGCTGTGTTGAAATTATCTAACCGCTTCTTTGGCGCGCTCGCTGGAGCACGCTTTTTCTTCGGTTTCCGTCCTCGGCTTTTGGGCATAGGTTAAGCAGTAGGTTGGCACGGATCACGTAGGTCGCTCTCCCGAGACGATAGGGAGTGCTTGCAGGAATACCGCGACGCCGGACTGCTGTTCCAGATCATCCGCAGTTGTGTTCATGAGCACGCCGATGCGTCGCACGCGCTCGCCCTGCTGGGCGCGCGCCCCGAGCGGCCACGCGGTAGCCGCGCCGCCAAGGAGCGTGATGAACTCGCGGCGGCTGCTCATTCGATCACCTCGTCGGCGCGCGCCAATAACGATTCCGGGATCGTCAGCCCGATCGCCTTGGCAGTCGTTAGATTAATGACGAGATCGAACTTGGTCGGCTGCTCGACCGGGATATCGGCAGGCTTTGCCCCTCTCAAAATCTTGTCGACTAGGTCGCCTGCGCGCCGGAATAGGTTAGTGGAGTTGGCCCCGTAGGACATGAGGCCGCCTGCTCCGATATAGTCGCGGACGGCGTGCATCGTGGCGAGGCGCGAGCCCAGAGCCAGCGTGTTGATGCGGGCGTGGTTGGCGTTCACCAGCGCGTCGGGGCACACATAGAGCGCCTGCGTCCCGCTCTTGAGCGTCTCGAAGACGGGCACGACATCCCTGGCATGTCGGATTTCGAGTACGTCGGCGTTGAGGCCGAGTTTAGCGGCTGCGGCCTGAACCTCACCGATCTCCCGCACGGCGCCGTCATAGTCGACATTGCCGATGATCGCCATTCGTCGCAGATCCGGGAGCAACTCATGCAGAATCTCGACCCGTTTGCTGGCAACCTCGGATGATTGTCCCGACGAGCCGGTGACGTTGCCGCCCGGACGCGCCAAGCTTGCGACGAGGCCCGTACCGACCGGGTCAACCGCAATCGCGAATACGATCGGGATGTTCGAAGTCGCCTGCTTTGCCGCGAGGACCGCAGCTCCCCCCGTAACAATGACATCGACCTTGAGCCGGTCAAACTCGGCCGCGATTTCCGCAAAGCGCTCGTCGCGACCTTCTGCCCAACGATACTCGATCGCGACGGTGCGGCCCTCGATCCAGCCAAGTTCACGCAGCCGCTGCACGAAAGCCGCGGTCCACGGGTTCCAGTTCAAAGGCGTGCTGGTCCCCAAAAAGCCGATGGTTGGCAACTTCGCTTGCTGCGCGCGCGCCGCGAGCGGCCAGGCCGCCGCGCCGCCGAGCAACGTGATGAACTCGCGGCGCCTCATTCGATCACCTCGTCGGCGCGGGCGAGCAGCATAGGAGGCACAGTGAGGCCGATCAGCTTGGCCGTTTGCAAGTTGACGACAAACTCGAACTTTGTTGCCCTCAAAACCGGCAGGTCGGTCGGTTTTTCCCTCTTGAGAACGCGAGCGGTGTACATCCCAGCCAAGCGTGCGATGTCGGCGAAGCTCGGACCGTAGCTCATTAACCCACCTGCTTGGACGGATTCGCGAAAGGGGTAGATCGCCGGCAAAGCGTGGCGCACCGCCAACATGACAAGCTGAACGCGGCGAGTGTCGAACAACGTGTCGGGGCTGACCAAGAGACCGTCGACCTGCTGTCGCGCCAAGTTCGCAAAAGCCGTGTCGATGTCGTCAGCTCTGCCGGCGGCGACGACTTCGACCTGCCGGCCGATGGACACAGCCGCCACGCGCGTGTGTGTAACGAGGGAATCCGTCATCTGATTGTTGGGATTGACGAGTACGGCAAGGCGCCTGGTTGTCGGCAGTAGTTCGTGCAACAGCCCGACCCGCTTTTCCTGCGCCTCCACCTGCATGGCATTGATGCCGGTGACATTGCCGCCTGGTCGGTTGAGGCTGGCTACGAGGCCATCCTGGACCGGGTCTGAGCCGGTGGTGAACACGATCGGAATCGTCGTGGTTGCCGCTTTAGCTGCGAGGGCCGCACGCGAGCCGCCCCCTGTGGCGATGACAGCTACGCGGCGGCTCACCAAGTCGGCCGCCAGTTCTGGCAGCTGGGCATAGTTATTGTGCGCCCAGCGATATTCGATCGCTACGTTCCTACCCTCGACAAAGCCGCCTTCGCTCAGTCCCTTGCGGAATGCTGTTACAATATATGCTGTGGCCTCAGGCGTGCCGGGTGCCAGATAGCCGACCACTGGAACAGCAGCCTGCTGCGCGCGCGCCGCGAGCGGCCACGCGGCAGCCGCGCCGCCAAGCAGCCTGATGAACGCGCGCCGCTTCATTCGATCACCTCGTCGGCGGTCGCAAGCAGCGAAGGTGGAACCGTGAGACCAAGCGCTCGGGCAGTCGGGATGTTGATGACGAAATCAAACTTGGTCGACTGCAGGACCGGCAGGTCGGCAGGCTTCGCGCCCTGGAGGATTTGACCGGTGTAGAGGCCGGCCTGCCGAAACATGTCCAGATTATCGGCCCCGTAGCTCATCAGTAGACTCGCTTCGGCCATCTCACGATTGGAGCAACTCGTTGGTATCCGATCACGCGCCGCGAGCGTCGCAAATTGGACACGCCGGCTGCTGAAAAACCCATCGCCGGTACCGAACAGGGCATCAGCCCTCTCGCGCACGAGCGTGGC
>DATFXD010000414.1:0-3874 GCA_035258605.1 Hyphomicrobiaceae bacterium | reverse complement strand
AAGATCGCGTCCTGGACCAGACCAGCCACCTCTTCAAGCGCGACACTGGTGTAAGTCACCGCCGCTTCGTAGCCGGCATCTAGCGCCATGTTGACGTCAAAGGGGCTCATGTGCTTTAGCGGAGTCAGCATGTGAAGGATGCTCTTGTCAGTCATGGCGTAATCTCCCGGCGCGCTGTCATTTCCACTGTTGTCGCTCGGGCTCGTCTACGACTAGCCCGCAATGATGCCTGCTCCGCGATTCAGCCCGCTATAAGCGTGCAGATCCAGTCCTCGACAACGCCGGTCGCGACGCGCGCGCGAGAGCAGTCGCTCTGCCGTCTCAGCGGATGGCACAAAGGCAAAGCCGGTCGGGCCCCAGGAGCTCTGACCGATGCCGATCGCGCCCTCTCGCTCGAGCATATCGAGCGCCCCGGCGACGTCGGGACTGGAGAAACGGCTGCCGCCCTGCAGAGGAGCAAAATAGTCGCCCATGCACCCTTGTATCTCTTTGATCGCCGATCCGAATGCGGCGATATCGCATTCCATCAGCGCGGGCAAAGCCCGCATCAGGACAAGGCGGCAGAGGTGCCCCGCGTCGGTGTCCGAGAACGGCGTAAGCATGTTGAAGCTCTCGCGCTCGTGCAGCCCATGCACGCCGTGGCGATGAGGATCCAGCACCAGAAGAATGCGCCAAGGCTCCGGGAACGCCATCCGGCTGACGATTGGTGCGGCTGTCCGCGTGGTTCCCCGCCCGCCGTCGACCACGAGACCGCCGCGCTCGAACACGCCAATGCCGACGCCCGAACGCGCGCCGCGTCCGAGCCGGGCCGCATCACCCGCGACGTCGAGCGGCAACCCATGCAAGCAGCGCAACGCAGCCGCTACGGCCAGCGCAAGCTGCGTTCCGGAGCCGAGCCCGGCATGGGCCGGAACGACCTCGTTGATCCGCACATCGTAAGCGCCAGCAAGACCGAGCGCGCGCCGCATCGTCTCGACGTGGCTCACGACCCGTTCCCGTTCGGGGCCGGTCACCCGCATCTGCGGCGCCGCGCTAATGGTTATGCTCGTCTTCGGGCCGTTGACGGCCAAGCCGATGCTGCCGAAGCGTCGGCCGAGTCCGCCGTTGAGATCCAGAAAGCCGAGATGCAGCCTTGCCGGAGCTCGCACGGTGACATTGGCAGGCAATGGAGCCGGACTCAACCATTCTCTCCCGAGGTTTTTTCGCAAACGGGGTTTTTTGAACCTGGAGACGGCAATAAACTGCGGCATCTCGCGCGCGTTGGCAATCTCAGACGAAACCCAGCACACGTCATATCGAGGATGGCACGCCATGACCGAACGCAGCAACGATCGCACCTACTCGGATGAAGAAGTCAAAGAGCGACTCCAGCGTGAATTGCCGCATTGGTATCTGGAAGGCGGCTGGATCCGGCGCAAGTATCGTACCCATAGTTGGAAGGGCACTCTGATGGTGATCAATGCGGTCGGCCATCTGGCCGAGGCCGCCTGGCATCATCCGGATATCACCGCATCTTATGCATGGGTGGAGGTGCGTCTGCAAAACCATGCGGCCAGGGGGATCACCGACAAGGACTTCGAGCTGGCGAAGAAGATCGAGGACGTCGTCCATTGGCAGCCGGCCAAGGAAGGAGGATCGCTCGAAGGCACGCCGGAGGCGGACCAGCGCTTCGCTTACGTTAAGTACGACAAATGAGCGCCGCGCCGGGCCGCGCGATGAGGGGCAAGCCGGACATGGGCCACGCCTGGATAGACGGCAGACCTGTGGCGTTGCAGGCCGCGATATCTGAGGCGGCAAAGCTGCTTGCAGCGTGCCGCGCACCGGTGCTGGCAGGGCTGGGGACGGACATCGCCGGCGCGCGCGCGGTAATCGCGCTTGCGCAGCGGCTGGGTGGGGCAGTAGATCACATCCATTCGGGCGCTGTTTTGCGCGATCTTGCCATCACGCGCGAGGCTGGCATGATGGTCACGACGCCGAACGAAGCGCGTCTGCGCGCCGATGTTCTGCTGCTTATCGGCGCCAGTCTGGTCGAAGCTTGGCCGCGATTGGCGGAGCTCCTCTGCCTGCCGTCCGCCGGTGCGCCGACCGATGCTCGTACCGCGCGCCAGATCATCTGGCTCTGCCCAGGCCGGTCCAGAGTGAAGGACATCGGCATCAAGCACCCGCAGGTCATCGGCCGAAGTCCGGCGGATTTGGCGGTACTACTGGCGGCATTGCGTGCGCGGCTCGCGGGACATCCTGTCGGCAAGACCCGGATCGCCGCCAGGCTGCTCGACGGCCTCGCTGCCGATCTGCGCGGCGCGCGTTTCGGCGTTGCCGTCTGGTCGGCGGCCGAGGTCGATGAGCTTGCGATCGAGATGCTGTGCAGTCTCGTTGCCGACCTCAATACGAAGAGCCGCTTCACCGGTTTCAGCTTTGCGCCCGCTGATAATGCGCTCGGCGTGCTGCAGGCCTGCGGATGGATGACCGGCTTTCCCATGCGTACCGGCTTCGGCCGCGGCTATCCGGAGCATGATCCCTGGCGCTTCGATGCCACCCGTCTGGTCGAAAGTGGCGAGGCCGACGGTGCGTTATGGATTTCCGCCTACCGAGCGGCGACGCCGCAGTGGAGGCGGCAGATGCCGATGGTCGCTCTGACCGCAGAGGGCGCGAGCTTTCGCTACGCGCCTCGCGTTCACATCGATGTTGGTCGCCCCGGCGCCGACCACGATGCGGTCGAGCATTGCCCGGCCACTGGGACGCTGATAGCCGTGACGGCCTCGCAGCGAAGCGGCCGGCTATCGGTCGCGGATGCCATCGCGCAGATCGCCGCGGCCCTGCCGGCCGCTGGGGCATGGCCGTGCTGACACGGATCAAAGGTGGTCACGTCATCGACCCGGCCAACGGCCGGGATGGCATTGGCGACGTCTGGATTCGCGAAGGCCGCATCATCGCTGAGCCTCCCGACGGCACCCGTGCCAACGACAGCTATGACGCGACCGGCAAGATCGTGATGGCGGGCGCCATCGACATTCACTCCCATGTCGCCGGCAGCAACGTGAACACCGCCCGTTTGTTGCTGCCGGAATTGCACTGCGACGCGTCTGTTCCCCGGCCGCAGACGCCGTTGGCGAACGCGGACTGGGGGACTTTTCAGACCGGTTGCCGCTACGCTGCCATGGGTTTCACCACCGTGATCGAGCCGGCGGTGGCGCCCGAATATGCCTTGCACGCACATCTCGAGCTCGCCGACATTCCGATCATCGACAAGGCGATCTTGTCGGTGCTCGGCAACGACGATTACCTCTTGAACCTCATACACTCGGGCGAAGGCCCATCGGCCGTTCGCGACTATGTGGCGTGGACGCTGGCAACCTCGCGCGCGCTCGGCATCAAGGTGATCAATGCCGGCGGCGCCATGGCCTTCAAGTCGAACGTGCGGGCGTTTTCGCTGGATGATGTGGTACCGCTTTACGGCGTCTCCTCTCGCGCCATCGTCAAGACGCTGCAGCGGGCGGTGCATGAACTCGGCGTGCCGCATCCTCTGCACGTACATTGCAACAACCTCGGACTCGCCGGCAACGCCGAGACCGCGCTCGCGACCATTGCCGCAGCGGAGGGGCTCCCACTCCATCTGGCGCACCTGCAGTTCTACGGTTATGGCAAGGAAGGTGAGCGCCGGTTCTCGTCGGCCGCGGCGCAGGTTGCGGAGGCGGTGAACGCCGCCAAGGACGTGACCATCGACGTCGGCCAGGTAATGTTCGGACAGACCGTGACGATCTCGTCCGACGTCCTGCGTCAGTTCAACGCCCGCAACCAAGCCAGTCCTAAGAAATGGCTGATCTTCGACGGCAATGCCAATGGTGGCGGCGTCGTGCCCTATAACTATCGGGCG
>DATFXD010000413.1:0-9963 GCA_035258605.1 Hyphomicrobiaceae bacterium | reverse complement strand
GATCGCGCGGCGAACGTTGGCCGCGCGACCGAGCCCCGCCTGGCCGGACGCCGGGGGTCTCGACCCATTCGGGTTATGGTGGCACGGCCGATAGGGGCCGCCATCATTCGCCTGCAATCTCTTTCGGCTGCTTTCAGACTGGAGTTAAACGTCGGCCTAGTCGGCACGATGGCGATGCGCGTCTCTGAAATTGGTTGCGCGTCGCAAGGGCTAACCCGCTCTGCACGAATAGCAATCGGGTAAGCCGCGCGCAGCCCTGGCGCCGCCGCAACTTCGCTGCCAACGGCGATCGCCAACGCGCACTAGGCGGCATGGATGCCGTTTTAGATAAAGGTGACCGCCGATTCCTGGCACTCTATGGGTGTGAGGGACCGCAATATGGATTACGAGCAACTGGTCTGCGGTGCACGCGCCGGCAACGTCCAGGCCTTCGTCGACCTGACGCGACAATTCCAGCATTTTGCCTTTGGTTTGGCACTGGCCTTGGTGCATGACTTCCAGCAGGCCGAGGACGTGGTGCAGGACTCCTTTGTGGCGGCATGGTCGGCTCTGCCGGCGCTTACCGATCCCGCAGCATTTCCGGGCTGGCTGCGCGGCATCGTGCGGCATCAGGCATTCCGGGTGCTGCGAAAAAGGGCGCTACCGACGGTGCCGCTCGCGGAAGCAGAGCACCTGCCGGGAGATGAATTGCCGGCCGATTGCCGGCTGGAGCAGCACGAACGATCCACGATGGCGCTAGCAGCGATTACCGGGCTTCCCGACAAGCTGCGGGAGCCAGCCGTCCTGTTTTTCATCCATGACTGTTCGCATCAGGACATCGCCGTCTTTCTCGGCCTGTCGGTGGCGACCGTCAACAATCGCCTCTACGCCGCCCGTTCAAAATTGAAGGAGAGGATGCTCGTCATGGTGAACGAGACATTTCAGGCCCACGCGTTGCCCGACGATTTTGCCAACCGGATCGGCCGTCTGATCGAGACGCGCGGCGCTGTGGCAGAGGCTTTGTTCGATCCCAACGCCCCGCCCGACGTTCTGAGCGAGCTTGCAGTGAGCGACGAGGCCAACCGCCGCGCGGTCGCCTTGCAGGTAATCCAGCCGCCGAGTGGAGGCATCGTGCGCTGCATCGCGCTGTCGCCAGTCGACGCCCTGCCGCCCGGCAGCACCGTGCTGAATTCCGGCAACCAGAGCGAAACCCCGGTGAATCTCGGTGAACTCGCGCGCGTTCTGCCGCAACTCGCAGGCCCTTCGCCGATCGCGTCCGGAGCGCCGCGACTGCTCGAAACCGGCATTAAAGTGATCGACGTCATGTGTCCGCTCGTCGCCGGCGGCAACGCCATTCTGGCCGGCGAGGCAAACACCGGACCGACGGTGACCCTGTACGAGCTGACATCTAAGCTGAATGCCGCCGCCGATGGCGTCAAACTGTTCACGATTGCGCCGCTGTGGCGAGACGCGCCGCCGGGGTGGTCATTTTTGCGCTCGTTGAAGGAGGAGGGATTCGCCGATATTCCCTGCGGTGCTGTGCAGCATTTCTTTCTACGCGCCGCGGACGGACCGTGGACAGCAAGCCAGTTGTCGCTCCTCGGCGCGTTCGATGTGGTCATTCGTTTCTCGCGCAAGCTTGCCCGCGCCAAGGTCTATCCCGCCGTCGACGTCGTGACCTCACGCTCACGACTGTTCGAGACAAATATCCTGGGCGATGAGCACGGCGCGATCGCCGAGCGGGCACGGCAGGCCCTCGCGGCCCTATGGGCCGATGATCGGGCCGGGGACGCCGACCCATTGATGCTCGAACGCGCGTTGAAACTGCAGAACTATTTTACCCAGCCGTACTTCGTTGCCGAGCGCTGGACCAAACGGCCCGGCACGACGGTCGGGCTTGCAGAATCGCTGCAGACCTGCCGCGATATTCTGGACGGGCGATACGACGATCTGCCCAACGATGCCTTCTATTTCAGCGGCGACATGGCGGAAATCCAAGGCAACGTCGGGCGGAAGCTTTCGTTTGGCCCAGTTACGCCGCCGTTGGCGACACCGTGAACGCAGGTGGTCGCAGACGACACCTCTACAATGAGGAACAATCCCGTCGGGCGCCGCGTGTTGGCTGCCAAATCGTTCCCGGGGTCGCTGGCTTGCGGCTGGCCGTCGTGTCGGGAGAGGCGGTCATCGGACCTGACCCGTTTTAAGGAGCCGCGTTGGCAGCGGTTGGACCTGGCTCGCGCGCGAATAGGATTACCGAGGCTGCCCCCGTCGAGACGTCAACCAGAAGCTCGTGGGTTCACTTGCCAGGTATTTCAGAGCGCCTGGCGAGCCGACGCGGCGCGATGGCGACCGCGGCGACACCGACGCAGGCGGGAGCCATCATCATCTCCCACCCAAGCAAACCGGAAAGAGCGGGCCGACCTTACCGGCGAACTGCTCCTCGACCCGCCTGGGTTAGTCGCTTCGAACATCGCGCCTTGAACGTACGGCACGATTTTCTGGCTAACAGCGGTTTTGCCCGCGCAGGATTAACAGCCAATCAGCCGGGAAAATTGCCCGCGGGTATTTTTGTACTGGGCAACCTGTTCGATGATGGCAACAGTGAACCAGGGGTGCGGAAATTACGTCATATGGCATACACGATGGTGCGAAGCATGACGCGGCGCTCGTCGGGGCGGTAATCACCGGCGCCACGGTGCATTGTCGCCAGCTCATCCCACATCAGCACGTCGCCGACACGCCAGTCATGGTAGAAAACGAAGCGATCCTGCGTAGCGTGTTTGGCAAGTTCCTCGATCAATGGCCAGGCTTCCTCGCGCGTCATGCCGAGAAAACCATGCGTATGCATTGGATTGACGAACAGGATCGGGCGCCCGCTCTGCGGGTGCACAATCACCGCCGGCCGCTGCATTTCCTGATACACCTTCTCGGTCTTTCCCTTGTCGACACCATACAGTTTTTCGCCGGCAGGTCCGGTGCTTCGGCTGTGCAGCCCAACAAGAGTTGAGAGGCGGTCTTTCATGGTTGTCGGCAGAGCGTCGTACGCGGCACGCATATCGGCGAACATGGTACCGCCCTTTGAGGATGGGATCTCCTTCGCGTGCAGGATGGCAAGGATCGGCGGATCATCCTCATATGTCGAATCGGTATGCCAGTCGGTTGCGCGCTTGACGCCATACCAATCCACTTTGCCGTCGTCCTCGACATTGGTAAGCCACGACACTTCCGGACATTCGGCGTGACGATACTTGACCAACGCGTGCCGACGCGGCGCGCCGAACTGCCGGCCGAACGTGGCAAGTGCAGGGGCACTTAGATCCTGGTCGCGGAACACGAGCACCGGATGTTCGGCGAAAGCGCGCTTGATCCAAGTGACGGTTCCCGCTTCAAGTGGCTTGGCGAGATCAATGCCCAATGCTTCGGTGCCGAGCACCTCGCCGAGCGCACGCAGTTGCGGGGAACTGGCCATGGGGGATCCTCCGACGGTGTGGTCAAACAACAGGGCCTAATACAAGTGACAGGAAACTGAGTGACCAGGAGCGACCTGGCGGGTCGTCGGTACCTCCTCGGCGCAGCGCGGCATTGCCCGTGGGCAGCGTGGATGGAACCGGCATCCGGAGGGGGGAGAAAGCGCGCTCGGAATCTCGCCCGTTAAGGCTAGCCGCTCGCGCTTGTCATCGGGGTGCGCCGGGAGCGCAGCGATCAGTAGCGCTTGGGTGTAGGGATGTTTTGGATTGGCGCACAGCTCGGTGCTGCCAGCGGTTTCGACGATCTGGCCGAGATACATGACTGCGATGCGGTGGCTAATGTGGGCAACCGTGGCCAGGTCGTGCCCAATGAAGAGGTAGCTGACGCCCAACCTCTGCTGCAGCTGCTCGAGTTGTGTGATAATTTGTGCCCGGATCGACACGTCAAGCGCGGATACCGGCTCGTCGAGCACGATCAGGCGCGTATCGCTCACCAGCGCCCTGGCGATGGCGATCCTTTGCCGCTGGCCGCCACTAAATTCGTGTGGGAACAGGCCCGCTACGTCCGGGCGCAGACCCACCAGCTCGAGGACCTGCGCCACGCGCTCTCGAATGGCAGCGCGGGACAGGTTGCTGTGGATCTCTAGCGGCTCCGCAATGATGCTGCCGACCCGCATGCGCGGGCTCAAGGAGCCGAACGGATCTTGAAAGACCACCTGCACTGCCCGGCGGTAGCCAAGCAGCGCTGGTCCCTTTAGGGTCGCGAGGTCCTCGCCATTGAATCGAATCGTGCCTGCCGTCGGCCGCTCCTGCAGCAGGATCAGCTTGGCCGTGGTGGTCTTGCCGCAGCCCGACTCGCCGATTAGCCCTAGCGTCTCGGCCGCGCCAATGCTGAAGCTGATGCCCTCGACCGCCTTCAGCCAGGCGGTCTTGCGCGCCACCCATCGACCGCTGCCGACGGGGAAGTACTTGCGCACGTCGTCGACATCAAGCATCGGCGCGGTCATGAAGCACCTGTGCAGCAAGCCAGCATCGCGCCGTCCAATTCACGCCGCAGTGAACATCACGAGGTTCCTGCGCCGCACAGCGCGCAAGTGCGTCGCTGCAGCGCGGATGAAAGGCGCAGCCGGGCGGCGGGTGCGCCAGGTCAGGCGGCTGGCCGGGGATGGCATAGAGCGGCTCCTTGCTGCCGAGCTTGGCCATCGAGCCGAGCAGCGCGCGGGTGTAGGGGTGTCTCGGCGTACCGAAAAGGTCGCGCACGGAACCCATCTCCACGATCCTGCCGGCATACATCACCGCCATCCGGTTGCACATCTTGGCGACAATGCCGAGGTTGTGGGTGACGAAGATCAGTGCCACGCCGGTCTCCTGCTGAATATCCGACAGCAGGTCCAGATACTGCGCCTGGATGGTGACATCGAGGTTGGTGGTGGGTTCGTCGGCGATAATGAGCTTGGGGCCGCCGGCAAGGGCGATGGCGCCAACAATGCGCTGGCGCATGCCGCCGCTCATTTGGTGGGGATAGCCACGCATGCGCATGGCTGGCGAGGGGATGCGCACGGCCCGCAGCAGCTCCTCCACCCGCCGGCGCAGCGAGCGGCTGCGCATGCCGAGGTGGTAATAGGCGGGCTCGGCGACCTGGTTGTAGATGCTGAATAGCGGATTTAGCGAGGCCATGGGGTCCTGCAAGATCATGGCGATGGTGCTGCCGCGCAAGCGACGCATCTCGCGGGCGCTCTTCTTGGCGAGGTCGGTACCGGCCAGACGGATCTCGCCGCCAACGACCCGTGCCGCCGGCGGCAACAGGCCGACGATCGACAGGCAGGTGCTGGTTTTGCCACACCCCGATTCGCCGACGAGGCCGAGCGTTTCGCCCTCGCGCAAGGTTATGCTCACGTCCTCCACCGCTTTGACCACGCGCTGGCCGCCGAAGGTGAAGTAGTAGGTCTTCAGACCACGGACTTCCAGCAGCGGTGCGCTCATGTCGGGTCATCCAAGCCTAGAGGTTGCGCTGTTGCGGATCGAGCCGGACGCGCAGCCAATCACCCAATAGCTGGGTGGCGAGCACCACCAGCAGGATGCAGGCCCCGGGAAACACGGTCAGCCACCACTTGCCCGCCATTAGGGTCGATCGTGCTTCCGACAGCATCAGGCCCCACGCCGGCTCGGGCGGCGGCACGCCGACGCCGAGGAAGCTGAGCGAGGCCTCGGCGATGATGACAACGCCGATGGTGAGGCTAGCCAGCACCATCGCCGTGTTGAGCACATTAGGTAGAATGTGTCGCACGATCACACGTAGGCGCGAGGCGCCGGCGATCTCGGCCAACTGCACGAACTCGCGCTCGCGCAGACTCAAAACTTCGCCGCGGATGACCCGGGCGTAGCGGGTCCAGTAGACAAGCCCTAGGATGATGACAATGTTCCACATGTTCGGGCCGACGACCGTAGCAAGGAAGATGGCGAACACCAGGGCCGGCAGCGCCAACCAAGCATCCGTCACGCGCATGATCAATTGATCGACCCAACCACCGATATAGCCCGACAAGATGCCGAGCACCGTGCCAAGGCTGCCGGCCACCACGGTGCCCATCAAACCAACGATCAGCGACACGCGAGCTCCATAGATGAGCCGACTAAGCAAATCGCGGCTCTGAAAATCGGTGCCAAGTAATGTGGCGGTGTTGCCGTCCACCATCCAAAAGGGTGGCGCAAAAACCTTGGCACCCGGCACGGGTTCGGTCGGATCGTAGGGTGCAATAAAGGGGGCAAATGTTGCCATCAGTGCGAACGGCAGCAGGATCAGCACCGGAAGCAGCGGCAACTCGCGCAGCCAGCGCCGCAGCGGGCTCGGTGCGGAGAATTCGATGGCTTTGGGTGCGGTGGTGGTCGACATGGGATGGTTGCCTATCTCATCAGCCGGATGCGGGGATCGATGTAAGCGTAGAGGATGTCGATCAAGAGATTGACGAACACAATCATGACGCCGGCCAGCACGACAACGCCCTGCACGAGTGGAAAATCCCGCTGAAAGATACCCTCAAACAGCAATCGGCCGATGCCCGGCCATGCGAACACCACCTCGATGATGACCGCGGCGTTCACCATCACCACCAGATTGACTCCCGCCAAGGTCAGTACCGGTACCAACGCGTTCTTGAAGCCATGCTTGGCGATGACGACGTAGCCGGGTAACCCCTTGAGACGCGCAAGCTTGATGTATTCGCTACGCATCACCTCGAGCATGCTCGAGCGGGTGAGGCGCAAAAGTGAGGCGGCGAAATACCACCCGAGCGCCAACGCTGGCATGAGGAGGTTGCGCCAGTCACCCTTACCACCGGTGGGCAGCCATTCCAGGTACACCGAAAACACGAGGATCAACAGTAGCCCGAGCCAAAACCCCGGAATCGACAGGCCCAACAGCGCTACGACTTTGCCGGTCTGGTCCCAAATGCCGTCGACGCGCACGGCCGAAAGCAGGCCGGCTGGGATGCCGATGAGAAACGAAAGCAAAGTCGCCGCAAGGGCGAGCTGCAGCGAATTGGGCAGGCGCTCGAAATAGAGTTCGCTCACCGGCATGCGGTAGTTGAAGGAGATGCCGAGGTTGCCGGACAGGATGTTCTGCACGAACTGGTAGTACTGTACCGGCCAGGAGCGATCGAGCCCCCATTGCGCGCGGACGCGGGCCAAGTCCTCCGCCCGCGCGCCAGGCTCGGCCATCAGGGTTGCCGGGTCACCCGTGAACCTCACCACGGCGAAGATGGTGAGGCTCAGGATCAGCAAGGTGATGATGCTGTAGCAGGTTCGGCGAATGATGAATTGAAGCATGGCTGGTCGGCCTTGGCCTAGATGCTGGTACCTACCCCTTGAGTTTGATGTCTTCCCACGGATACGCGTACCCCGTGGTAATCGTCGGGAACACGTCCTGCCATTTTTGGGCGGCGATGCGCGGCCCGATGGCGTTCATGAACGCATGGCGAAAAACCGGCACTAGATAATAGTTGTCCAGAATCGCGCGCTGCACCTCCTCCGCCAGCAGCTTGCGCTCCGAGGCATCGGTCGAAGTCTTGTAGCGGTCGAGCTTGGCATCGAGCTCGGGCACGCATACGCGGTCCGCCGAGTTGAACCCCCCGCATTTGAAGAACGACTCGTACCAGTTGACCCAGGTCCCGCCGATGCGCGCACCGTGCATGATGATCTGCACGCCAGGCCATTGCTGCTTGCCGGATTGGGTGCGCTGCAGGAAGATGCCGCGCTCCATCACCTGCAATTTGGCGCGGATGCCGATTGCCTGCAGCTGTGCCACCACGCGTTCGCCGCGCGAATAGAACGGCGCCAGCGGCGTCAGCCAATTGACGGCAAAGCCATTGGCGTGGCCGGCCTCCTTCATGAGGGCGCGCGCCTTCTCCAGATTGAATTCCAGCTCGGGCCAGGTGAGGCCGTACTGCACATCGTCATTGATCCAATTGCCGCTGACCTTGCCAAGCCCGCCCGACTCCGCCTCGTTGATGGCCTTGCGATCGATCGCCAGGCTGATGGCTTGGCGCACGCGCTTGTCATGGAATGGACTGCTCGGGTCCTGGAAACCGACGAGCTCAAGCCAAAAGCTACCGGACAGCACCGGTGCCAGCATCAACTTCGGGTTCTGTTTGACTCGGTCGATCAGCTCGCCCGGCAGGCCATAGATAATATCGGCCTCGCCGCGCTCCAGCATGGCGAGCCGCGTCGCTGCCTCGGGTACCGACACAATGGTAAACTGCTTAATGTGTACCGGCTTGTAGTACTGCTCAAACGCTTCAAGCTGCAGCTTCACACCCGCCTCGACGTAAGCGAGCTTGTAGGGCCCGGCGCCAATCGGTTTGCGCTTGAACCCATCCGGGCCAACCTGTTGGTAATACTTGGCTGGTACGACCCAACCGGCACCGGTGACGTTGCCCGAGCCAATGAGCAGCAGGAAATCCAAAAACGGCTCCTTGAACCGAAAGCGAACCGTGCGCTTGTCGACGACGTCGACAGATTCGGTCTTGGCCTTGAATGCAGACGCCAGCGCGCCGCGGTAGCTCTCGTAGCTGAACTTGACATCGTCGGCCGTGACCGGTTCGCCGTTGTGGAATTGGACGCCCTCGCGCAACCAGAAGGTGGCACTCTTGCCGTCCTGAGCAAACTCGTAGCGCTCGGCGAGGGCGGGATGATCGTAAAGCGTGGTGCCGGAGTTCTTGATCAGCGCATCGTGCAGCGCCGTGAGGAAATTATCGGGCGTTGCCGTACCGTCATGCTCTTGCGGATCGAGCCAACGCGGCGCCATGGCGGTATGCCAGGCGAGCGTCATGGTGCCATTCGCAGCCGCCGCGGCGGCCGGCGTCATAAAGGGCGCAGGCCCTTGCGCCGCCATGGCGGCGCTGCCAACCAGCAGGTCCCTTCTGGTCAGCCCAATCGAGCTAAGCGACCTCCTGTGTTTGCCTCCCATGCTAACCTCCCTTCGCGGCCCCCGTTTACCGGGCGGCCATTGTGATTGGCTGTGGGACGGACTATGTGCGGGCGCGCACTCGAGCACGCACTGCAACGGGCGCTAGCTGCGAATCGGTCAACCATCCCGTTGTCTTTCCTGCCTAAGCGGGGATCTCACCCTTGAGCATAAGGCGATACAGGTAGCGGCGCTGGTTCATGTCGTAGTCGGCATTCGCCTGATGCATAACGCTACGATTGTCCCACAACACCCAGTCGCCGTGCCGCCATTGGTGGCGATACTCGTATTTTCTTTGTGTCGCGTGACGCATCAGGTCGCCGATCAATGCCAGCGCGTCGCTGTCCTCCATCCCGGCGATCGATTCCATGCGTACGGGATTGAGATAGAGCGCCTTGCGGCCATTGTCGGGATGCGTGCGAACCAGCGGATGGATGCCCGGCGGCGGCACGTCACGTAGGCTCTGTTCGCTGATGCGGCCAAGTGAGCGCGGACTATGCTTACTCTGATAGACGTGCACGGCTTTCAGCGCGTCGATCCTGCGCTTGGTGGCATCGGCAAGGTCTTCGTAGGCGTCATGCATATTCACGTATTGGGTATCGCCGCCACGTGAGGGCAGCGCCACCGCAAACAGCATGGTGGCCTTCGGAGGGCGCGGGTGGTTGGAATGATCCGTGTGAAAAGTCTCGCCCGGGATGATGCGCTTTCCATTGACGATCTCGTCGTTGGAAACGTAGTACACGTCGGGATGACCCGGAACGTGGTGCTCCTTCTTGTCGTGCTGCTGCAGCTCGCCGAAGACTTGGGCGGCGACCTTGAATTGCTCTGGCGAGAAATGCTGGTCGCGCATGACCAGCACATGACGGTCGATGAACGCTCGGTTTAGGATGGCGCGCGTGTCGCTGTCGATCGGCCGCGTGAAGTCAACGCCGACGACCTCGGCACCGGTGTGATCCGTCAGGGGTACGATGGTGAAGGATGCCATGGACGGCCTCCACGCACGATCTACACCAAGAGGCTACCGCTCGCGTCCCGGGGGGGTCAAGCGTTAGCAAC
>DATFXD010000412.1:0-10226 GCA_035258605.1 Hyphomicrobiaceae bacterium | reverse complement strand
AGGGCTGCGTCAACCCCAAGCCTCATGCCAGCGATGGGCTCGGTCAGCCGGGCAAGGTAGTCGGCAACCGGCAGCGCCGCGGAGGACGGATCGCGCGGATCGGGACCCGCAAACAGGCCCAGCGTGAGCGCCAGATCCTCGACGTGGCGGGCGATCACCCCGATGGTGTCGAGGGACGGCGCCAGCGGCATGGCACCGGCGCGGCTGACCCGGCCCCAGGTCGGCTTGATCGAGGTGATGCCGCACGCCGCCGCCGGCAGGCGCAGCGAGCCACCCGTGTCGGAGCCCAGCCCTGCCGGGATGGCGCCATAGGCCACCGCCGCAGCGGTTCCCGCCGACGACCCGCCGGTGATCCGTGCCGGGTCCCATGGATTGCGGGCGTGTCCCAACACGTAGTTGTGGCCGGTCGGGCCGAAGGCAAATTCGGTCAGGTGCAGGGCGGCGATTTCGAGGCCACCGGCGGCACGCAAGCGCGCGATGACGGTGGCATCTTCGGTGGCCGCGCCATCGGCGCGGATCCGCGCGCCCCAGCTGGCGATCTTGCCGCACCGGTCGAACATATCCTTATGCGCCAGCGGGACGCCCGCCAGGGGTCCAAGCGGCCGGCCGGCGCCGAGCGCCGCATCGGCGGCCTTGGCCGCCGCCAAGGCGGTGTCGGCCTCTAGGCTCAAGACGCAGTTGGTGAGCTCGTGCGCCGCCTTAAGACGGCCGATGGCGGCCTCGGTGGCCGCGGCGCTCGAGATCTGCTTGGCCCTAATCGCCTGCGCCAGCGCCCGCGCCGAAAGCTGTTCGAGCTCCATCATGACCGCGCCTCAGCGATCAGGATGCGGCGGAAGTCGTCGACATCGGCCGCCAACGGCAGTTCGGCTGCGACCCGCCTGGCCGTCTCAGACAACAGCGCGGCATGTGCCTTGGCCGCGCTGCGGCGCTCGGGGGGCATATCGAGCTCGGCGGCAGGGCCGTCGGCTGGCGGCTGGCGGGGGTCATGGGGCATGGTCGGTCTCCTGCGGGCAATGTCGGCCCAGCCTAGCCGCAGGGCAGGGTGGCAACAACCGCGGCGCTGCCGGCTGACGACCTCTGCTCGCCGCGGCCGCGGCGGCCAGCCGTTTGCTGCTGGCGGCCGGCGGGCCTTGGCGGCGAAGGCAAATGCCGATGGCCTCGAGTGAGCGCGACAGCGCACTCGTGTGCGCTATCCCCGCCCGGCCAACGGCGTCAGGACCTAGAGCAGGCCCAGTTCCGCCAAGCGCTTGCGCATCTTGGGAGGCATCTGGGTGATGCCGCTTGCGAGCTTGCGCCCCAGATCGGCCGGGGCTTCGTCGGCGCTCAGGTAGCGCCAGCCCTGAAAGGCACGCCTCGGCGTCGGACGTACGGTGATCAGCTCCTGCTTCAGGATCAAGAGGCAGCAGGGCGTGCCGTCCTCCTTACTGCCCTCGACGATGTCGATCAGCGGCTGGCGAACCTGCACCATGCCCTTGATCACCCAATAGAGCGAACCACCGGCAAGCAATTCCTCGCGCCGTTTCGGCATCTGGAAGGTGCGGTGAAAGAGACGCGGCTGCTTTTCGCCCGCCTGGCGCCGCTGCCTGAGGCGCTGGCGCTGCCAGGCGGCCAGATCTTCAATCGAGTCGGTCCCGACGCACAGCTTGATCAAATGCAACGCCATCGCGTCCTCATCGTCACCTTTGGCGCCACAGATTTACCGGATCATTGCGCTGCTTTACCGTTGCGCTTCTTGACCGGATCATTGCCGCTTCTTTACCGGATCATTGCGCTTCCTGCGAGCAATCCCTCAGCATAAGCTGGGGACAGCATCAGCTTGCCAGAAGGATCAGCCCGATGCACACTTTCTCCCGACGCTCGTTTCTCACCGGCACCTGCGGCCTCACCATGGCCTCGCTCATGCCTCGCGCGCTGGCTCAAGCCAAGATCACTCCAGGCTCCGACACGGCGCTGATCGTCGTCGATGTGCAGAACTGCTTCACTCCCGGCGGTAGCCTGGCGGTCGACAAGGGCGACGAGATCATCCCGCTCATCAACCGCTTGGCCAAGGCCTTTTACAACGTCGTGCTGACGCAGGACTGGCACACCCCCGGGCATATCTCGTTTGCCTCGACCCACGCCGGCAAGAAGCCGTTCGACAGCGTCGAGCTCGCCTACGGCAAGCAGATCCTGTGGCCCGACCACTGCGTGCAGGGAACCGACGGCGCCGCCATCCACAAGGACATCAACATCCCGCATGCGCAGCTCATCATTCGCAAGGGCTTCAACCGCAACGTCGACAGTTATTCGGCGTTCGTGGAGGCGGACGGCAGAACCAAGACCGGCCTCGACGGCTACTTCCACGAGCGCGGCATCAAGACGGTCTACGTGGTGGGCCTGGCCACCGATTTTTGCGTCGCCTGGACGGCGATGGATGCCCGCAAGCTTGGGCTCGAGGCCAGCGTGATCGAGGACGCCTGCCGCGGCATCGACACCCACGGTTCGCTGGCGGCGGCTTGGAAGAGCATGGACCAGGCGGGGGTCAAACGCGTCCAGTCGAGCGACATTGCGCTGCCCGGCTGACGGCGCAGCAGGTGTCTTTGGACTAGCGACCCTGGTAGGCGGGCGTGCGCACCACCAGCCCATCAAGCTGGTCGGTGACCTCGATTTGGCAGGACAGGCGGGAGTTCGGCTGCACGTCGAAGGCAAAATCGAGCTGATCCTCCTCCTCGGGCGAGCGCTCGCCCACGCGTTCCAGCCACGCCTCATCCACATACACCATGCAGGTGGCACAGGTGCACGAGCCGCCGCATTCGGCGACGATGCCGGGCACGCTCTTGGCTAGCGCCGTTTCCATCACCGTATCGCCGACGGTGGCCTCCACCGTGTGTGGGGTGCCGTCGTGCTCGATGAAGGTGATCTTCGGCATGGGAAAAGGTCGCGTGCTGGCAATCGCTAGGGGCGGCAAAACCGATGGGTGCCCAAACTAATCTTTCTCGGGGGCGGGCGCCAGCGTTGCGATCAGCGCCGCCAGCGTGACTTGTTGTCCCTCCTTGACGGCGAGCTTGGCAATTAGGCCCGCCCGCCGCGCGTGCAGCACGTGCTCCATCTTCATGGCCTCGACCACGGCGATGCGATCGCCCTTTGCCACCAGCTCCCCCTCCCGCACATAGAGCTTGGCCACCCGACCGATGATCGGTGCACGGATGCTGCTGTCGTCACTTGCCGCATCGGCAACGGCGGCATCGAACGGCGGCCAGCCTAGGGTGACCTGGCGCATGCCATTGAGGACGTGGACGGTATCGCCGTCGCCGATCAGCAAGGTGCGGGCAATCTCCCCCGGCTGATCGACGGCATCGGCGCCGACGACGCGCGGTCCAGCCGCGCTCCACTCGATTGCAAACTGGCGCGGCACGCCGTCGGCGGCCACGGTCACGGTTTGCCGTCGCGCCGCGCCGAGCTGGAAGCCATCCTGCGCGCTCCAGGGCGAGTAGCTGGCACCCGCGAACGCCCACCGCAGCTCCTCCGCCTGATCGTGAGCATTGAGCAGCAGTTGGGTGACGCCGAGGCCGATGGCAGCCTCCGGCAGCGCCGGCGCCGACACCAGCCGCTCGAGTTGGCGACCGATCAATCCGGTATCGATGGTCGCGCTCGCAAACTGCGGATCAGATAGCAGCGCATGCAGGAAGCCGGCGTTGGTACGGGGGCCCGCCACCACCGTCTCCTGCAGCGCCTGTGCCAGCCCGCTGCGGGCGGCGTCGCGGTCCGGCGCCGATTGAATGAGCTTGGCGATCAGCGCATCGTAGTAGGGGCTCACCACCGAACCGGTTTCGATTGCCGCATCGATGCGCAAGCCCGGGCGTACCGGGGCCTCGAAGGCGGCGATCGGCCCGACCGAAGGCAAGAAGCCTTTGCCCGGTTCCTCGGTACACAACCGAGCCTCGATGGCGTGGCCGGCGATCACAATCTGTTCCTGCCGCAGTGGCAGCGCCTCGCCCGCCGCAACGCGCAGCTGCCATTCCACCAGATCCAGGCCGGTGATCGCTTCGGTGACGGGATGCTCCACCTGCAGCCGGGTATTCATCTCGATGAAGTAGAACGGCGCGTGCGCCGACAGGCTGCCGCCCTCGACCAGGAATTCGACCGTACCGGCACCTTCATATTCGACCGCCTTGGCGCAGGCGACCGCGGCCTCGGTGAGCGCCTGGCGCAGCTCGGCTGCAATGCCCGGCGCCGGCGCCTCTTCGATCACTTTCTGGTGGCGGCGCTGCAAGCTGCAGTCGCGCTCGAACAGGTGCACAACGTTGCCATGGCTATCGCCGAACACCTGCACCTCGATATGGCGGGCGCGGCCGATCACCTTTTCGATCAAGATCCGGTCATCGCCGAACGCGGCCTGCGCCTCGCGCCGGGCACTGTCGAGCGCGGCCGCGAACTCGTCAGCTCGCGCGACCAGCCGCATGCCGCGACCGCCACCGCCGGCGACCGCCTTGATCATCACCGGATAGCCGATGCGTTTGGCCTCAGCAGCCAACAGCGACGGCGCCTGACGGCTGCCCCAATAGCCGGGGACCACCGGCACCCCGACCTTGCTGGCGATCGCCTTGGCCTCCGCCTTGCCCCCCATGCGGCGCATGGCCTCGGGCGACGGGCCGATGAAACGCATGCCGGCGGCGGCCACCGCCTCGGCGAAATCGGCGTTCTCGGCAAGAAAGCCGTAGCCTGGATGGATGCTGTCGGCCCGCGTGGCGCGAGCCGCAGCGATGATCTTGTCGATCCTGAGGTAACTTTCCCCCGCCGGGCCCGGGCCGATCGGCACGACTTCGTCGGCGGCGGCCGCGAACGGAAACTGGCGGTCGGGTTCGGAAACGACGGCGACGGTACTGACGCCAAGCCGCCGAGCCGTGCGCATGATGCGGAGCGCGATTTCGCCGCGATTGGCGATCAGGACCTTGTTCAGCATAGAAGGCAAAGCTTATGGCATCAGGGAGCGCCGGGGAGCAATCGCTAGGTTGCCGGCTGGCTAGTCTTTGGCCTGGCAAAAGCCCTGATATTGCGTGACCACCGGCTGGCCCAGGATCCCCAGATGCCGCGAATGCACGGCCGGGTATTTGCCGCTCTCCTCGTCCTTGTCGTAGATGGTGGTGATGTTCAAATAGCCTTCGGTTGCCACCTCGAGAAAGTGGGTGGCATTCACCGCCTGCACCAGCCGCAACGGGCCGGTGCCGCGCTCGGTGGTCAAATCGGCGGTTTGCGCCTTGGTATCGACGGCTGTGATGGTGAAGTTGAGCGGCGCCGCCGGCTCCGGTGCAAATTTTCCCTGGTCGTAGGCATAGGCGGTGCCAACGGTAAAATTGCACGCGAACGCCGTGGGTTCGTCGGCTGCGGCCGGTGCGACCAGCAGCAGCGACAAGCAAACAGCGGCGCGGGCGCCGCGCAAGCAAAACCACATCGGGGCCTCCCGGCGATTGGCGCGGGACCAGCCACAGGCAACGCGCCCGGCGGCGGCATCTCCCACGCCCACAAGCCAGATACATGGAAGACTGCCGGCCCGCAATCGACAAGCCCAAATCGGCGCCGTCGCCGGCGTGGCATCGGGCTGCCAAACCTTGTCGATGACGGCGATAGCACGCTAGGCTTGCCGCATCGACAACGGGAGAGAGCATGAACCTGAGCACCGGCCGTTCGGCTTTTCTGGCCCTTCTCAAGGACGAGGGCGTCACGCATCTGTTCGGCAACCCGGGCACCACCGAGCTGCCGATCATGCATGCCCTCAAGGAGCATCCCGACCTCGGCTACGTTCTCGGGCTGCAGGAGGCCCTGGTGGTGGCCATGGCCGACGGCTTCTCGCGCGCGAGCGGGCGGCTGGTCGCCTGCAACGTGCACGTGGCGCCGGGGCTCGGCAATGCCATGGGTTCGCTGTTCAATGCCAGTTTTACCGGTACCCCGATGATCGTCACCGCCGGCCAGCAGGAGCAAGGTCATGGTCTGACCGAGCCGTTGCTCTATGCGCCGCTGCTGCCGATTGCCGAGCCGCTGGTGAAGTGGGCGGTCGAAGTGACGCGGCTCGAGGACCTGCCGCGCATCGTGCGGCGCGCCGCCAAGGTTGCCATGACGCCGCCGACCGGGCCGGTGTTCATCTCGCTTCCGGGCGATATCCTCAATGCCGAGGCCGGCATCGAGCTTGGTGCTTCGACCCGCATCGAAACCCGCACGCGGCCCGCCGATGACCTGCTCGACCGGCTGGCGCAACGCCTGTTGCGCGCCCAACGGCCGGTGATGGTGTGCGGCGATGAGGTCGTCAAAAGCGACGCGCTGGCGGCGGCAGCCGCCTTGGCCGAGGCATTGGGCTGCCCAGCCTACCAGCAGAGCGCGCCCTATGGCGCCCACTTTCTGTCCGAGCACGTCTGTTATGCCGGCTCGCTGTCGCGCGACCAGCGGCAGGTGCGCGATCTACTGGCCAAATTCGATCTCATGATCGTGCTCGGCGCCGATCCGCTCCGCATGTCGGTGTGGAGCGAAACCGAGCCGCTGCCGCCCGACCTGCCGGTCGTCCACCTCGGTCTCCTCGACTGGGACATGGGCAAGAATTTCGCCGTCGAGCTGGCGGTGCGCGCCGACCTGCGCGAGACCCTAGAGGCGCTGACACCGCGCCTGATCGGTGAAGGCGGCGCGGCGCTGGCCGCCCGCGCCAAGGCGGCGCTGGCGCGGCTGGAAAAGACCAATTGGAGCGCGAAACGCAAACAGCTCGGCCAGCGCCTGGCGCGCAACGCCGGCCGCCGACCGATCGACTATGACTGGCTCAGCTTGCAGATCGCCGACGCCCTGCCGCGCGATGCGGTCATCGTCAACGAAGGCCTGACCAGCGCCCGCCACCTCACCGATCTCGTCGCCTATCGCGACCGCTATGGCTTCCACGCCCTGGCCTCGGGTGGCATCGGCTGGGGGCTGCCCGCGGCCGTCGGCGTGGCGCTGGCGCAGGCGCCACGGCCCGTGTGCTGCTATAGCGGCGACGGCAGCGCCATGTACTCGATCCAGGCGCTGTGGACCGCGGCTCACCACCGGCTGCCGATCACCTACGTAATCGCCAACAACGGCGGTTACCGCATCATCAAACAACGGCTGCTGTCGTTTCACGGCAACGACCACTATATCGGCATGGATTTTGCCGATCCGGCCATCGACTTTGCGGCTCTGGCCAAGGCCATGGGCGTGCCGGCCGAAACCATCGCCGACCCCGAAGCCGTACCCGCGGCGCTGCGGCGCGCGTTCTCGACGCCGGGGCCGAAGCTGTTGGATGTGGCCGTCGACGGCCGCGTTTAGATCAGCGCAGTGGCATTGCGCCAAGGCAAGGAGGCCTCGTTCATGCACAGGCTCAAGGACAAGGTGGCCTTGATCACGGGCGGCGGGCGCGGCCTCGGGGCGGCGATCGCGCACCGCTTCGCCGAGGAGGGCGCGCGCGTCATCATCAACGACGCCAGCCTGGCTGCGGCAACCGCCACCGCCGAGGCCTTGGGCGGCCACGCCGTGGTGGCCGATGTCGCGGATTCGGCGGCAGTCGCGGCGATGTTCGGCGAGGTGGCCAAGCTCTCGCCGCGGCTCGACATTCTCGTCAACAATGCCGGCATCAGCGGGCTCGAAGGCCGCAACGACGCCGATGCGATCATTGCGCTCCGCCTCAAGCAAGCCGATGAGATTGCCGGCGGCGGCCCGGTCACCACCTTTCTCGACGGCACCGTCAACACCAGCGACGCCGGCTGGCGGCGGATGCTGGCCGTGCACGTCGACGGCACCTTCTTTTGCACGCGCGAGGCCCTTAAGATCATGAACGTGCAGATGTCGGGCTCGATCATCAACATGGCGAGCGTCATGGGCACCTTCGGGCGCCCCGGCAGCGTGCCCTACTCGACTGCCAAGGCCGCCATCCTGGGCTTCACGCGCGCGCTGGCGCACGAGGTGGCGGTGCGCAACATTCGCGTCAATTCCATTGCCCCCGGTTGGATCCACACCGATATGACGGCGCCGCTCGGGCCGCTGCGCGGCAGAATCGCGGCCCAGACGCCACTGCAGCGCCTGGGCGAGCCCGACGACATCGCCTGGGCGGCGGTCTATCTCGCCAGCGACGAGGCCGCATTCATGACCGGGCAGGTGATCTCGCCCAACGGCGGCTGGTACATGTCTCAGTGAGACAATGGCAAAACGCTAGATACGCAGGAGGTTGGCATGAAGGGGGTAGTGTTTCTCGGCGACCGGCGGCTCGACGTGCGCAACTTTCCCGATCCGACCCCCGGCCCGCGTGATGTGGTGCTCGAAATCAAGGCCTCCGGCATGTGCGGCAGCGATCTGCACGTCTACCGGGCGCAATTCAAGCCCGGCGACACCCAGTCCGGGTTCAAGCGCGGCACCGAACCGGTGATCGCCGGGCACGAGCCCTGCGGCGTGGTGGTGGCGGTCGGTAGCGGTGTCACCGCCAAGGAGGCCCACATCGGCCAGCGCGTGATGGACCACCACTACCAGGGTTGCGGCCAATGCAAGCACTGCCGCACCGGCTGGACGCAGATGTGCCTGGAGGGCGCGGTGGTGTTCGGGGCAAGCGGCCATGGCGGGCACGCCAACTACATGCTGGCGCCGGTATCGACCCTGGTGCCGCTGCCCGATGCGCTCTCGTTTGAGACCGGCGCCGCCATCTCCTGCGGCACCGGCACGGCCTATGGCGCCTTGAAGCGCAGCAACCTGCAGGGCGGCGACACCATCGCCATCTTCGGCCAAGGGCCGGTCGGACTGTCGGCGACGCAGCTGGCGGTCGCCATGGGCGCCCGCGTCATCGCCCTCGACGTCTCGCCCGAGCGCCGCGCGCTCGCCGCCCAGTTCGGCGCCCACGAGGTGATCGATGCGCGTTCCAACGACCCGGTCGCGGCGATCCGCGACCTGACGCACGGCGAGGGGGCACACAAGACGCTCGACACCTCGGGCGCCGGCGAGGCGCGCGCGGCCGCCGTGCGCGCAACGCGCGCCTGGGGTACGGCGTGCTTTGTCGGCGAGCGCGGCCAGGTCACGCTCGACGTCAGCCCCGACCTGCTGCGACGCCAGATCACCCTGGTCGGCTCGTGGACATTCTCGCGCCAGGGTCAGGCGGACTGCGCCGAATTCGTCGCCGATCACAATATCGCGGTCGAGAAGCTGTTCACGCACCGCTGGCGGCTCGATGAGGCCGATGCCGCCTACCGTCTGTTCGATACGCAGACCACGGGCAAGGGCGTCATCCGGCCGTAAGGCCGACCGCGGGCTAACGCCAGGCAAACACCGGCTGCTCCAGGTCGGATACGCGGGTGACGCGGCCCTTGACGAGCTCGGCGAACTGATAAAGCACGGCCGCCGTCGGGGCGTGCAGCCAGCCGCCGTTGATGCGGAGCCGGATCAAGCGCCGGTCGCTCTCGGGAATGGCACTGAAATCGGCGGCATCGCCATCGACGAGCTCGGCCAATGGTATGCGGTAGACGGCCGCGACCTCGCTGGGATCGAGGCTGAGCTGCCCCGGTACGCCGGCCCACACCACCACCGGGGTGATGAGGTAGCCCGACCGCGTCGGATAGTCGTCGAGCAGACCCAGGACGTCCTGCGCCCCGAGCTCGAGGCCAACCTCCTCGCCCAGTTCACGCAAGGCTGCCGCCGCTGCCGTCTCGCCCTCCTCACAGCGGCCGCCCGGCAGCGCCCATTGGCCTGAGTGGCCGCGCAATCCCGTGGCGCGCCGCGTCAACAGAAACGCGGCACTGTCGGCGTCATCGCCCACCGGCAAAAGCACCACCGCGACCGCCGCCCGCTTCAGGCCGGCGCTGCCGGCGGGCTCCGCCAGCCGCGGGAATGCCTGACAGGCCGCAGCCAACTGCCGCCGCAAGGCCTCGCTGAATGGGGTTGACATGCCCGGTGCCTCGTGGCGGCGCGGCGGCGGCAAGGTCATGGCACCACCCGCCACCACGGCCGGCGCCGCCTCAATGGGGGGCGAGCCAGGCCAAGAGCCGCCGCTGGTCGGGCTCGGGGGTCTCCGGGTCGATGCTGCCCGCCACGTGGCCGTCCTGATCGACCAGATAGCTCTTGACGGTATGGTCGAGGCTATAGGCGCCGTTGCTCTCCGCCACCTTGGCGTAGCTGGCACCAAACTGCGCCGCCACCGCCGCCAGCTGGGCGGCATCGCCGGTGAGCGCGGTGATGTGGCTATCGAAGGCGGCAAGATAGGCCTTGAGCACCTC
>DATFXD010000411.1:0-3885 GCA_035258605.1 Hyphomicrobiaceae bacterium | reverse complement strand
CCCGTGGCGGGGCCGGTCGCCAACTTCGGCGCCTTGTACATTAATGACTGGGTGGTGCCCTCAGTATTGGTCGACGTTGGGCTGCGTGGGATCGATTTCGTATTCGGCGCGATGAGCGCCGTGCGCCGCCAGGCGCTCGACGAGATCGGCGGCTTTGAGCACCTGTCGCAGGGCATTGCCGAGGATTTTGCGATGGGGTGGCTCGTTTCGCGCCAAGGTTGGTCGGTAGTTCTTTCGCCTTACGCCTGCGAGACGGTGGTGGCCGAGCGCGATTTCGCTGCGCTCTTCCTGCGTGAGGTTCGCTGGCAGCAAGCCGAGCGCGCCTGCCGCCCGCTTGATCAGTTCCTGTCGATGGTAACTTTTCCCTTGCCGCTGCTGCTGCTTTTGCTGCTGCCGCGTCCAACCGTGGTCGGCTTGATCGTCATCGGCATGGAGATCGCCGCACGCATCGCCCTCCATCATCGGGTTCGGCGCAGCCTGATGATGGCAACGCCTCCGCAACCGTGGCTGGTTCCGGTGCGCGAATGCGTTTGCTTTCTGGCTTGGGCCGTCAGTCTAGTGGGCGACCGAACACGGTGGGGGCCAAACACCTTCTCCATCTCCGCGTTCCGCAAGCAGATGACCACCGGCAGCGCATCTGGGCTGCCAAATCAGGCCGGAGCGCTTGAGAAATGAGGATCGCAAGCGCGACACGTGGCGGCTGGATGAACCTGAAACTCAGCGTGATCGCGGGCATCTTCGGCGGCTTTGCCTTCGCCATTGGCCTGTTCGTTTATTTCGGCTTGGAGCCGATCGGGCGGGCGTTCGCCGCTGCCGGCTGGAGCGGCCTGGCGGCCCTGTGTGGCGTCCACGTGCTTTCTGTTCTCTTGTGTGCGCTGGCCTGGCAGGCGCTGCTCGCCCAAGGTCCAGGCACGATGTTGGCGTTCGTGTGGGCGCGCTGGCTGCGTGACAGCGCCGGCAACCTGCTGGCGGTTCTACCCGCCGCGGGTGAGATGATCGCAGCCCGCGAACTGTCTTTTCATGCAATTGCGCTGAGCCTGGCCGGTGCCACCACCATCGTCGATCTCACCATCGAGATCGCGAGCCAGCTGCTGTTCACGCTGCTCGGCTTGGGTTTGCTGCTCGCACAGCGGCCCGGTGCAGACGGTGCGTGGTGGGCCCTGGCGGGTCTCTTGCTGGCCGCACTTGCGGTCGCTGGCTTCGTCTATCTACAACGCAACGGCCTCTACCGGCTTGTGCACAAGCTTCCGGTGCAACATGGCCTACGGCGGCGCTTCGAACGCCTGGTCGAGGTCGCACGCATCGATGCCGCCATCCGGCAGATTTATCGGCATCCGATGCGGATCGCAGCCTCCACCATGCTTCACTTGGCGGGCTGGGTGGTCGGCGCGGCCGAAACCTGGCTCGGCCTCAAGCTGATGGGCCACCCATTGAGCTTTACGGCTGCGCTGGTCGTGGAAAGTCTGGTTTTTGCGCTGCGAACCACCGCCTTTGTGGTGCCCTGGGCCGCCGGCGTCCAGGAGGGCGGCTATCTGATGCTGGGGGCCGTGTTTGGATTGCAGCCGGAGGTTTCACTCGCCCTCGCCCTGCTCAAACGGGCGCGGGAAATCGTCGTTGGCCTGCCCGCGCTGCTGATCTGGCAGGGGCTTGAATGGCGGCGGTTTTGGCGGGGCTCCGGCCGCTTTTGGCGGCGCGTGCCGTCAGCTGACGTCTGCGAGCCGCACGCCTGATCGGCGACGATAAGGTCGGCTGCGACCGCGAGCGAGTTCCACCCGGCGGCGGGCAGCGATTACCGTCTCGGCGATGCTCGACGCGGCCAAGCCCGCCTGCTCGTACATGTTCTGCGGCGAATCGTGGTCGATAAAGACGTCGGGTAGCTTCATGGTACGCACGATCAGGCCGCTGTCGAGGAGCCCCTCGCCGACCAGATACTCCAGCACGTGGCTGCCGAAGCCGCCGATCGAGCCCTCTTCGACGGTGACGAGCACATCGTGATTGCGGGCAAGCCGCAGGATCAGTTTGGTGTCGAGCGGCTTCATGAAGCGCGCGTCCGCGACGGTGGTCGACAGCCCGACGGCGGCCAGCTGCTCGGCCGCCTTCATGCACTCGGCGAGCCGCGTGCCGAGTGACAGCAGCGCGACCCCCGAGCCCTCACGGACGATGCGCCCTCTGCCGATCTCGAGGATTGTGCCCTCCGCCGGCACCTCGATGCCAACGCCCTCACCGCGCGGATAGCGCACGGCCGAGGGCCGATCGTCGATCGCCACCGCGGTCGCCACCATGTGGCGAAGCTCGGCCTCGTCGGCGGCCGCCATGATGACGAAACCGGGAAGACAACCAAGGTAGGCAAGATCGAAACTGCCGGCGTGCGTTGCCCCGTCGGCACCAACCAGTCCCGCCCGATCGATGGCAAAGCGCACCGGCAGTCTCTGCAGCGCGACATCATGAACGACCTGGTCGTAAGCGCGTTGCAGGAAGGTCGAATAGATGGCAGCAAACGGCTTCATACCCTCGGCCGCGAGGCCCGCTGCGAACGTTACCGCATGCTGCTCGGCAATGCCGACATCGAAGGTGCGATTGGGGAACTGCTTGCCGAACAGATCGAGACCGGTGCCATCCGGCATGGCGGCGGTGATGGCAACGATTTTCTCGTCCTTCTTGGCTTCTTCGATCAGGCTGTGCGCGAACACTTGCGTATAGGTCGGCGCGTTGGCTTTCGGCTTCACCTGCGCGCCGGTCCCGATGTTGAACTTGCTGACGCCGTGATACCTGTCGCGTGCCGCTTCGGCCGCCGGATAGCCCTTGCCCTTTTGTGTCACGACATGAACCAGGATCGGGCCGTGTCGGGCGTCGCGCACGTTGCGCAGGACAGGCAACAGCTGGTCGAAATCATGGCCGTCGATTGGGCCGACATAATAAAAGCCCAGCTCCTCGAACCAGACACCCCCCTGCCAAGGCTGGCGCCTGTCGTCCTCAACCCGGACGCCGCGGTGCTCCTTGTCTCTTGGCAGACGGTTGGCGAGCTGTTTGGCAATGTCTGAGAGCGCCACCTCGGCGCCACTCTGGGCGATGCGTGCGAGATAGGCCGACAGCGCGCCGCTCGGCGGTGCGATCGACATTTTGTTGTCGTTGAGGATCACGATCAGGCGCACATCGCGCGCGCCCGCATTGTTGATCGCCTCGTACGCCATTCCCGCGCTCATGGCGCCATCGCCGATGACGGCAACGACGTTGTTGCTCCTACCCTCCAGATCGCGCGCCGTCGCCATGCCCAGGCCGGCGGCAATGGAGGTAGAAGAATGCGCAGCGCCAAATGGGTCGTACTCGCTCTCCAGGCGCCGGGTGAAGCCGGACAGTCCTCCCCCCTGGCGGATCGTGCGGATCCGATCGCGGCGCGCAGTGATGATCTTATGCGGATAGGATTGGTGGCCCACATCCCAGATCAGGCGGTCGGAGGGCGTGTCGAATAGGTAATGCACGGCCACCGTCAGCTCGATGACGCCAAGACCTGCACCAAGATGCCCACCCGTTACCGAGACCGCATCGATGGTTTCCTGGCGCAGCTCGGCCGCAAGTTGCGGCAGAAGAGCCGCCGGCAGCTTGCGCAGCTCATCGGGCGTCCTTATGCGATCCAACAGCGGCGTCTTTGAGTCCGCTGGCGTATGACCACTCGCGCCCGGCGCCAGCGTCTTAGGCGGCGTAATGATGGCCATGGTCACCCCCATGCAATCAGTCACACATCAATGATAGTAGGATCACGCGAGGGAGCCAGTGACCGCCTTACAATACCGATGCACCATCTTTAGATTATTGTGGATTGTGGCATGAACGCCCTCATTGATGGGACAGGGGTAAGCGATGCGACCGAACGGTCCGACCTGACCC
>DATFXD010000410.1:0-3757 GCA_035258605.1 Hyphomicrobiaceae bacterium | reverse complement strand
CACGGGACCCCTAGTCCACGGCGGCGGCAACTGTGCTATGCTGCCACTCAATCACAATAACTGTCCGTCAAAGCTGGATTGATCACCCATGAAGAGCATCCTTTTGCCTGTCGATCAGAGCGAGCAGATGCCGTCGGCGCTCGAAACGGCTTGGCAATTGGCCAACATGTTCGACGCCACCATCGAGGGGGTCGCGCTACGCCCGGCGTTTGCCGAGATCGTGGCGCCCGATCCGATCGTGGCGGTGACGATTCCACCGGCCGATTGGAACGAGACCGAGTTTGTGCGCAGCGTGCGTCAGATGTTTGATGGCTTTGCCACCGGCCACGCCGGCGAGGCGGGCAAGATCCCGCGCTTTCGTTGGCGCGGCGGATCGGTGATCGAGGATGGCGCGCTCGGCAGCCTCGGCCGGGTCTACGATGTCACCGTTCTGAGCCGGCCCGGTAACCGCGGCGCACGCATGAGCGCGCTCGAAGCCAGCCTGTTCGATAGCGGTCGCCCACTGCTGATGGCGCCGCCGACACCGCCCAAGGCATTTGGCAGTTCGGTGGTCATCCATTGGAACGCCAGCACCGAGACGGCGCGCGTCATGTTCATGGCCATGCCGCTGCTGCGGCGTGCCAAGCGCGTCATGCTGTTAACGCTCGAAGGCAACCTCGTGCCTGGGCCCACCGCCAAGGATGCCTTGGGCTACCTGGCGGCCAACGGCGTCACCGCCGTGGAAAAGACCATTCCCGGGCGGTCGCAACGACCGGGCGAGACGATCCTGAACGAGGCCACCCAGCAGGGGGCCGACCTCTTGGTGAAGGGCGCCTATACCATCAGCCGGCTGCGGCAGATGATTTTTGGTGGCGCCACCAGCTATATTCTGGCCGCCGCCGAGATCCCGGTATTTTTCGCGCACTGACGGCGCATCGGCGGCACGGTCGCCGGCCGCTCACCCGAGCGCCTGATCGTGCCGCAGGCTCGGCAGCAACCAAAAGGTGGCGAGGCCCGCCAGCGCCGCCGCAATCGCCAGCGCGAACGAGGCGAGATAGCTGCCGCTCCAGGCAAAGATCAGGGCGGAACACCACGAGCCGAGCGCGGCGCCCAGGCCCATGGCCAGCGATAAGGTGCCGTAGATGGCGCCGACGCCGCCGCCCCGGAACAGGACGGCCACCATCGCCACGATGATCGGCCCCCGCACGCCTTGCATCAATCCGAAGAAGACGACGAAGCCGTAGACGAGGGCCAGGCTCGGCCACACGCTGACCAGCATCAGGCTGAGGATGCCCATGATGGTCGACAGGTAGGAGAGCGCCGCGGTTTGCCGCCGCCCGAGCCGGTCGGAGATGGAGCCGATGGCGAGCATGCCGATGATCGACAGCATGCCGGTAAACCCAAAGGCGCCGGCGGCCGCCATCGGCTCAAAGCCTTGCTCGATCAGGTAGGCGACCGAGTGAGGCATGATGCTGTAGCCGGCGAGCGCGGTCGACAGATAGATGGTGAAGAGACCCCAAAAGGCCCCGGTGCGCATCGCCCGTGTGACCGTCCAAGGTCCGCGCGCGGTCGCCGCCGCGGCCGCGTTCAGCGCCTGCCAGTGCTGCGAGCCCGCCGTGAAGCGCCCGAGCGGCAGCAGCTGCACCAGCGGCAATGCCACCAGAATGCCGACGCCCAGGATCCGATGCGTGGTGCGCCAGTCGTAGCTTGCGAGCAACAGCTGCGTGAGCGGCGGCAAGACCAGCATGCCGACACCCACGGCGGCGTAGGGCACGGACATGATAAAGCCGATGCGGCTCTGAAACCAGCGGCTGAGGAGGGCCGATGCGGTCACCATGCCGAGCGCCGCGCCGCCAAGGCCAGCGAGCACGCCGACCGTGATCAGGTAGTGCCACAGCTCGGTGGCAGACCCTCCCATCAGGTAGGCGCTGCCCAGGCTGGCGAGGCCAAAGCCATAGGTCACGCGCGCACCCAGTCGGTCGACGAGCTGGCCCGCCAGCGGTGCCGCGATGCCGTAAGCCAGCATGTAGGCGGCATAGGTGAGCGTGATCTGGGGTCGGGACAGCCCCAGCCCCTGCTGCACCGGCAGCAGGAACACGGCGAACGATTCGGCCGTGCCCCGCGCCACCAGGTTCATGGCGAAGGTGACGGCGACGAGCGCCCCGAGGAAGCGTGTGCTGGGCGCGACCGCCGCGCGGGCCATGGCCGCCATGTCCGGGCTAAATGCGTGCGAATTTGGCCATCGCCTCGCGGAACGACAAGCCGCGCACCAGTTCGGCTGCGGCCGCATCGTCGTCCTGGGCGTAGCGGGTGGCGAGCTCTGCCACCTTGGCGGCGTGCTCGGCGGGAATGCAAACCAGGCCCGAACCGTCGGCGACGATGACGTCGCCGCTGCGCACCCGCACGCCGCCGCAGTTGACCGGCTGGTTGATGGCGGTGATGGCGATGCGCGTGCGCCCCGTCAGCGGCGTCAGGTGACGCGCAAACACCGGCAGCCGATGCTCGAGCATTTCTTCCTGATCACGCACGCCGCCATCGACGACGACCCCGGCCAGGCCCCTGGTCTTGGCGGCGAGCGTCGCCAGGCCACCGATGGTTGAAACGCAGTGCCCGCCGTTGTCGATGACAAGCACGTCGCCGGCCGCCGCCGCCTCGATCATGTCGCCGACCCTGAAGTCCTCCGACCGGTAGTCGCCGCGTTTTCCCGTCACCTGGCGCACGGTCACGGCCCGGCCGACGCAGCGCGTGCCGGGCACGATTTGGGCGAGCCCCGCCATCACCCCTTCGAAGCCAACGTCATCGAGCGCATTGGCGAGGGTTGGCGTTGCCAAGCGGCCATAGTGACCCAGGATTTCGTTGGAGACGGGCATGTGAGCGGCAGCTCCCTTTGGGCTTGAGCGCGCGCCGGACCGCAGCACGCTTGCGCGTTTCTCTCCTATCGCTGCCACGGCTGCCGCACAACATCGCGTCAGGCAAGGCGCGATGACTGGACCTTATGGGGGGCGAGTCCGCCGCAGGTCCGCCGCAATGCTCGCGTCTTGAGGAACACGAGGAATACACAAATGATGGGTTGCGTCGCGCCATGCGAGCGGCGAAGGTGTCGCGAGGTTCGACCTGACGGGCAAGAGGGTGTGCTTTGAGGGGGTGGCCTGATCTCGGGTGGGGCTATCGCTGGGCCCTCAGTCGCTTGCCGGCGATCGCCGTCGGTGTGACGGCGTTGCTCGCCCTGCTGCCCGCCCCGGGTGCGGCCGGCCCCAGTCCGGAAGAATATGTTGCCCACGTCGGCGGCGAGGCCAAGATCGTCGGCTTCGGCGAACTCAGCCTCGATGGGCGCAAGCTCGTGTGCGGCAAGCGTCCGACCGTGCTCGACACCCAGCTCGATGACTATGGCGCGGCCTACCCAGGATTCCTGATTCTCAATCCCAAGTTGCTGTCCAAGGTCTCCACGCCCGTCAAGCTGTGGATCCATGCCCACGAATGCGGCCATCAATTTCGGGGGCCCGACGAGGAGACGGCGGACTGCTTTGCCGTGCAGCGCGGGCGGCGGCAGGGCTGGCTCACCCCCGAGGGGCTGGAGGAGGTCTGCCGCTTCATCTCGCCGGCGAAGGGCGACAGCATGCACTTCTCGGGCTCCTACCGCTGCGAGCAGATGCGCAAGTGCTATAACGACAACGCCATCAAGTAAGGCGAAAGCTCTGACGCGATAAAGCGGTGCCAACAAAAGTGCCGCCAACGCCAGCATGCCGGCGCGTGCGTCTGCCTCGCCCCCACCAGCCCC
>DATFXD010000409.1:0-11000 GCA_035258605.1 Hyphomicrobiaceae bacterium | reverse complement strand
AGGCGGCCGCGTGCGCGTCGTCGATCGCAGCCGCGGTCGGCTGGGAGCAAGCCTCGAGGAGACGCTGGCCCCGCACCTTGCCAGCCTGATCCGGTTTGCGGATTGCGCCAAGCCGTGGTTGGCGCGGGAGCTAACCGACCTGTGGCCGCGCATCTTTCCGCTGGTGCTGCCACCCGACGGCGACGATGGCCTTGGCATCATGCTGCTCGACTCCAACGCCGATACGCATTTTTCTTTTACCAACGCCCTCGGCATGATCTCGGTGGAGCAGGTCAAAGCCGTCGAAATCGCCCGCGCGCAGTACCCGCAGGCCCGCTGGCTCATCGCACTGCATCATCACCTCATCGAATACCCTCGCACCGCCAAGGCGTTTTCCGAACGCATTGGCACGGCGCTGATCAACGGCAACTGGTTTATTCGCCGCCTGCGCCCCTGCGCCGGACAGGTGGCACTGCTGCACGGGCATCGCCACTTCGATTGGATTGGAGAATGCGCGGGGCTACTGATCCTGTCGGCGCCATCCCCGGTCATGCACGCGCCCGACCATGCCAAAGCTGGCTTCTACGTGCACACCTTCGTGGCGGCGCCGCAACGACAGCTAAGGCTATTGCCGCCCCAGCGCATAACGCTCGACAGCTAACGCGACCGCGAATTTGACCGGACGCCGGCCGTGCGCCGGGCACCGACCATTGCGCCGTGCCGATACTCAGGGCTGGTCCAAGATTAGGTCAGGGTTCCGCCCGATAGGAAAGCGTCCGCTTGCGGCACAAACTAGCCTGGGTCTCTTCGAGAAGCGCCAAGGGGTTTGCCGCTGGATGGCGTTTGCGATCGAAGCTGCCCTGGTGACCGCGCACGATACCCCCGCGGCGGCGCGCGTTGCCCGCTGGTGCCAGGCATCAACCACGACCAGCCGCATAGGGAAAGCACCTTAGCCATGTCAGCCGGCCCGGATCGCGTGCGTGCGTCGACCTCGGCCGCACTGGCGTTGCTGGCGCCAATCGTGCTGGTCGCATGCCGAGCAGCAGTCGAACCGATGATGCTCGGTGCCAGGCCAGTGCGCACCGTGGTGGCCGAGCGGCAAGAGGTCGGCACCCCGATCACCCTCACCGGTCGGATCGAAGCTGAGGATGAGGTCTCGCTCGCTTTCCGCATCTCCGGTCGCATCCTGCAAAGCGATGTCAAACTGGGGGATCGGGTAGAAGCGGGACAGGTCGTTGCCCGCCTCGAATCGCAAAACGAGCTCAACGGCCTCAGAACTGCGAAGGCAAATCTCGCCGCCGCGCAGGGACAGCTGACGCAGGCACGCAACAATTTCAAGCGCCAGGACACGCTGCTCAAGCAAGGTTGGACGACGCGCGCCAATCATGATCAAGCCACGCAGGCCCTGCAGACGGCGCAGGCCCAGCTTGATGCGGCGCAGGCCCTATTGAAGTCGGCCAACGACCAGGTTGGCTTCACCGAACTCAAGGCGGACGCGCCGGGCATCTTGACGGCCTTGGGACCCGGTGCCGGCGAGGTCGTGCAAGCGGGGCAGATGATCGTCAAACTGGCGCGCAAGGACGGGCGCGATGCCGTTTTCGATGTCCCCGCGCAACTGCTGCGGTCGGGGGCGGCCGATCCGGAGGTCAGCGTGCGTCTGAGCGAAGATGCCTCGGTCAAGGCCCGGGGCCGGGTCCGCGAGGTGGCGCCGCAGGCCGATCCCGTCACCCGCACCTTCGCGGTCAAGGTCGGGCTCACCGCACCGCCGCCGGCGATGCGGCTCGGAGCCACGGTCACCGGCAGCATGTATCGTGACGCACATGCCGCAATCGAGCTGCCGGCGACGGCGCTGACGCAATTCAACCGCCAACCCGCGGTCTGGATCGTCGATCCGACCAGCAATCTGGTGGCGATCCGCAATGTCGACGTGCTCCGCTACGATCCGGCGATGGTGGCCATTTCCGCTGGCCTTGATGTCGGCGAGATCGTGGTCACCGCCGGCGTGCAGGCCCTGCATCCCGGTCAGCAAGTCCGGCTGCTCGGATCGGCGCCATGACCGAATTCAATCTATCGGCGTGGGCGCTCAAGAGCCGCTCGGTGATCGCCTATTTCATGCTGCTGGCCTTGTTCGCCGGGGTGTTGTCCTATTTCCGGCTCGGGCGAAGTGAGGACCCGAGCTTCATCATCAAGACCATGGTGGTGCAGGCGGCGTGGCCGGGAGCCACGGTTGAAGATACTTTGAAGCAGGTGACGGAGCGCCTGGAGCGCAAACTGCAGGAGACACCCAAGCTGGATTTCCTGCGCAGCTATACCACCCCCGGGGTCACCACCATTTTCGTCAACCTGCAGGGCAACACCACCGCCAGAGAGGTCCCCGACATCTGGTATCACGTGCGCAAGAGCGTCACCGATATACGCCATACGCTGCCGGCGGGCGTGGTCGGTCCGGGCTTCAACGATGATTTCGGCGACACCTTCGGCATCATCTATGGCTTCACTGCCGATGGCTTCACGCAACGTGAGCTTCGCGACTACGTCGAGGGCATTCGCTCCAAGCTTTTGAGCGTTGCCGACGTTTCCAAGATCGAAATTTTGGGTGCGCAGGACGAGAAAATCTTCGTCGAGTTCTCGATGCGCGAGCTGGCAAATCTCGGCATCGACCGCTCGGCGCTGATCGCCGCGCTCCAGGCGCAGAATGTGGTGCAACCGGCCGGCATCATCCAGACCGGGTACGAGTCCCTGGCACTGCGCATTTCCGGCGCATTTCAGTCCGAGCAAGACATCGCCAATATCAACTTCGCGGTCGGCAACCGCATCCTTCGGCTCAGCGATATCGCCGAAGTAAAGCGCAGTTTCGCCGATCCGCCGCAACCGCTGTTTCGTATCAACGGTGCGCCCGGCATCGGCCTCGCCATCGCCATGCGCGAGGGCGGCGACATCCTGACCTTGGGCAAGAATATCAAGCGCACAATCGCCGAGCTGACCGCGGAATTGCCGCTCGGGATCCAGCCGCAGCTGGTGGCGGACCAGTCGGTCACGGTCAGAAGCGCGATTGCCGAATTCACCGCGTCGCTGTGGCAGGCGATCGCCATCATTCTCGCCGTCAGCTTCGTTAGCCTCGGCCTGCGGCCCGGGCTGGTCATCGCGCTTGCCATCCCGCTGACGCTCACCATTGTGTTCGCCATCATGCAACTGGTGAACATCGACATGCAGCGCATATCGCTGGGTGCGCTCATTATCGCGCTCGCCTTGCTGGTCGATGATGCGATGACCACCACCGACGCCATGCTCAGCCGCTTGGCCCGGGGCGACGATAAGGTTGCAGCCGGAACCTTCGCGTTTCGCACCTATGCGTTTGCCATGCTGACCGGCACATTGGTGACAATTGCCGGCTTCGTGCCGGTCGGCTTTGCCGCCAGTTCCGCCGGCGAGTACACCTTTTCGCTGTTCGCGGTGGTAGCCATCGCCCTGCTCGTCTCCTGGTTGGTGGCGGTCATTTTTGCCCCCGTGCTGGGCGTCGTCCTGCTGGCGCCGCCGGCGGCCGGCGAGGCCGATCGTGCTGGCCGCGTGCTGGCTTGGTACCAAGGTCTGCTTGGCTTGGCCATGCGGGCACGCTGGCTCACCATTGTGCTTACCTTGGCGCTGTTCGCCGCGTCATTTGCGGCGTTGCCGCTCATTCCCAGGCAATTCTTTCCGTCCTCGGATCGCCCCGAGTTGCTGGTCGACCTCAGCCTGCCGCAGAATGCATCGATGTTTGCCAGCGAGACTTTGGCCCGGCGCTTCGATGCCGCGCTCGAGGGCGACCCGGATGTTGCGCGCTGGAGCACCTACGTCGGCCGTGGTGCGATTCGCTTCTATTTGCCGCTCAACGTCCAACTCCCCAACGACTTCTTTTCGCAAGCGGTGATCGTCGCCAAGGACGTAGCAGCGCGCGAACGACTGCGGGCCAAACTGGAAAACATACTGGCCGAGCAATTCCCGAGTGTGGTCGGCCGCGTCTACCCGCTGGAGCTCGGGCCGCCGGTCGGCTGGCCGCTGCAGTATCGTATCAGCGGCCCCGATCTCGGCCAGGTGCGCGACATTGCCCTCAAGGTGGCTGAAGTGGTGGCGAGCAACCCACAGGCCGTGCACACCAACTTCGATTGGATCGAACCGGTGCGGCAGGTGCAAGTTCGCATCGACCAGGATGAGGCCCGCCTGCTCGGACTGAGTTCGCAGGCCCTGGCCGGCGTGCTCAATACCGTCATTTCCGGTACCCCCCTTACCCAGGTGCGCGACGACATCTACCTGATCGACGTTGTCGCGCGGGCGAGCGACGACCAGCGCGTTTCGCTCAACACCTTGCGTACCTTGCAAGTGCCGCTGCCGAGCGGGCGCACGGTTCCCCTCAATCAGTTTGCCACGCTTGGCTACGAGCAGGAGTATCCGCTGGTCTGGCGCCGCGACCGCGTGCCGACGCTCACCGTGCAGGCCGATGTGCGGCACGGCGTACTGCCGGAGACCGTGGTCTCCGAACTGGCACCGGCAATCGCCGACCTGGCCGGCGGCCTGCCACAATCCTACCAGCTGGCGACCGGAGGAACGGTCGAGGAAAGCCGCAAGTCGCAGGCATCCGTGGTCGCGGTGATCCCGGCCATGCTGCTCATTATGTTCACCGTGCTGATGCTGCAGCTTGGCAACTTCCAGCATCTGTTCCTGGTGCTGAGCGTGGCGCCGCTCGGGTTGATCGGCGTTGTTGCGGCGCTGCTGTTGTCGGGAAAGCCGCTGGGTTTTGTCGCCATCCTCGGCATTCTGGCGCTGCTCGGCATGATCACCAAGAACGCCGTCATCCTGATCGGGCAAATCGAATCCGAACGCGCACAGGGCAAGGACGTGCGCCAGGCGGCGATCGATGCCAGCAGTGCCCGCTTCCGCCCGATCATGTTGACGGCGGTGTCGACGGTGCTCGGCATGATCCCGATTGCTCCCACGGTTTTCTGGGGCCCGATGGCGATTGCCATCATGGGTGGGCTGCTGGTGGCGACGGTGCTGACCTTGGTGTTTCTACCGACGCTGTACGTGGCCTGGTTTGGCCGTCGAACGCCCGCTGAGACGGCGGCGACGCCAACCTGCAGCGGACTGACGCCATGACCCCGGCTCTCACCCAATGGCTGCCGTCCCGGCCTTGACCCGCAGCACCCCGCGAACCGCCCCATGCACGACGCCAGCCACCCCGAACCGCACCACCGCCCCGCCGCCGCCCGCGAGCCGGCGCGACCAAGCCACTGGCGCAGCGTGACCGGGCGCGCCGCGGCGTTGCTTGCGTTCTGGCTGGTGCTGACCGGGGTCAGCGTCGCCGACCTGCCGATTGGCGCAGCCGCCACCCTCCTTGCGACCTGGGTCAGCCTGCGGCTGGTGCCGGCGGGCCAGTTCAGCATCCGCCCGTTGGCGCTGGCTTGGCTGCTATTGCGCTTTCTGCAGCAGTCGATCGCGGCCGGCATCGACGTGGCCTGGCGTGCGTTCGATCCGCGACTGCCGCTGCAGCCCGGCATCATCAGCTATTGCTCACCGCTTCCGCCCGGACCGAGACGCAATGCCTTCCTGACGCTCACCAGCCTGCTGCCTGGCACACTTCCGTGCGCCAGTGACGACAGCGGCAACCTTGCCATCCATTGCCTCGATGTCGGCCAGCCGGTGGCGAGCAGCCTGGCGGCGGAGGAGGCCCTGTTTGTGCGTGCAGTCGGGAGCACCAGCGGCAATGGTTGACTTCCTCAATGCAGCTGCCGGCATGCTGCTCATCACCACAATGGTGGGCCTGTGCCGAATGCTGAGAGCGCCCACCGATACCGACCGGATGATGACGGCCCAGCTCGCCGGCAGCGGCGGCGTCGGCATCCTCGCCCTGCTGGCGGTTGCGGGCGAAGCTCCGCCGGTCCTCGACGTCGCCTTGCTGCTGGCGCTGCTGGCCGCCTTCGCCTCGGTGGCGTTCGTCAGTGGGGCGTCGACATCAACCTCGCCGAGCGATCGCCCATGAGCACCGCCATTGCCTTAGTCACCGTCGTTGCCGTTAGCGCGGGCTCAATATTCTTTCTGGCCGGCACCATCGGCTTGATCCGCTTCCCGGATGCGCCCTGCCGTTTGCACGCCTTGACCAAGGCCGACAATCTCGGCCTGGGGCTCATCGTGTTGGGTCTCTTGCCGCAGGTCGGCACCTTGGCCGAAGCCCTCAAGCTGGTGTGCATCTGGCTGCTGGTGCTGTTTTCCGGCGCGATCGTCACCCAGCTCATTGCCGCTACGTCGCGGCACAAGTGAGGGCGCGCCCCGTGACCTCTGCCCTCGCCTTCGACCTTGCCCTGGCCGCCCTGGTGCTCGCGATCGCGACCCTGACCATTGCCGCCCGTGAAGCCATGAGCGCGGTCATCAGCTTCATCGCCTACGGCCTGCTTTTGTCGTTGGCTTGGGTGCGCCTCAGGGCACCGGACGTCGCCTTGACGGAGGCCGCGATCGGCGCCGGGGTGACCGGTCTGCTGCTGCTGGGCGCGGCGGCAACGATTGGAGACCGGCAAGCGGGCGCCGCGCCGCCTTTGGCGCTGATGCTGGCGGCAGGCTTGGCCTGCGCCCTGGTGGCGAGCGGCCTTGCCGCCACCACCCTTGTGCTGCTGCCCGAGCCGGCGCCGACCTTGGCCCCGCCGGCGATGGCCAGTTTGGCGACAACCGGTCTCGGCAATCCGGTAACCGCCGTTCTGTTCGTCTATCGCGCGCTCGATACCTTGCTCGAGAAGGTCGTGCTGGTGCTGGCATTGCTCGGGGTCTGGTCGCTGGCGCCGGATCGGGTCTGGGGTGGTGTGGCGCGGCTCGGCCCCGACGCCCCACCGCGGGCAATGCTGGTCTTTCTGGCGCAGCTGTTACCGCCGGTCGGAATGGTGATCGCCATTTACATGTTCTGGACCGGCGCCGATCATCCCGGCGGCGCATTTCAGGGGGGCGCCATCCTCGCCGCCATGTGGCTGATCGTGCTGACGGCTCGGCTGGCGGACATGCCAGCGACCAGCCACCCCGGCCTGCGTTTACTGGTGCTGGCCGGCCCCATGCTGTTTGCCGCCATCGGCTTTGCCGGTTGGGCCTTGGCCGACGCTTTTCTTGCCTATCCCGAGGGCTATGCCAAACCGCTGATCATCCTCGCCGAGGCCGGGCTGACGCTTTCGATCGCCGCCACCCTCGCCTGTCTGGTGGCCGGTCCTGCGACGCGGACGCCGCCACCATGACCATCTTCGCAGCCTGTGCGGCACTACTGATGGGCCTCGGCCTGTTCGGCCTGATCACCAACCCGCAACCATTGCGCAAGATCGTGGCCTTCAACATCCTTGGCAGCGGCGTGTTCCTCCTGTTCGGCATCGTTGCCCGTAGAGGTGCCGCGGCCGGGGTCGGCGCCGATCCGGTGCCGCAGGCGCTGGTCATCACCGGGATTGTTGTCGCGTTTGCGGCGACGGCGATGGCGGTCGCGCTGCTGCTACGGCTTTTTGCCGACCGCGGCGACACCAGGCTCGACCATGAGAGCGCGGCCGGCACCGAGCCGGCCCGCGACGACTGTCGCCCACCATGACCGACGCCGCCAGCCAAAGCGTCCTGCCGGTACTGGGCATCATGCTGCCAGCAACCGGCATGCTGTTGATGTTGCTGGTTGGCGGCCGGTATGTCGAGTGGCTCGCCTTGATCCTGCTGCCGGCCGGCCTGGCGGTGGCCGCCGCCATCTTCGCTGCGGTTTGGCGCGAAGGGCACACGCTGATCTATGTCGTTGGTGGCTGGCAGCCACCGCTCGGCATCGCGCTCAGAGCCGATGGACTGTCGGCCGCCATGATGCTGGTCACGGCGGTCATCATCTGTGCCACCGGCCTATTCGCCGGCCCGCAGTTCAGCCAGCCACGTGGTCGTCCCGAGCGGCGCGCACCGCTGGTGTTCTGGACCCTGCTATTGGCAATCTGGGCCGCCTTGAATGCGGTGGTGGTGGGCGCCGACCTCTTCAATCTATATGTGGCGCTGGAGCTGTTGACGTTTGCGGCCGTGCCGCTGGTGGCACTGACCGGCGGCACTGAAACCATCGAGGCGGCGCTGCGCTACCTTTTGTTCGCGCTGCTGGGCTCGGTATCCTACCTCATCGGCACGGTCCTGCTGTTTGCAGCCTACGGTACCCTCGACATTGCCCTGTTGTCGGCGCGCGTGCGGCCGGAGCCGATCAGCTGGATCGCCGCCAGTTTGATGACCATTGGGCTGATCGCCAAAACGGCGCTGTTCCCGTTGCATTTGTGGCTGCCGCCGGCGCACGCCGGCGCGCCGGCCCCGGGTAGTGCGGTGCTGTCGGCATTGGTGGTCAAAGGCTCGTTCTTTCTGATCGTGAGGCTGTGGTTTGACGCCATGCCTGGCCTCCTCAATTTGGCGGCGGCACAATTGTTGGCTGGCCTCGGCGCCGCGGCGATCCTGCTCGGCAGCATCCTTGCCCTGCGTCAGAGCCGCCTGAAGCTGTTGATCGCCTATTCGACGGTGGCGCAGGTCGGCTATCTGTTCTTGATCTTCCCGCTCGCCGGCGCTGCCAGCGAACCCGCCAGCAGCATCGCCTGGACCGGTGGCTGGCTGCAGCTTTTCTCGCACGCCTTCGCCAAGGCGGCGATGTTCATGGCCGCCGGGCTGATCGCCGAGGCCCTGGGCCACGACCGGATCGCCGAGCTTGGCGGCATCGCACGCCGGTTGCCAATCTCCACACTCGCCTTCGCACTGGCCGGCCTTTCACTGATGGGCGTGCCGCCGAGCGGCGGCTTCGTCGCCAAATGGCTGCTGCTGCTGGCAAGCGTCATGCAAGGCCAATGGTGGTGGGCGGCGGTGATCCTGTTGGGCGGTGTGCTGGCGGGCGCCTACGTTCTAATCGTGGTTGGCAAGGCATTGGCACCGGCGGGCGCAGCGGCGGCACCAACGGCGCCAGTGTCGCGGCGCCGGGAGGTGGTGGCGCTGACCGTGGCGCTGGGAGCGGTGCTGCTCGGCCTGGTGCCGTTGCAGCCATCCGAGCTGCTCCAGATTGGTCGCCTGGATGTTCACGCGCTGGCGGCGCGCTGAACCGGAACGCCTGTACCGCTTGTCGGCGAGGGAGGAGAGCGTGGCAGATCTAGACCCATGGCTGGCCGCCACCCTGCTGCTGCCGATCGCAATGCTTGCCGCCTGTGGCTTTGCCCGCGCACGAGCCCGCATTCCGGATCTGCTGTGGCTCGTTCCGCTGCCGGCGCTCTTCACCGCCGTCGTGGCCCCCGACGGTGCCGAGCTGGTTCTGCCCGCGGCGCGCCTCGGCCTCGGGCTCAGTTTCCGGCTGGACCGGGTCGGGGCGATGCTGCTTGGTGCAGCCGCGCTGCTGTGGCTGCTGGCCGGCGTCTATGCCCGGGCCGGCCTGCGCCGCACACCCGGCGCGGCCGCATTTGCCATCTGGTGGCTGTTGACGATGCTCGGCAATCTCGGCGTCTTCCTGGCGCACGACATGGTGACCTTTTACCTTTTCTTCACCATCGCCAGTCTCGCCGCCTACGGCCTCATTGTGCACGATCAAAGCGCGCCGGCACGCCGCGCCGGCAGGGTCTATGTGGCGTTCACACTGATCTCAGAGGCGATGCTGCTGGCGGGCTTCGTCCTGCTGGCGGCGGCAACACCCCAGCACGGCATCGGCATTGACGAGGTCGTGGACGCGCTGGCGCAATCGCCGTGGCGTGGCACCACCATGGCCTTGCTGATCACGGCGTTCGCCTTGAAAATCGGGCTTGTGCCGCTGCACGCCTGGATGCCGCTCGCCTACTCGGCCGCCCCGATTGCTGCCGCCTCAGTGCTGAGCGGGGCGGCAGTGAAAGCCGGGGTAATCGGCTTGATCCGTTTTTTGCCGTTCGCGGCGCCGCCGCCGCACTGGGGCCAAGCGCTGGCGGCCGCCGGTCTCGTGTCGGCCTTCTACGGCGTCGGGGCTGGCCTCTTCAGAGCCAACCCCAAGACCGTGTTGGCCTATTCGAGCGTGAGCCAGATGGGGGTTCTTGCCACCGTGCTTGGCATGGGGCTCATGGCCGCAAACCGACACACTGCGATCATTGCCGCCTTCTATGCCACGCACCACGTACTGGTGAAAGGCAGCTTGTTTCTAGCACTCGGCATCGCCGCATCGCGCGGCTGGCGGCTGTGGGTCGTCGCAGCGCTGGCGCTCGGCCTCGCCGGTCTGCCCTTGACCGGCGGCGCGCTGGCCAAGGCGGCAATCAAATTGCCGCTGAGCGATGGCGCTATTGGCCTCATCGCCGACCTGTCGGCGGTGGCAAGCGCCATCCTGATGTTTCACTTTTTGCGCTGCCTGGTGTGCGCCCCCGACGCCGAGCCCGCGCCACCGGCCACAAGGCTTCGACGCCGTGCTTGGCTGTTGCTGGCGCTGGCTTGTGTAGCCGTGCCGGCGGCGCTGTTTCCGCGTCTTGAGCTTATGACCTGGGGCGAGATCTTTGGCCCAAAGCCGCTCTGGGATGCCGCCTGGCCGATCCTGGTCGGCGGCTTAGTGACGCTGGCGCGGCAAAGCTTTTACGACCGCCTGCCAGTGCGGCGCGCCGGCGCGGAGCTCGGGGTCGATCACGCCCTATTGCTGATCAGCCGTCGGTTCGGCGATGCCGTGGTCGCCATCGACCAGCATTTGCGCCAATGGCCGACCGCGGCGCTGATGTTTGTTGGCCTGGTGCTGGTGTTGGCTGGCGCGTTGCTGATGCGGTGAAGACTGCGAGCGATGCCGAGCCTGGTTGAAACGTCAGAATGATCCGATCGTCGATCCCAGCACAATCACCACCACCAGCGCTACAACCGGGCCAACAATACCGACCATGACCATGTCGAAATAGCTTTGCCGATGCGTCAGGCCACACACGGCGAGCAGGCTGACCACGGCGCCATTGTGCGGCAGGCTGTCGAGGGTGCCGGCCGCAATGGTCGCGACCCGATGCAACAGTGCCGGTTCAATTCCAGCCTCCGCCGCGATCCGCATGTAGGTC
>DATFXD010000408.1:0-2641 GCA_035258605.1 Hyphomicrobiaceae bacterium | reverse complement strand
CATCCGGCGTCACCCGCTGCATATTCGTGGCCGCTCGATGACGGAGCCTCTGGGCTCGACATCACCGCTGGAACGCATATAGGCACTGTTAGTTCCATTGCAAGACGCAAAGAAACCATGTCCAAGTCCACCGGGTATACTGCCACCGCAAAAACGCTGCACTGGCTGATCGTTTGCGCTGCTTGTCGCGCAGTTCGTGTTTGCGTGGGCCATGCCGCATATCGGCCGCAATACTCCCGTGACCACGGCGTAGCGATCCTCGTTGCTGTGTTTGTCCGCCTCCTGTGGCGGGCGACGCATGCCGAGCCGACGCCGCTTGACGGCGTGCCGCCATGGCAGGTGCAGAGCGCGTGGGTGTTGCACTGGCTGCTATATCTGATGCTGTTCGGGATTCCGGTGCTCGGCTGGGTCAACGCGTCCTGGCGCGGAATGCCGATTGGGATGTTTGGGCTGGAACTGCCGCAACTCGTTAGGACGCGAGCACCAGGTTGGGGCTGGAGCGGTGACCTGCACGCAGTACTCGCAAATTACGTGATGTTGCCGCTCGTTGTCAAATTACGTGATGTTGCCGCTCGTTGGTCTGCATGTTCTCTCAGCGCTCTATCATTATTTCATCCGACGTGATGGCGTGTTCCAAAGGATGCGCCAGGAGTCTAGGGGCCTCACTGTTTTGCCATTGCCCTGCGCTTCCACGCTTCCCAAGCCCTGGCGAGGCCGTAGCCCTCGCGTTCCTCAATCTTTTTAGCCTCCTCCGGATCGAGATAAGTAACCGGCCCGCCCAGCGCTGCTGCCTGCATCTGCAGTGTGGCATTGAGCGGAAGGAAAATGCTGCGACCCACGACGCGTTGCAGCGATGGTCCGACGACAACGGCGCCGTGGCCGCGCATCAGCGCGGCGGGATGATTGCCAAGCGCATCGGCAAGCGCACGGCCGAGCACCTGATCCCGAATCAGCATGTCGGTCATTCCCGCGCGTTCCCGGATCTCAAACACCGGTACGCCGGCGGCTATGAAGGCCGACCGATGATAGACTGGCTTCAGCGGCACCTTGCTGACGCCGAATGGTATCAATGCCGGTGCATGAGTGTGCACGATCGCGACGACATCCGGCCGTGCCTTGTAGATTTCACCGTGGATAAACCGTTCAGTGTAAAGCGGCCTGCTTCTCGCGTCGACCGGACTGCCGTTGAGGTCGAATTCCATGATGTCTTCGGCGGTGACCAGTTCCGGCGCCCGCGAGCGTGAGAGCAGGTAACGATTGGGATCGCGCGGATGGCGAACGCTGACATGCCCCCAGCCGTCGAGCACGCCCTGATCAGCCAGAATGCGGTTGGCAGCAACCAGATCTTCGATCAATTGCGGCTCAACCGATCCAGCCGAGGTCGGCGCCGTCTGAGCGGCCGCGATAACGCAATTGCACAAGCTTGCCGCGAGCGACATGGCGAAAAAGGCCGTTCGCACGCTGCGACGGGGGTGCAGCTTGCTGATCATGCGGAGCTCCAATGCCAATTGTCGCGGGCCTTACGGCTCGAGCTCGGTGTCCCAATAGAGGTAGTCGAGCCAGCTCTCGTGCAGATAGTTCGGCGGGAAGAGGCGGCCGTTCCGATGCAAATGGTGCACAGTAGGCTGGAACGGCATCTGCGACGGCCACATCTTTGCTTCGTTCGGCGTCAGGTTGCCCTTGCGTAGATTGCACGGCGAGCAGGCGGCCACCACGTTGTTCCAGGTGGTGTGGCCGCCGCGGGAACGCGGCAACAGATGGTCGAACGTGAGATCGTCCCGGTCGCCGCAATACTGGCAGATAAAGCGGTCGCGGAGAAATACGTTGAAGCGGGTGAAGGCGGGATGGGTGGAAGGCTTAACGAAGGTTTTGAGTGAGACCACGCTCGGCAGTTTCATCTCGAGGGACGGGCTGTGCACGGCGCGGTCGTAATTGGCGACGATATTAACCCGCTCGAGAAAGACCGCTTTTATTGCGTCCTGCCAGGACCACAGCGAGAGCGGGTAATAGCTCAACGGCCGAAAATCAGCGTTGAGCACCAAGGCCGGAAAACCGCCGGGCGAAACGTGCACGTTCAAGCGACGCTCCTCGACCTCCTTGGAACGCTGCCGCCACGCAGCTGGACGCGCTACTAATAGGGCAGCGTGACAGGATTGTGAAGGCCGGGACGAGAGTTACCCGCAAAGGCGCTATTTCCGCCGGGCAAAGCTTTTGGCAAGGAATTCGCCTCCCTGTCGAAGGCCTTCCTGGTCGATGCCATGGGCCACCCCGCCCGAGATATGCCACTCTGTTGGCACATCGAGCGCTGCGAGGCCTTGCGCCGCGTGCAACAGCGCCTGGACGGGTATGAGTTGATCGGCGTCGCCGTGAATCAGAAGCACGGGCGGCCGGCTGCGAATTTCGGCCGCGAAGGCATCGAGGTCACTGTTCTCCGGGATCACAAGCATGCCCGAGTAGCCGACGATCGCCGCCGGCGCGATCACGCGGCGCAGGCCCACGTGCAGCGACATCATGGTTCCCTGACTGAAACCTACCAGCGCCAGCGCCGATGGCGGAAGATTGCGCCGCTTGAGCTCGCCATCGAGAAACTTTTCAAGCACGGGGGCCGCCTCATTCACGCCGGTCCAACGCTCGTTCGGAT
>DATFXD010000407.1:0-3248 GCA_035258605.1 Hyphomicrobiaceae bacterium | reverse complement strand
CAGCCAGGAAGACGTCATGCGAGGAGAGGAAACGCAGCTGCTTGGACTTGCGACGCTGTGGCCCGGCTTCAGGGGTGTCGTATGCATGCCGGGTACCCATTCGAAGTGGGTGCAGCTGACCGGCCGGCGTGTAGAGCACTTCACAACGGCGATGACAGGGGAACTGTTCGAGGTTTTGCGCACCCATTCCGTCCTGCGCCATTCCTTTGCCGGTCCAATCCAAGGTCCCCACCGCGACGACGGCTTCCAGACCGGGCTTACCTCCGGCATCGAAGCGCCGCAAAAGCTGTCAGCCCTGCTCTTCAAGGTTCGCGCGGGCTCGCTTCTCTCTGGCCGAACACCCGATTGGTGTGCTGGGTTTCTATCGGGCCTACTGATCGGCGCAGAGATTGGCGCACTACGCGAATGGATCGCGCACAGCGAAATTGCCATCGTCGGCGATGCCGCACTGGCCGAACTCTATGCCAGAGGGTTTACGATCGTTGGCGGGGAAGCTCGAATTGTTGACGGTGTCGAGGCCACCTTGGCCGGGTTGAAGGCGGCCCGGCTTCAGCGCTGACCGGACACACGGCCAGGAGTATTAGCGATGATCAAAGCTCAGCGGCACCTGATAGCCATTCTGCGGGGCATCGCGCCCGACGAGGCCGTTGCTCTATCCGAAGCCCTGGTTTGCGCCGGTATCAGCATGATTGAGGTGCCGCTCAACTCGCCTCAGCCCATCAACTCAATCCGCGCTGCGGCCAAAGCACTCGAGGGTAGGGCATCGGTGGGAGCTGGCACCGTGCTGACGGCAGACGAGGTCGACGCTGTTGCCGCGGCGGGCGGCACCTTCATCGTGTCACCTGACTGCAACGAGGCGGTCATCGCCCGCACGCATGACCGCGGGTTGCAATCTTATCCGGGCATATTCTCGCCAACCGAGGCGTTCCGGGCCATCAGAGCCGGCGCGTCCGGCTTGAAGTTTTTCCCCGCAGAGGTCCTGGGCGCCGTCGGGATCAAGGCGATCAAGGCCGTGCTGCCTGCCGAGATCCCGCTTTATGCCGTCGGCGGTGCCAATCCTGCCAACTTCGCCGAGTTTCTGGCGGCGGGCTGCACCGGTTTCGGCATCGGAAGCTATTTGTACAAGCCCGGAACGACGGTTAACGAGATCACGGCTCGTGCTTCAGCGCTGGTTGCCGCTTACGACGCAGCAAGGACGCGATGAGCATCCCAACAGATCCCAGCCGTTGGCTGCCGCCCGTGCCGTTCCGCCCAAGGAGACGGCCATGACCTGGGATGTCCTGATCCAGCACGGCAACCTGATCGACGGCAGCGGCCGCCCGGGCAGCATCGGCGATGTTGCTCTCCTCGCGGGCCGCATTGCAGCACTGGGCCCCAGCCTGGTTGGGCACGCGCACAAGGTCATTGATGCCGACGGCCTCACCGTCACGCCTGGTTTTATCGACATCAAGACCCATTCCGACTTCGTTCTGCCGATCAATCCGAAAGCCGAAAGCAAGCTTCGGCAGGGTGTCACCACCGAAATCATCGGGCATTGCGGGTTCTCGGTCGCGCCGGTGCTGCCAGGAAAAGCACAAGTCCTTGCCGACTACCTGAGTGGCGGCGCGCCGTGGCTGCCATTCCGGGAGATGAGCTTCCCCGGGTACCTCGACACCTTTCCCCGGGTCGCGGTCAATGCGGGCATGCTGGTCGGGCACAATACGCTGCGGCTTATGGTGATGGGACTTGAAGATCGGCCACCGACCGAGGCCGAACTAGGCCAGATGATTGCCCTCTTGGAAGATGGACTACGCGCCGGCGCGCTCGGCATGTCGTCGGGCTTGTTTACCCCTCCTGGCAGCTTTGCCAAACCGGACGAAATGATGGCCCTCTGTGCTCTCCTGAAACGACACAATGCGGGTTATTTCACGCACATCCGGGACGAGGCGAACAAGGTCATGGAGGGGGTGGAGGAGGCCATTGAAGTTGCCCGCGCCTGTGGCGTCCATGTCGAGATCGTGCATCTCAAATGTTCGGGGGTCGACAATTGGGGCAAGGCGGGGCAAATCCTCGAGAGGATCGCGGCTGCGCGACAGCAGGGCTGCGACATCGATTGCGATGCCTATCCCTACACGGCTGGGGCCAACCCACTGAAGAATTTGCTGCCACCTTGGGTGCAAACTGGTGGCAATGAGACGATGTTGGCACGGCTGGCGCTACCGGAAACCCGTACCCGAATCCGGGCCGAGATCGCCAGTCGCGGGCTCAACAACTGGGGTCGCATCCCATCTTGGGAAGCCGTGCAGGTTTCGATTTCGCCGCGCCTACCGCAGACGGCTGGAAAAACGGTGGCGGCGTTAGCCGCAACGCGGAGCTCCGATCCCATCGACCAGATCTGCGACCATCTGATTGCCGACCGCGGGGCCACGCGCGTGCTGATCACAGCTATCTCCGAAGACGATATCCGCACAATTGTGCGCTCGCCTTCAGCACTCGTTGGTTCCGACGGCAATTGCGTCGCAACCTATGGGATTGTCAGCCAGGGCCTGCCGCATCCGCGCTTTTACGGTACGTTTCCGAGAATTATTGGGCGCTACGTCCGCGACCAACGGCTGATTCCGCTCGAACAGGCGATTTACAAGATGACCGGTGGCCCGGCGCAGGCCCTCAAAATGCGTGATCGCGGCCGATTGATCGAAGGCTACCGTGCCGACGTGACAATATTTGATCCGAATGATTTCCGGGACGAGGCAACGTACGCCGTGCCGCATCGCTACCCAAGCGGCGCGCGCACGACCGTCATTGTCAACGGCACCATCGTCATCGAGAATGCTACGCACACCGGCGCGACGCCCGGCGCCGTGCTGCGCCGCGCTGCCGACGGCAGCGTCGGCTAGGTAAAGCCTCGTTGATGATAGACCGCATCTGGGCCACCGAGAACGGCAACTGGCCCGCAGACTTCACAACCTTAGGAACTTTCGGTGCCGCGCTCTGCCCGGTCAAACAGGCCAGGCGAAACCGTCGGGCGGCGTTGCCGTAGGGGTCGCACAGACGGCCCTGGATTGTGCTGAAGGTCACTGCGGGTTGCCCGCAAAGGCCTCGGCGAACGGAGCAATGACCGCGCCGCTCTTATGATCCAAGACGGCGAAGGATACGAGCCTAAATACGCCGGCGAAATCGCCGGTGAGCGCTGCTTGAAACTGCGCGGCAACATCCCGCGGGTCGTTTTTGAACACACCACATCCCCAGGCGCCGAGAATGATGGTGTC
>DATFXD010000406.1:0-6692 GCA_035258605.1 Hyphomicrobiaceae bacterium | reverse complement strand
GCCGCCGAGCCCGTCAGACCGCTGATTTCCACCGCAGGTTGTTAGGACTTTGCCCGCCGGCGCGGTTGCCGTCTTGGCCGCCTCCCAATCAGCCCTCCAGGTAATTGCGCAACGCCGCGAAAAGCGTGGCAATGCCAATTGCGGCCAGGGTCGCGAGCGCCGCGCGGTGATAGTGCCGCTGGCCACCGAGTTTAAAATAGCGGGCTCCGAGCGCGGTCGCCGCCGAGTAGAATGGAATAAGGAGCAAGCCAATCAGCACGGTTTGCCGGGTAAAGAGCCCGTAGTAAAGCAAGGGCAACACCGAGGACAGCGAGATCGCGGTCATCAAGCCCAGCACGTTGGCACGCTGTTGGGAGGCTTCCCCCGGACGAGACAGCGCCACGGCGACCACCGGTGGCCCTCCAACACCGGCTACGCCCTGGACCAGACCACCGGCCACCCCGGCCGCGATCAGCTTACCTAGGCCAATGCGTCCCCTGAGCCGCCATCCGCTGCCGAGTACGGCCACCATCACAAGCACGAGCACGGAAATCGCCACCGTCATCAAGGCCGGATCGGCCACAACCAGAAGCCACGTTCCAATCGGCGTCGCCAGGAAGGTCGCCACGCACATCGGCACAACCACCGGCCGCTCGGCCCGGCGGACGGCCTCCGGCAGCAGCTGGAATACGGCAGGCAACCCCATCACGTTATTGATCGCGATCGCCGCATGGGGGCCGAGCACAAGGCTGAACACCGGCACCGAGATCAATGCCGCGCCAAACCCAACGAAGCCCCGCAACAAGCCGGCGATCGTCACCGCCATCAGCACCACGACCAGCCGCGCATCGATTGGCACTCCCAGCAGCTCTGACACCAAATTCAGGTCCCCCCATCGAACGCGATGGATCCGTGGCAGTGCGGCCGACCGGTATCGCATCGTTGTTGCGCTCGGTCGGCATGGCACACTAGCGAACCTATCGCGCCGCTGCCCGTCAAGCGCCCTTGGCAGTGATGCACCGCAACCGGCGCATGGCTCACCCGACAGCACCACGATGCGCTGGCCCCATTGCGTGCTTGCCGTTCGATTGGCCCGGCGTCCCCCGGTCGGGTATCGCGTCGACCTGCCGCCCGCCGCGCCTCAAACCGCCGTATAGCCGCCATCGATCAGCAGGTCCGCGCCGGTCATGAAGCTTGACGCCTCGCTCGCAAGATAGAGGGCGGCGCGGCCGATCTCCTCGGGCTGGCCGAGGCGCCCGATCGGATGCTTCGGGATTGCCTCGGTGCGGGCGCCGGCCATGCTGCCGTATCGGAACGAGATGCGCTCGGTTTCGACGGCACCCGGCGACAGCGTATTGACGCGGATGTTGTCGCGGGCATGGTCGAGGGCCATCACCTTGGCGAGTTGGATCAGCGCGCCCTTGCTGGCGCAGTAGACGCCGCGCCCCGGCGCGCCGACTCGGCCCATCTGCGAGGCGATGTGAATGATGCTACCGCCGCCGGCCCTGGCCATGTCAGGGATGACCGCCCGGCTCACCAGATAGGCGCCGGAGAGATTGATGGCGATGGCTCGGTTCCAGTCGGCAGGCTCGAGCTCGACGATGGTGCCGGTGGGCTCGCGCATGGCCGCGCCGTTGACCAGGACGCGCGGGCTCCCGTGCGCGGCCATGGCAGCCGCGACGGCATCGGCGATACTGGTCTGGCTCGTCACGTCGCAGCGGTGCGCCATCGCGGTCCCGCCGGCGCCGGTGATGCGCGCCGCCGTGTCGCTGGCGCCGGTCTCATCAATGTCGAGGCAGGCGACCTTGGCTCCCGCATCGGCAAAGGTCAATGCGATGGCACGCCCAATGCCGAGCGCGGCGCCGACCACAATGGCCGACCGGCCGTCGAGACGAAAAGGCTGATCGGGCATCGAGCCTGCTCCTCGCGAGGTGTGTGGCGGCGATCCTGTCGCGGTCGACGATAAGCCATCACGGCCACACCCGACAATTGCGCCCGTACCCGCAACGCATAGTCGCTGGCCTCGGGCGACGATCGCCGTGCCGGCGTCGAAGCGTCTTTTGATTTGCTGCCAGCCGAGATACCGACTTGCGCCGTCGATCAGCCCGCCTCGTGGGCGCGCGCGGGCGGGCCGCGGCGTTGCACCGCCTTCCTCTGAAGGTGGTGCCCATCCAACGCCCGGCCGTCCGCACTCCCGTTGCCTGTGTTTTTCTGCCTTTTGCCGAGCCCTCTTCACCCGTGCTATACGCCCCGAGGCGGGCCGGATTAGCTCAGCGGTAGAGCAGCGGTTTTGTAAACCGAAGGTCGGGGGTTCAATCCCCTCATCCGGCACCACGTCCGCCGCGTCGGCGCAAGCCGCGGCCTCCCGGAAATTCTAGGCTCTTGATGATAATGAGGGTTTTCGAAGCTGCGGCCGCACGCGCGCGCCCCGCCCAGGCGGGCTGCCGATCCTCCGCCTGCCCGCCGGTCGCCAACCCAGCCATAAAGGTTGCGTGCGCGCCCCGGTCGGCTGGCCGCGTCAGCCGGCAAGGCGCTGGTCGGAGGCCGCCCGACGCATCGGCTGACGCCGCGGCTTGAGGCGCCGCTCCAGCAGGCGGAGCACGACGCCTTCTTCGGGCGGCAGCCCCTGCACCGGCGATCGATGTTGGCCGGCTCGAACGACAGGAAGGGTGCCGTCCAGATAGCAGGCAATGATCTCGGGATGAATGTAGCACCTGCGGCAGATGGTCGTGGTATTGCGCAGCCGGTTTGCGACCCCTTCGATGGCACGGCGCAAATTGAGCTTGGCCTCGGTCGCGCTTTGGAATGGCCCAATGGCGCTGAGTGCCAGGGCCGCGAGCACCGTCCCGGCCCAGGTGCGGAAGTCCTTGGCGGACACATCCGAACCCGTAATCTGACGCAGATACGCGTTCACATCCGATGAATCGATCGAGCGGCAGACCTGCGCCTCATCGACGTACTGAAAGAGATGCTGTCCGGGCAAATCCTGGATCGACCGCACGATGCGGGCGACACGCCGGTCCCGCACGCGCAGCCGCCAGGTCTTGCCGCTCTTGCCGTTGAAGTGGAAGCGCAGTTCCGAGCCATCGATGTCGAGGTGACTGGACCGCAGTGTGGTGAGGCCGTAGGTGCCGTTGTCCTTGGCGTACTCATCGTTGCCGACCCGTATCAGGGTCTTGTCCAGCAAACTCACCACCGTTGCCAGCACCTTCTCCCGCGGCGCGCCGCGCTTGTTCATGTCCTTGGCGATGCGCTCGCGGATGGCCGGTAGCAGCCGCGCAAATTGCACCATGTGCTCGTACTTGTTGCGATCCCGCACCTCCCGCCAGTCATCGTGGTAGCGATACTGCTTGCGGCCGCGCGCATCGCGGCCGGTGGCCTGAATGTGGCCGTTGCCGTCCGGACAAATCCAGACATCGGTCCACGCCGGCGGTACTGCCAAGGCGCGGATGCGGCGCAAAGTCGGCGCATGCGAAATCCGCCGTCCGCCGGCACTTAAGTAGCTGAAGCCCCGGCCCTTGATCGACCGCCGGATGCCGGGCTCGACATCGCAGATGTAGCTCAACCCCGCGGCGCGGGCGTGCACCGCGTAAGGCTCGGGCGTGGCGGATGGTTCAGACATGTGGGCGCAACGCCGATGCCCGCGGCAACGTTCCAGGCGCGGCCCTGAAACTCTAACTGAGCCGCGGCGTTATCTATTGTGTCCGACCGGCGACACGACATGCAGCACAAAGACCAGGTTCCGATATTGCCACTGGATCAAGGCGACATGACTGGCCGCAGCCGCCGTACGCGGCAGATCGCACCGATTAACCTCCAGGATGCCTCCGACGAAGCCCTCCTCGAGCTCAGATTGTGCGACTTGCCGCTGCAGCTTGCAGGTACGCTGATGGCCCGCCGCGTGCAGCGGCTCTACCGCGAGCTTGTTGCCCGGCATATCGTCGCCCGCCCGCACGTATGGTTATCGGAGGAGTTCTTTACTCCCGACGGCATCTTGGGATTTGCGGTCCCCTTCTATCTCGCCCACCGGCGGCTGATGCGTTTGGAGCGCGCGCAAATGCTCGAATGCGAGGGCGCCAGCGAGGCCGAATGCCGTCGCATCCTGCGCCACGAGGCGGGCCACACGCTGGACGAGGCCTATGGTTTCAGTACGCGAGCGCGCTACCGCCAGCTGTTTGGCAATCCGCGCAAACCCTACCCCACCAGCTATAGCCCCAGGGTCAACAGCCGATCGCATGTCGTCAATCTGGCGGGATGGTACGCGCAGAGCCATCCGGTCGAAGACTTTGCCGAAACCTTCGCGGTCTGGCTCAACCCCTACGTCGACTGGCGGACGAACTACAAGAATTGGCCGGCCCTGGCGAAACTGGAATATGTCGATGAGCTGATGCGCGAGATCGCCGATTGCATGCCACTGGTGTCTCGCCGCATTGCGGTCGAACCGCTGGCGAGCCTGAAGCACACCCTGCGCGAGCACTATGCCAGAAAGCGAGCCCACTTTGCCTGGACCTGGCCGGCAAACTACGACCAGGACATGCGGCGCATCTTCTCCGACGATCCGAAGGATGCCGGTGCGCCGTTGGCAACACGCTACCTGCGCCGTGTCCGCGGCCAGTTGCGGGCCCGCATTGCCGACGGCAGCGGCATTCCCGCCTACGTCATCGATCAACTGCTGCGCCAGATGATCGCTCGCGCGCAGAGCCTCGGCCTGCGCGTTATCGACCCCCCGGATGTCACCATGGAGAAACTGCTCGTCATGCTGACGCTACAGACCGCGGGCGTTCTGCACGAAGGCTTGCCCAAGGTGTCACTATGACGACGGTGGCGGCGAGGTCCTTGCGCGTTCTATTGCTGACCGATGAGGGGCTGCTTCCCGACAAGCCGCGCAAGGAGCTCAACGGGCGCGAGGCGGAACTCCGCAAGACCGAATACGACGTGCTCGGCGCGCTGGAGAAGCTCGGCCACGAGGTCGCCTTTGTCGGCGTGGGCGGCGAACTTTCGGTGGTCCGGCAGGCGATCGAAGCCAACCGGCCGCACATCGCCTTCAACCTGGTCGAACAGTTCGACAATCTGCCCTACTTCGATCAGCACGTGGTGAGTTACCTGGAACTGAGCAAGCTCAAATACACCGGCTGCAATCCACGCGGTCTGACCTTGGCCCGCGACAAGGCGTTGACCAAGAAGATCTTGAGCTACCACCGCATCGCGGTGCCACGCTTCGCCGAGTTCGCGCCGCGCAAAAAGATCGCGGTCCCCGCGCGCTTGCAATTTCCCCTATTCGTAAAGTCGCTGACCGAAGAGGGCTCGGAGGGCATCTCGCAAGCCTCGTTGGTGCGGGATGCGGACAGGCTGTTCGAGCGGATCGGCTTCATCCATGAAAAAACCAACACCAAGGCCCTGGTGGAGGAGTTCATCGAAGGGCGCGAGATTTATGTCGGGGTGTTCGGCAACGAGCTTTTGACCTCGCTGCCGCCCTGGGAACTGACCATGAGCAAGCGCGACGCGCCGGTGATTGCAACCGACAAGGCGAAGTGGGACCCGCAATATCAAAAACGGGTCGGCCTCAAGACGGGTCCCGCCAAGCTCGAAGACAAGATGATCAAAAACATCGAGCGCACGTCCAAGCGCATCTATCGGTTGCTGAAGTTGAGTGGCTACGCGCGGCTCGATTACCGCCTGAGCGACAGCGGCCGCCTCTATCTGCTGGAGGCCAATCCCAATCCGCAGATTGCCCGGCACGAGGACTTTGCCGATTCGGCCGAGCACGCCGGCATGACATACGAAGAGCTCTTGCAAAAGCTCGTCACCCTGGGTCTGAGCTACGAGCCGCGCGCCTGAGCGCTCAGCGTCGCGGGCAGCCGCCCTGCGGTGACGACACCGGAACCCGGCGGCCGCTGCGACTTGCCGTCACAGGCATCGATCAGGAGAAGCCCGCGTCCAGCGCCAATTGCGCGGCCGAGGCCGCGACGCGGGCGCGGCGAACCGCGCGCACCCGCGCGCTTAAAGCCGCTGTCGGCGGCAGAAACCCTGACACGGCTGTCGGCAGAAAACCGCGGACAATACCGGGGTATTTGGCGAGGCCAGCACCGCGGCAAGTGCCGCCGTGGCCCTGCCCGCACGTCCGCCTTGACGCAGGCCGTTTGGTCGCAAAGGCGGCGGATGAACGGATGTTAAGGCGCGCTGTCGGCGCAGGCGCGAGCGAAATTTTACGCGCTGTCACAAACGGCAATATGATTTTGTGAAGGTCTGATGACAGAATCATTGACTCTCCCTTCCAGGACAAATATGTGACCGCCACTGACCCGCCGACGGGCGCGGCAACTAAGGTGTGGGTCAAAATTCGCGGTTCTTTGGATCTCTTGAAGGGGGCGGTCATGGAACTTCCGAATTACGAGCTGGTGCGCTATCCGTCTGGACAACTGATCATCACCAAGAGCGACGCGAAAAGCGCGTTCCGCGACGTGGTCGCGGTCTACAGCAGCGAGGCCGAAGCCCAGCGCGCGCTCGAGCGGCTGACGAACCAAGGCCCGGCCGGCGAGGCTCCGGCCCACGCCGCGGCTCCCTTGCCCAGAGTTGCATAGACCAACTTTGATTTTGTCCGGTTGAAAAGCCGGTTAGCGAGTTAGGATGCGCGCGCGAATCAGTTTTGGATCGTGCGCGCGTTTTTGTTTCATGGGCAGGGAGAGGTGTTCGCGTCCTGCAAGGGCCAGCGG
>DATFXD010000405.1:0-2181 GCA_035258605.1 Hyphomicrobiaceae bacterium | reverse complement strand
TGCCGAGCGCGGCGCGGATTTCGGGCTCGGTAGGGGTCGGATTGCGGCGCAGGAGGCCGGCGCCGGCCATAATGAAGCCCGGGGTGCAATAGCCGCACTGGGATCCGAGCTTCTCGTGAAAGCCGCGCTGCACGGCGGACAAGGCGCCGCCATCGCCCAAGGCTTCGACGGTATCCACCCGGCGCCCGGACATGCTCGCCGCCAAGGTCAGGCAGGACAGGCGCGGCTGATCGTCAATGAGCACGGTACAGGCCCCGCACTCGCCGCCATCGCACCCGGTTTTGGTTCCGGTCAGGCCGGTCTGTTCGCGAAGATAGTCAAGCAGCAGCAGGCCGTCGGCCACGGCGTCGACGCGCCGGCGGCCGTTGAGGGTGAGTTCGATCATTCGCGCCATGGCGGTCGGCCTCTGCTGGCGGCGCCAGCGCCGGCGGGCTTTGCCGGCGCCCGGCACCCCCAGGTCCCAGGCGGAGCTTATCACCAAATCGATTGGGTACCAAACCAATTGCGGCCTAGAACCGCTCCAGCCAAGGCCTGAGCTCGACCTCGAGGCTCCAGGCGCTGCGCGGTTGCTTGAGTACGGCCATGTAGGTTTGGGCGATCGCCGTCGGATCGAGCAGGCTGTCGGCGGCCGCCCCGTCGCCGGCGCGGCCGCGCGCGGCGTTCTTGACGCCACCATCGATGACGAAATGGGCGACGTGAATGCCCTGGGGCTGCAGCTCGCGGGCCATCGCCTGGGCCAGGCCGCGCAGGGCAAACTTGCCCATGGCAAAGGGTGCCGACTGGGCGTAGCCCTTGACGCTGGCCGAGGCGCCGGTGAAGAAGATCGCGCCTTGACCCCTGGGCAGCATGCGCCGGGCCGCCTGCTGGCCGACCAGGAAGCCGGCAAAGGCCGACACCTCGATTGCCCGTTTCACCTCGACCGGATCGAGATCGACGATGGCGCCGCGTGTGCGATAGCTGGCATTGAAGAGCACGACGTCGAGCGCGTCGAACCGGTGATCGAGCTCGCTGAAGAGGGCCGCGACCGAGGCCACATCGGCGGCATCCGCGGCCATGAGGTGAGCCCCCGTCTCCTCCGCCAGCGCCGCGAGCTTGGTGGTCTGGCGCGCGGCCAGCGCCAGCTGGTAGCCATCGGCGGCGAGCGCGCGGGCAAAGGCGGCGCTGATGCCCGAGCCGGCACCGATGATAACCGCGATCTTTTGCATGAGGGACCTCTGGCTTGATTGGCACGCGGGCCACTCTAGCCGATCCGCCGCCGCGGCTCGACCGCCGGCAACCGCTGCCCACTAAACCGTTCGCCGCCGTCAGGCGCGCGGATGCGCCTTCAGGTAGACGGCGAGCAGGCGGTGGCGATCGACCTCGGTATAGACTTGCGTCGTCGACAGACTGGCGTGGCCGAGCAATTCCTGGATCTGCCGCAGGTCGGCGCCGGCCGCCAACAGATGCGTGGCGAAGGAATGCCTGAGCGCGTGCGGTGTGGCGGTGTCGGGCAAGGCCAGGCTGGCGCGCAAGTTCTTGATCAAAAGCTGCACGATACGCGCTCTGAGCGGTCCGCCTTTGGTGCCAACGAACAGCGGCCCGTTGGGCGCGAGCGGATAGGGGCAAAGATCGAGGTAGCGGGCAACGGCCTCTTGCACGATCGGCAACACCGGCACCAGCCGCTCTTTGCCCCCCTTGCCGAGGATGCGCAGGCTGTCGCGGCCCGCGAGCGGCGCGGCGGCCCGGGTCAAGCCGAGGGCCTCGGAGATGCGCAAGCCGCAGCCGTAGAGCAGGAGCAAGACGGCGCTGTTGCGTGCCGCAACCCAATCGCGCACGGCCGCTTCGCCGCCGTCGACGAGCGCTGCCGCCTTGGCGACCGTGAGCGGCCTTGGAATGCCATGCGGCACCGTGGGCAGGGCCACCTGATGGATGGCGCCGTTGCGGGCAACTTCCTCGCCGTCGAGCCAGCGCAAGTAGGCGCGCAATGCCGACATCGTGCGGGCCAACGAGCGGCTGGAAAGACCGGCCTTGCGCCGCGCAGCCATGAAGCCGCGCCAGCCCTTGGCATCGAGGCGCGCCACGTCGGCGAGGCGCGGCTGAGCGCCGAGGACAGCTCCCAGCCAGGTGAGGAATTGCCGAAGATCGCGCGCGTAGGCCGTGAGCGTGTGCTCGGAACAATCGCGCGCGTGGCTGAGATGGCCC
>DATFXD010000404.1:0-14984 GCA_035258605.1 Hyphomicrobiaceae bacterium | reverse complement strand
GCCCGCCGGCCACGCCCGCCACCGCCGCCGCGGCCGGTGAGCAGGCCCAATCGGCCCATGTCAACAACTGGACGGTGGGGGTCGTCGGCGGATTTTTCGAAGGCACCTTCATACGTTTGGCGGTCGAGCTCGCCAAGGCGCTCGATGATGGCCAGAATCTACGTGTCCTGCCGATCGTCAGCTACGGCGGCAATGAGAATGTCAACGACCTGCTTTATCTTAAAGGTGTCGACATCGGCATCACCTATACCGATACCTTCGCGCTCTATAAGAAATCGGGACAGGTCAAGAATATCGAGCAGCGCATCAACTATATCTCGGAGTTGCTGCTGGGCGAGCTTTACGTTTTTGCACGCCCGGAAATCAAAACCTTCCGCGATCTCGACGGCAAGAAAGTCAGCCTCGGCATCAAGGGCGGCAGCGCCACCACCACCGGTCCGATCGTGTTCGAGCGCATGGGGGTGCACCCCGTCGTCCTTTATATCAGCAACACCATCGCGCTTGAGAAAATGAAAACCGGCGAGGTCGACGCCATCGTCTCGACCGGCGGCAAACCCAACGATCTGTTCGTCAAGCTCAAACCGGAACCGGGCTACCATTTCGTCAGCGTCGACTGGAGCGAGAAGTTTTCCGACTACTACTTGCCCTGTCCGCTGTCGCACGAGGACTATCCGCTATTGATCCCCGCCGGCGAGAGCGTGCCGACCTTGTGCATGCAGGCGGTTCTCGCCGTCTACAATTTCCCGCGCAGCAGTGACCGCTTCCGGCGGGTGGAGCGGTTTATCGAATACTATTTCGAGCGCTTCGACCGGCTCAAACAACCATCGTTTCAGCCAAAGTGGAAAGAGATCAATCTGGCGGCCAACGTCCCGGGCTGGACGCGGTACTGGGTGGCCGCGGAAAAGCTGGCGGCGATGTCGAAGACGGCGGCCAGCGACGGCGGCCGGCCGCGCACCGAACAGGAGGCGCGTTTCCAGGAATTCCTGGCCTGGCGGGAAAAGCAACAGAGCAAAAAGCCGTGAGCAGAATGGCGCTGCACAAACAGCAGGGGCGCTCACCAACAACGGGCAACGAGGGTTCCATGCAGTTGGCTAGGCAAGCTCCGGCGTCGTCGACCTATCATGCCAGCGACGGTGCCGCCTACGACCGCTGGCTTGGTCGCTGGGCCGAACGCTTGGCGGAAGCGCTGCTTGATTTTGCCCGCTTTCCTACTAGCGGCGACATGCTCGACGTTGGCTGTGGCACCGGCGCGCTCACCTATGCCATGGCCAGGCGCTGGCCCGACCGACGCGTGGTCGGGATCGATCTTGCCCAGCCGTTCATCGCCCACGCCCGCGCGCGGCCAGCCGCCGTCCGGCCGAGCTTCGAGGTCGGTGATGCCTGTGCGCTGCCCTATCGCGACGGAGAATTTGTCAGCGCCGCCACCCAGCTGGTGCTGATGTTTATTCCCGAGCCGCAGCGGGCGTTACGGGAGATCTGCCGCGTGGTACGCCCGCGCGGCAGCGTGGTGGCAGCGCTGTGGGATTTTCGTGGTGGGCTCGTCTTTCAGCGCCTGCTCTGGGATACGGCCGCGGCCCTCGATCCCGAAGCGCGCGCCACCCGCGATCGCCTGTTCACGGCACCGCTGGTGCTGCCCGACGGGTTGCCGAAGCTGTTTCGCGACAGCGGTCTTAAGGACATCGAGCGGCAGTCGCTCACCATTCGCATGGACTTTGCGGATTTTGACGACTACTGGCAGCCGTTTTTGGGCGGCCAGGGTCCGGTCGGTGGCTACTTCGCCAAGCTCGCGTCCGACCGCAAGGCGCAAATCAAGGATGCCGTCTTCGACGCCTATTGCAGCGGTGCCGCCGACGGTCCGCGCTCGATGACCGCAACCGCCTGGGCGGTGCGCGGCACCGTGCCGTAGCGGACGCGCGAAGCCGCACTTTGGTTTGCCGGCAGTCGTTTTCTTTCCACACAGACGTAGAGGGTTGGTCATGGTCACCGCGGTAGCAATCGACGTCCCTGTCGCCGCCCGCCAAAGCGGGCGTTGGCTGCAATTGGGGCTCGGCATTCTCGCCATGGTGATGGTCGCCAATCTGCAGCTGGGATGGACCCCGTTCGTCGAGCCGATCGACCAGAAATATCACTGGGGCCGATACGCCATCCAATGGGCCTTCACGATCTTGGTCCTAACCCAGACCTGGCTGGTGCCGGTACACGGCTATCTGGTCGATCGCTTCGGCCCGCGCCTGATGATCTGCCTCGCTGGGCTGCTGGTGGCGGCGGCCTGGGTCGTCAACGCCTTCGCCGATTCACTGCTCCTGCTCTACCTGGGGGCGGTGATCGGCGGGGTTGGGGTCGGTATCGTGTACGGTGGGTCGGTGGGCAACGCGCTCAAATGGTTTCCCGATCGACGCGGCCTGGCCGCGGGCTTGACGGCCTCGGGGTATGGTGCCGGCTCGGCGCTCATGGTTCTGCCGATCCAGGCCACGATTGCGACGGGAGGTTATGAGGCCGCCTTCTTGTGGTTCGGTCTCGCGCAGGGCGTGGTGGTCATACTGGCCGGCCTATTTATGCGGGCGCCGGCGCCGGGCGACGTGCCGGCTGCGGCGACGGTAGCCCAGAGCCAGCGCGATTTCGGCGTGGTCGAAGTGGTCAACTCAGCACCGTTCTGGGTGATGTATGCGATGTTTGTGATGGTCGGGGTTGGTGGCTTGATGGCCCAGGCGCAGCTCGGCCCCATGGCCAAGGATTTCGGGATCGACACGGTACCGGTGACGGTCGGGCTCCTGACCTTGCCGGCGCTCACCTTTGCCCTCTCCCTCGACCGCGTGCTCAACGGCTTGACCCGACCGTTCTTCGGCTGGGTGTCCGATCGGATCGGCCGCGAAAACACGATGTTCGTTGCCTTCCTGCTGGAAGGGCTGGCGGTCTACGGCATGCTCTCGTTCGCCCATGACCCCCTGCTGTTCGTGATCCTGTCCGGGCTCGTGTTCTTCGCCTGGGGCGAAATCTACGCGCTGTTCCCGGCGATGTGTGCGGATCTCTATGGTCGCAAATTTGCCACCGCCAACTATGGGCTGCTTTATACCGCCAAGGGCATGGCGGCGCTCTCCATTCCGCTTGCCAACTTGCTGCCGTCGGCGCCCGGCAGTTGGAAGCTGGTGTTCATGGGGGCGGCAGGGCTCGACGTGATGGCGGCCGTTCTGGCCTTGCTGGCGTTAAAGCCACTGCGGCGGAAATGGCTGGCCCGCGCCGCGGCACAACCCCTCACCTGATGCCGCTGCTAGGGGCGGCGCCGCTCGCCCGCCGAGCGCCCCATGATGCCGGCCTCGACGAAAATGACCGCAGAGCCGCGGCGCCGATTGCGCCAGGCAACGTCAGGCAGGAAGAAGCTTGCCAGCACGGCACCTGCTCGATGATGCGCGCGATACCGTCGCGATAACCTCATCGTGCGCGCGCACTCCGTCAACGCAACCCGTGCCCCCCAAATGTCAGGTCATCCTATAACAGCGAGCAGTGAAGGCGGCGCGTCACCTCGGGGATCGATGGCGCCAGCCGTCGACGACTTTAAAAAGCGCGCGCAATCGCGATCGCCTCAACGGGCAGAAGGCCTTTGCTGCTATAGTCGGCGGCGCGGGAACGGCAGCAACGTTGGGGGAGGTAACCTTGATCCAGCACCGGCTTCTTTGGCGCCTGCTCGGCAGCGGCGCGGCGCTTCTGATGCTCGCCCTAACATCCAGCGCGGTCGCGCCGCAGGAGAGCTATCCCAGCCAAAACGTCAAGTTCGTTGTCGCCTTTCCCGCTGGCGGGCCCACCGACGCCGTGGCGCGCATCGTCGGCCAACGCTTGAGCGAAAAATGGGGGCAAAGCGTCATTATCGAAAATCGTCCGGGCGCCGGCGGCAATATTGCGGCCCGGCAGATCGCCAAGGCGGAAGCCAACGGCCACGCGATTTTGGTCACCACCAGCGCTTTTGCCGTCAATCCGAGCCTCACCGCCAACGCCGGCTATTCGCCCGAAACCGAATTCAAAACCGCCGGCCTGGCAGCGACCACGCCAAACATCATCGTTGCCAGTAAAAACCTGAAAGCCGGCAACCTCGCCGAGCTGATAGCCGCCGCCAAGGTCGAGAAATTGAGTTACGGCATGCCGGGACCGGGCACTACGCCACATTTGTCGGCAGAAAGGATTTTCCGATCATTAGCCAAGGTCGATATCCCGCCGGTGCCGTTCACCGGCGCCGCCCCGCTGCTCAACGCCCTTGTCGGCGGTCACATCGCCGTCGCCTCGGTCGCCATGCCGCCCACCATCGAGCTGATCAGAAGCGGTGAGATCAAGGCGCTCGCGGTGCTGAGCGACAGGCGGGTGCCAACCCTGCCGGACGTGCCCACCGCCATTGAACAGGGATACGGCGACGGCGAGGAATCCACCTGGGTGGCACTGTTTGTGCCGATCGCAACGCCGGCGCCGGTGCTGGCGAAGTTGAACGGCGATATCAATGCCGTGCTCGCCGAGACGCCGATGCGCGAGCGGCTGGCGCAGCTCGGTATGCTGCCGCTCGGCGGCACGCTCGACAGCGCCGATGCCTACGTGCGCGCGGAGATCAAAAAATGGGGCGAGGTCGTCCACGGTCTGGGCCTAAAGGTCGAATGAGCGCGGCTCGAAGCACGGCGCATGGCGCCCCCGGTCGCGGTGTTGATCCGACCACGGTGGTTCCCTGGCACTGGTTTGGTCCCGGACAATGCCTGCCAATCACGCCATGAACGCGCACCAGCTCGTGTCTGAGATCTGGCGCAAGCTGGCCGCATGCCATGCCGGTGCGGCCTCGGGCATGGAGGCGGTCCTCGACGAGCTGATCGCCGCCTATCGCGAGCCGGGCCGCTGCTATCATACGCTCGAGCACATTGCGGCGTTGTTGCGTCAGCTCGACCAGCATCGGCAGGCGACGCATGACGCGGATGCGCTGGCGCTGGCGATCCTGTTTCACGACGCCGTCTACAATCCATTGCGCGCTGACAACGAGCGCCAGAGCGCGGAGCTGGCGCGGGCACGACTGACGGCACTCGCCTTTGCGCCGGCACTCGTCGCCAAGGTGGCCCGCTATATCGAGGCCACCGAGCACGGCCACACGCTCGAGACCGGGGACGCCGACTTGGATTTGCTGCTCGACCTCGACCTGTCGACGTTGGCCGCGGTACCCAAGGTCTATCTGAGCTATGCCAAGGCCATCCGCGGTGAGTACGCGCACGTTCCCGACGAGCTCTATCGCCGTGGGCGCCGGCAAATCCTCGAAGGCTTCCTCGCCCGCGAACGGATTTACCGCACCGAGCAGTTGCATCGGCTTTGGGAGCAGCGCGCCCGCGTCAATATCAGTGCGGAAATAGCCGACCTGACGTGAAAGGCTGAATTGATCCTGGGCATCGCCAATGTTGGCCGGCAATGCCCAAGCCGAGGCTTTAAAGCAAATGCGCCGAGCTCACGCGGCATTTGTTGTGCCGTGGTTTTCAATCTCTGATTGTCGAGGGCGAAAATACCAAACTTGCATTAGGCAAGATATTACGTGCAATACACATTAATCTGTGAACGCATTAGCATAGCAACCATGCGATGCAAATAAATTGCATCGTCATGGCATTATCGATAAAAGGCTGACAGGCACCCCTTTTACACGAGTAGGACTCATGGCACGGCCCAACGGTAAGCTCTCCGAGAAGCAAGTCTCGGTTTGGTTTTCGGAAATGGACTTCGAAAAGCAGCAGGCCTTTCTCGGCGCCCTCTACGATGCACACAACAACGCCAAACGCGGCAAGATTGCCTCCTTGCGCCGCCAGCTCGCCGAGCTCGAAGGGGCTCGCGGCAAGGCCGGCGGCAAGCGGGCGCGCAAGGGCCTGCGCGGCAAGACGGCGGTGAAATACCGCGACCCCAAGACCGGCGACACCTGGTCGGGCCGTGGCCGCATGGCGCGCTGGCTGGCGGACAAGGTATCGGCCGGCGAAAAGGCCGATAAGTATCTGGCCTGAACGGCAAAATTTGGGTTACCCACAGGCTGAGGTGACAACAGTTCGCATCTCGGCTAGAGTCCTAAGCGTGTGTTCTCCCACACGTTGCGGTGCAGGATGGAAAGGGGCCGCTCCCTCCGAGGCGGCTCTTTTCTTTTGTGGGCTGTCGCAAGCGCCCGCATGAACCGCGGTTGCCCGACGCCTGGTTTGCCGAGCCCGTTCGGACGCATCATCAATGCATCTGCAACGGGTGTTCGGAAGCCCGCGCCGGGTTTACCGATGCCGGCGGCGACGGCGTTCATCCAACCACATCAAGGCCTTCAGTCCTCGGAGCAGTGATCTCTGCGACCGCCGACCGGGCTCGCGACCATCGCGCCAGCGCGCAGATCGGACGCATTCGCGCGTCCGGCGCCACCCGCATCGGCGTGGCAAAGGCTGCCAATAGGCGACGCGTGCCTCCTTGCCGTGTGCGGTATCCGTCGGTCGACGGAATGCCTTGATGATCCAACAAAATTGAGGGTGGCGAGATCGGTCTTGCCGACCGCGCGCAGTCGGCGGCCGGCAATTGCCATCAGGCATCGAAATCGCGCGCGCCGCGCAGCGAACGCATCCACCCGGCGGTGGCAGTTCTCGCATCTTCGCCACGTCGTGCGACCACATTTTCGCGGCCGAGCGGCAATGCGTGCCATGGTGGCTGGAGTACGGAGCAATTTGGTGTTAACCATAGGGGTTGGGTGCAACTGAAAAACCAAAGGAGGCGGATTTCGCCGACTGAAGGGCGAAGCTAGCGTTGGGGAATTGAGCGACCTCGGCAGGGTGCTGGTTGAGTAGTCGGGGGGGTGATGCGTAACGCAAGTGCCGCGGGGCCTAGGCTTGCGCTGGTATTTTCAACAGTCCTGGCGGCGGCCGGAGCCATGATCAATCCGGTACACGGCGAGGGTTTGTCGCCCTGTTGCGACGAGCTTGAAGAGCGGACCGCTGAGCTTGAGACCACCACGGTCCGCAGCGGGACGCGTAACCTGTCGTTCCGCCTCTACGGGCAAGTCAACCGAGCCCTGCTGTTGTGGAAAGATGGGTTTGATACCGGCGATCATGTCGTCGACAATCACACCTCATCCAGCCGCTTTGGCTTTGTCGGCAGCACCAGCATCAGGCCCGGATTGACGGCCGGCTATCGGATCGAGATCGAGGCCGCTTTCCCGTCCTCAGAAGACATCTTCAACGCGGCGGACGGAAGAACCGGGATCGTGCCGGGCACCGATCGGCTGCGCGTGCGCCAAAACTATTGGACGATGGCAGACCGGGATCTCGGCGGCGTCTCGGTCGGCTACCAATCATCGGCGACAGATGATGTGTCGATCATCAACCTGGGCAGCCAGATGAACGACGCTGCCGTGCACTATAACAATGCCTTCCGCATCCGCCTGGATCTGGCCAAGCCCGCCATTATCACCGACCTGACCTGGGGCCAGATCGCGCATAACGTCGATGCGTTGCGCGGTCATTTCGTGCGCTACGATTCGCCGATCCTCTACGGCTGGTTGCTATCCACGGCTTGGAACAACGAGGCGTGGGATGTCGCACTCAGATATCAGAAGGAGGCCGCCGGTTTCCGCTTCGCCGGTGGCATTGGCTACATGCATGACGCGGAACTGGCATTCGACGACGTGCGCGGCTCGGCGTCCCTGATCCACGATGCAACGGGGCTATACGCCTCGGTTGCCGGCGGGGCGCGCCACGCGGCGCACGCCTTGGGCGGGCCCGACGATCTCGCACATTTTTATTATCTGCAATTGGGCGTCAGCAAGCAGTGGTTGTCGTTTGGCAAAACTACATTTTATGCAGACCACGGATTTTATAAGGATTTCAATATTAGCGAGCCGTTGAGCATAAATCCGGATAGCAATCTGCCGGTGGTCTGGGGAACCTTGACGCACACTGAGGTTCGCCGCTGGGGTTTTGGTGTGGAACAAGGGCTCGATGCGGCGGCGACACTTGTCTACGCCCAGGTACATTTCTATGATCCCAAGATCGTCGGATATCCTTGCGATTTTCTGACACCCACTGTGTGCGGCGGAAATCCAGCGAACACCACGACACTCCCGGCGGGAGCGTGGCAAGCGTTGGTCATCGGTGCGCGGATCCAATTTTGAAAGGAGGTCGGCGTCGTCGGCGGTGTGGCGTGCAAGTGAATGGCTGGCTAAAAAAATGCCCAATGTGCAACATGTCCATAAGTTGAAGGAGGGGGCTCGGGCCTGGAACGCGTGGCGTGAGCAGAACCCCCGCATCGATCCCGAGCTCGGCGATCTCAATCTGCCCGTGAGCGATCGGCAGTTCGGGGCCGCTCACGGCGGACCGATTGATTTGAGCCAGGCCGATCTGTGCCGAGCAACCCTGGAGCACGCGACGCTGGTCGATGCCGACCTCAGCGGTGCCTATCTGGTCGGTGCCAATCTGGCACACGCGCGTCTTGTGCGCGCCGATCTGCGCGGCGCCAATTTGAGCAATGCGCGCCTCGACCATGCCGACCTCAAGGACGCTCGACTGGATCACGCGACCCTCTCCGGCGCGCGCCTTGGCAACGCGCGCAATCTGACGCAAACGCAGATCGACAAGGCGCGTGGCGATGATCGCTCGGTGCTGCCGCTGGGCCTGAGCTTGCCGGCCGCCTGGCGCAAAGCCAGGCGACGCTCGACCCAGGTCGCCAGGCGCCGGCCGACCGCCCGGATCCTGGTCGGCAAGGCCAACCCCTACACGGTGCTTGGCGTCAGTCCGCAAGCCTCGATCCAAGAGGTGCGCGCTGCCTACCTGAAGCTGGTCAAGGAGCTGCATCCCGACGCCGGCGAGCTCGACCCCAACGCCAACGAACAGCTGAAGACGATCAACAAGGCCTACCAGGATCTCAAAGCGCGAACGCGGCCCACGCCAGCGGCGCCGGCGCCGGTACCCCCCAGGCGGGCGCCCCGCCCCCTCGCCCGCTTCGTTGTCGCCTTCCTGGGATCGAGCCTGTCGTTGTTGGCGGTGGTCGGCGGCTTGCAATTTGCGGGCTTGCTGTCGCGGTCGGAGGCACCGCAGCAGCTGGCCGAAGCCGACCACGCGCCCGCGCCTACGGCACGACCCGAGCTGGCGGGCGCGCCGCCAGCGCCCGCTGCGACCACACGCGCCGCAGCCGAGACACACCCATCGGACGCGCCGACGTTGGCGCATCTGCGCAACCTCGCCGACGATGCCGCCTGGATCACGGCCCGGCGCCAGGGCACCAGTGCCGCCTTGCACGCCTACCTCGGCCGCTACGCCAACGGCCGACACGCGCGCCGGGCGAAGGTGGACGTGCGCCTCGTGGTCAATGCCGAGATCGCTCTCGATCGCGCCATCGATGCCCGCGATGCGGCCGCGCTGGCTGCCGCCCGCACCACCTTGCGCCAGTACGTTGTGGCCTATCCGAGCGGGCGGCTGGTCGTCGAGGCGGCACGCAAGCTCAATCAGATCGCAGCCGCCGAGGCGGCCGAGGCCGATCGCAAGGCGTGGGCGGACGCGGAGCGGATCGGGACCAGCGAGGGGCTGCGCCGCTACTTGGCGACCAATCCCGACGGCGAGCACGCCGGCCATGCGTTGCGAGCGATCGCGGCGCTTGAGGCCAGCGCGGCACGCCGCCGTGCCGATCAGGCGGCCTGGAGCGAGGCGATGCAGGCGGGCAGCAAGGCTGGGTTCTCTGGCTATCTGGCGGCCTTCCCGACCGGCGACAACGCGGCCTTTGCACGCCAGGCGCTTGCAGCCATCGAGGCCAGCGAAGGCCGGCGCACCGCCGACCTTGAGGCCTGGGCCAAGGCGAAGTCCAACGGAAGCAAGGAGGCCTTGCGCCTCTATCTTAAGAGCTTTCCCAAAGGCGATCATGCGGCGGCGGCGCTGGCCGCCATCAACGCGCTCGAGGTCGAGGAGCCGCCGGCCGCGTCCGATGCCATTGCGCGCGGCAGCCTCGGCGAGGACGGCGCCAGCAGGGTCTTGCAGCGGTCCGACCCCGGCCCCGATGCATTCGCGGCCAGCGGCAATGCCAAAAGGCCCCTCCTTGGCACGGCAGAGACGCTGGACGAAGAACGGCGTCGCGATGAAGCCGCCTGGTTGGACGCCCAACGACGCAACGTGCACGCCGCCTACTCGGCCTATTTGTTCAAACATCCGAACGGCCGCCATGCCAAAGAGGCCCGCGCCAGCCTTGCCGAGCTGCAGGCGATGAGCAAAGGTCGGCCGCTCATCAACAAGGCTCCCAAGGAGCTGACACAGGCTTTCGGCGCCAGCCCGGTCGGAATGCCGGCCAGCCAAAAGTGGCAATCCGCCGATGAACCGTTCATCGGCGCCGACGGTCGCCTGCGACAACGCTGAACGGCCGAGCGCGCGGCAAGCCGTGCGCGCCAGCCAAGCCCGTGCTGGCGCGCAGCTCAGCCGTCGGTCAATTCGGTCAATCAGAGAAAGATATCAGTAGAGCAGATACTTGGCGCGCGCGGCGCGGAACCGCGCGACCTCGTCGCGCCAGGCAGCGACCATGCTGGCGCCGTCGCTGCCAGCTTGCCACAACCGGTAGAGCCGCTTCGACCCCGCAATGGCGTGGAACATGGCAAGGTTGCCAACGAGCCGCCGGCGACCGGCGGCGCCAGCCTCGATCGCAAGCGCGGCGAGCACATGCACACCGACCTCGAGCGGCTCGATGCGCGAGGCGTCGGTCACCACCAGCCGCACGCCGCCGATGCTCTCGCCGGCAAAGCGCGGCCGCGTCGCCACCCCCGGTATGGCAACCGGGCGATAGCGGGTCGCCTCGAAGTGCACCCCCGCCAGGCCGCAGCCGTTGAGCCGCGTCGCCAGGCGCCGCGCATTGAGCCAGGGCGCACCGACCAGGCGAAACGGCTCGTCGGTGCCGCGCCCTTCGTTGACATTGAGCTCACCAACAATGCCGATGCCAGGATAGAGGAGTGCCGATTCGAAGCTTGGAATGTTGGGGCTGGTCGGCACCCAGGTCCGCTGCGTTTGCGGCCAACGCATCGAGCGCTGCCAGCCCTCGATCTTCACCACCTTGAGATCGAGATGTTCCAGGCCGTCGAGCCAGCCCTCGCCCTTGATCATGCCGGCGATCTCGCCGACGGTCAGACCGTGCACGATCGGGATCGGGTATTGGCCGACGAAGGAGGTGAGCGACGTCTCCCGGATAAATCCGGAAACGTATTCACCGCCGAGCGGATTGGGTCGGTCAAGAACGATGAAGGGGATGCCCGCCGCGGCCGCCGCCTGCATGGCGAGCCCCAAGGTCGAAATATAGGTGTAGAAGCGCGCGCCGACATCCTGCACGTCGAACAGCAAGACATCGATGCCGCGCAACATCGCCGGTGTTGGCTTTCGGCTGCGACCGTAGAGGCTCAAGATGAGCGCGCCGGTGCGCTCGTCTTTGGCATTGCCGACGCGCGCGCCGGCCTCGGCCTTGCCGCGAAAGCCGTGCTCGGGCGCCAAGATCGCCGCCAAGGTGACGCCGGGTGCACGCTGCAACAAGTCGGCGACGTGCTCACCCGATGCCAGGCTCGTCTGGTTGGCAATGAGCCCCACCCGCTTGCCCCGCAGCATCGCGAACTGGGTGGTGGCCATGACCTCGGCGCCGGTGACGACGGGTGGCGACAGCGCCTTGGCAACGGCGGGCATGCTGCCCATGACTCCGAGTGCAACGAGGAGAAACGCGAGCTTGCCTCGACGCGCCATAGAACACAACGTCCCCCGTGCACGCCGCATCAGGCGCCATCGGCCACGAGTGCTGCAGCGCGCGCCAGCAGCCGCATGGCACTGAAATAAGCCGGTACCTCGACCAGCACATCGCCGTGTCGCGCCCGATCCTTGCCGGCGGCGCGCGCCGCCTCGAAGGCCTCAACCGTGGCGCGGGCATTCGCCACCTCGTCGGCGGATGGGGTCATGACCGCGGTGATGGTGGCGATGTGGTCGGGATCGACCGCGCTCTTGGCGACATAGCCCAGCTGCCGCGCGGTGTGCGCATCCCGTCGGCAGCCCTCCAGATCGGCAAAGGTGTACGGGCAGTCGATCGAAAGCACGCCGGCCGCCGTGCACTCCAAGTGCAGGCGCTGCCGCGCGTAGTGAAGTTCGGTGCCGGCCTTGCTGCGTGGCGCGCCGAGATCGGCCGCCAGGTCTTCGGTCGAGCCGAGCACACCGGTGACGCGCGGGCTGGCGGTGGCGATGGCATAGGTCCGCATTATGCCGCGGGCCGATTCGATATTGGGGACGAGCTCGGTGGCGCCGGCGGGGATCGCCAAGGCACGCTCTAGCCGGCTGACCTCTTGGTCGAGCGCCGCCACCTGGTGCGGTTCGGCGACCTTGGACATGACCACCACATCGGGCCGCCCGCGCATGACCGCCTCCAGGTCGGCCCGGCCCTCGCTCTCGAGCGGGTTGATCCTGACCGCGGCCACCATACCGGCCGCGCGCCAGCGCTTGAGGATATCGGCGGCCATGGCTCGAGCCTGCGGCCGCTGCTCCGGTGGCGTGAAGTCCTCAAGCTCCTGGATCAAGACGTCGGCGCGCCCGTTGCTGAGGGCTTGCCGGTCGGCACCCGGCAGGAACAGCCAGGCGCGCCGCAGTGGCGGTGGCCGGCGACCATCGCGACCAGGCGGCAAGGGCAGGATCATCGGCACACGTCCGGGCATTGCCTTTCTGTTGCGGGCGCGCGCCGGCGCCACCGTTGCCAAACTCTATCCGCGCCGTCACGCTTCGCGCTAGCCCCAGCCGGCGAACTGCCCGTGGCGCGGCCGGTTCGCGCGCAGGCGCGCGGCGCGCGCGCCCCGAGCCCTTGGATCGCCGCGCTAACGGCTCGCGGCCGGCCGCGATCGCCGTCGCATCGGACCATGGTCGCAGGTATTTGACACCAGGACCGCCCCGCGACCTCTACGGCAGCGCAATGCCATGAGCTAAGGCGTCGGCACTTTTGCATTCAGGGTTTGTCCGAGTGGAAGCTACCCGGCGGCAGAGTTAATTTCAAATGTCTCAAAAGGCCGGCTGCGATAAGGCCATGACCCGTATTCTCATTGCTGACGACCATGAGGTCGTACGTTCGGGGCTCCGGAAGATCCTCGAATCTCAGCCCAACTGGGAGGTCGTTGCAGAAGTTAGCGACGGCAAGGACGCGATCACTAAGGCGGCCGAGACCAAACCCGACGTGGCGGTACTCGATTACTCGCTGCCGCTGATCAACGGCATCGAGGCCACACGACAAATCCGTGCACGGTTGCCGAAGACGGAAGTCTTGATCTTCACGATGCACGACAATGAAACGCTGATCTCGGAGCTGTTGAAGGCGGGAGCCCGCGGCTACCTGTTGAAATCCGACGCCCAGTCGCACCTGATCGGTGCCATCGAGTGTTTGGCGCTGCACAAGCCGTTCTTCACCGCCAAGGTGTCGGAAGCCCTGCTCGACTCGTTTTTGAAGCGGCCGGCGCGCGAGGGCTCGATGCTCACCAACCGTGAGCGCTGCGTCGTGCAACTGATTGCCGAGGGGCACACCAACAAGCAGGTGGCCACGATACTCAGCATCAGCTTGAAGACCGTGGAAACGCACCGCTCGGCGATCATGCGCAAGCTCAACCTGTCGTCATCGGCGGGGCTGGTGCGCTACGCCATCCGCAACAATATTGTGCAGGCGTAGTGGGCGGCCCGCGCCGAAACGGCGCGGCCGGCAAATCGACCCGACGCCTGATGCGCCCGAGAGGACTTCGGCGAGCGCCGTGCCGCTTCCCTCCGTCACGCTAGCAAAAAGCGGGGCAGCAACGCTGCAAACGGCGGCGTGCGCAGCCGCCCGCCCGAGCCGGAGCCTACCCCAAGCTCGAGCCCGTGCGCTTGCGCGTCGGCTTTTTGGTTCAGCCCTTGAGGCGCTTATTGCATTCGCTGTAGTAGCCACCGCCCTTTTGGATCCAGCGCAGGCCGCCGTTGCCGTTGCTGGCCTTGTTGGCGTTGTACTGGTCGAGGCAGGTGTGCAACCGCGCCCTGCCCGCCGATTCCTTGGTATATTTCGGGGAGATCGCAGTGGGGAACGAGGCGCGCGCCCCGCTCGCGGCGCCCGGCGCCGTGGCCGGCTCGGTGGGCGCATAGGCGCTCGCACCACAATTGGCCTTGCGGAAGGCCTGCCAGGAGAGGCCGCCGGTGGTGCCGGAACTCTGGGCCTGCCGATATTTGGCGCTGCATTCCTTCAGGCTGAGCGCATAACCGGGTGCGACGTTGAGCGACGCCACCACGGCGAGCGCCACGACCCCCATCAGGCCGGCGCGGGGTGAACAGAAGGCCACGGCGATCCTCCTCAATTGGATTGACACGTTGCGGGGGTGGTGAGGATGGCAGCTGCTGGCACCGCTCATATCGGCAACTCAACGGATTTTGGGGGGTGACATTGCTGACGCCGGCGCCATCGGGTGAGCCTTCTGCCCCCCGGATACAGGTTGTGCGGCGCGTTCGGCCGGCAACGCTCAGGCTGGCTACGGCCACCCGGGTCCGGGGCGGCGCCGACCTGCGCTCTCCGTTCGCCATCAAGCCAAGGCTGAGCCGGACGCTTCCAAGGCGGACCCCATCCTACCGGACATGCGCTGCCCCCGAGGCTTGCTCGCCCGGGCGGTGCTGCCACGGAGGTGCCGGCCACGGTCTAGGTTAGGCCGTCGTGGGATACACCTCCGACGATCCGACCGCTGCCGGCCATGATCGGGCGCTTCCCGACAAAGCACCATCCGGGCAAAGGCTGAGGCGGGGGTGCGACCGGCGTAGGCGCCGGCGATGGCGCGCTCTCCCGATGGCGGCTGCCTCACAGGCGGCCGCCGTCGACGACATAGTGCTGACCGGTGATGGCGGCGGCCTCATCGGAGGCGAGGAACACTGCGACCTTGGCGATGTCCCAGCCATCGAGTTCGCGTTTCAGGCATTGCGCCTCCAGCAGCCGTGCTTTCGCCTCTGGCGTGAGCCATAGCCGGCGCT
>DATFXD010000403.1:0-8210 GCA_035258605.1 Hyphomicrobiaceae bacterium | reverse complement strand
GATGAGCTTCGTCTCGAACACCTTGCCCTGGTCGGTGGTGACACGGAATGCAGGATGGCCGATCGGTTCGATCGCCTCCACCATTTCGCCGAGGTGAAACGTCGGCTTGAACGGCTCGATCTGCTTCATCAGCGCATCGGTGAGCCCCTGGCCTGAAACCACCGGAAGGGCCGGAATGTCATAGATCGGCTTCTCCGGATAGAGTTCGGCGCACTGGCCGCCCACCTTGTCGAGGATGTCGACCAGATGGGCCTGGATGTCGAGCAAGCCGAGTTCGAAGACGGCAAAAAGACCGCAGGGGCCGGCGCCAATGATAAGTACATCAGTCTTGATAGGATCGGACATGCGTGGTTCTTGCGGCCTGGAAATGACGGGACTGCAGCTGAGGATCTAGCCCTCGGCTGACCGCCCGGCAAAGAGCGCTTTTGGCCGGAAAATGCAAGCGTGACTGCTTGCCAGTATGAATCCGCTGTCAAATTGCCAGTCGGAGAACGATATGCTGCGTGCGGACAGCGCAGAGCAATTCCGGTCTTTGCGGCTTGCGGATTCGATAGGAGCAGCCATGCAGGGGTCGAAGGCGTGATCTGAAAAAAGCGCCCGGGTTCGGAGGACCTTAAGGTGGCCAAAACGCTTGATCTGGGGTTGGCGCCGGCGGCGCCAGGCAGCCTGAACAGATGGGGTGAGTGATGTCTGATGTTCTGGCAACACCCGGCGCGCGGCTGACCATGATCCTCGGAGCCACGGCGGCCTTTCTCGGTCTCGCCGTGCTCGCCTGGGGCGGGTTCTCCGCATTCTTCTCCCACCCCGCACTGACGGCGCTCGCGGTTGCCACCTTCGCGATTTCCGTGGCCGCGTTCTTCGCCGGCGGAAACTTGAGCACGGGTGTGCGCGAGGATCGGGCCAACCGCTGGGTCATTGCGGCGTTTACGGTGATCGGATTGCTGTTCGCCTGGTTGCCCGCCTGGACCGATCGCAACGAGCTCTGGGTCATCGACGGCGATGCCGTCCGCTGGCTTGGAGTCATCCTCTTCGCCGTCGGCGGCGCGCTGCGGATTTGGCCCGTCTACGTGCTCGGCAACCGGTTCAGCGGCCTGGTGGCGATCCAGCCGGGGCACACCCTGGTCACCACCGGCATTTACGGCGTTATTCGCCACCCGAGCTATCTCGGTATGCTCATCAATGCGCTCGGATGGGGCCTCGCGTTTCGCTCGTGGGCGGGCGTGCTGCTGGCCGCCCTCCTGCTGCCGTTGGTCGCCGCCCGAATCCGCTCGGAAGAAGCGTTGCTGCGCGCGCAGTTCGGCGCCGAGTACGACGCCTACTGCGCCCGGACGTCCCGGCTCATTCCGGGCGTGTTTTGAAGAAACCGTGTCCGTGCCATACGCGAATCACGCCGGCAGTGACGCGGGCGAGTCCCCGCCCCGGAACGGCTTCGGCGCACTTTGCGCCGCTCCTATTTTTCTATTATTCTTATGTCAATTGCCGGCGGCTTCGCTGCGGGCGGCTTGATTTCGTGCAATTTTAATAATCTCTTCCAAAGAAGAATATCGAACCCGTGCTCTTTGAAGATAAACCAAGGCTTGTCGAAGTTAGCAATTTGCCCAAAAATTTCCATAACCTGAGACTCGTTGCCAATATTGGCCTCCAAAAAAAAACCATCTTTATACTCGATTTTCCAGTTTAGATCCGCGTTGTCGCGAATGATCGACGAGCCAATTATATACGTCAGACAAACCAGGATTTTTCCTCGGTCCGGAGATGATCTCCACCTGGATCTTTCCCGGCGCAGAACGTCGTTAGCCGTGTTTGCGCAGAGCGGGTTGGCGGTACAGGATGGAATGCCAAAATAGCGCTCGATCTGGGGATCTGGTTTCTCGAAAAAATCTTTGACCCAGTCCGTGGAGAAACCGTAAACCTCTTCCAACGTGACCGCGCGGGCAAAATCTGACATTGAGAAAACTACGCAAATATAAAGTAAAGCCATTAGACTCGTGATGGCGTTGGTCCGGCATGATGCGACCGATCTGTCGTCTTTCATCGACTCCATGAAATGTCCCGGTTTGGCATCTTCACCTGCGGCAAGGTCACCCGGCCCTCTCCGGCAAACCGGGAGAGGGAGGGGCGCTGCGCGTTATGCCGCTAATGCTTGCCCGGGAACAGCGGAATGAACCCGTCCCGGTTCGGCATCTTGACCTGCGGCAGCGTCTTGGCGTCGATCACGTCGTTGTCGCCGATGATGCCGTTAAGCCGCAGGATATAGGCGGTCACAGCGTAGACTTCGTCGTCGGTGAGGGATTTCGGCGCCGTCCACGGCATGGCGCGGCGCGTGAAGTCGAACAGCGTCGTCGCATAGGGCCAGTAGCTGCCCACGGTCTTGACCACAGGCCCGTTGCCCGTGATCTGGCCGCCGACCAAGCGGGCATTGGGTTTGCCTTCGCCCTTGTCGCCATGACACGCGGCGCATTTTTCCGCATAGACGACGGCGCCCTGGGCCGGCGTGCCACTGCCCGGCGGCAGGCCGGCGCCGTCAGGGCCGACGCTGATATCCCACGCTGCCGTGTCGGCCGCCGAGATCGGCTGCCCGAAATGGGGCGCGTCCGCAGCGACGGCGGCCCCCGTACGGAGCGCAAGCACGGCGACAGCAATGCAGGCGCTCAAAACCCGTGTTTCAAACGTAGACATTGGTCACCTCGCCCTTCGCGCTGACGCCCCAGCTGGAGATCACGTTGCAGTGCTCCATCGGAAATGCCGTCACCGGCGGGGACGCCCTGGGCTGGCCGCGCTCGGCAAGGAAAGTGGCTCGGCTCGGCTGCACGTTGCCCGCCTCGTCGGTCGCCCGGCTGAGCAGGACTGCGGGCGAACCGTCCCAATTCCAGGCCATGCGGAAGCGAGTCAGCGCCTTGCTCAGCACCGGCGTCTGCAGGGCCGCAAGCGCCCAGCTCTTGCCGCCATCGGCCGACACCTCGACCTTGCTGATGCGGCCATTGCCCGACCACGAGAGGCCCGAGATCTCATAGAAGCCGGGGCCCTTCATGGTCATGCCGGGCGACGGGTGCGAGATGAACGATTTGACCTCTTGCGGATAGAAGAACTGCCACGCCTTTCCGCTTGGCAGCAGGATGGTGTAGCCCATGGTTTCGTTCTGTGCCATGACGGGGCCGTCCACGACTTTGATCCGGCGCAGCCACTTCACATTCATATTGCCCTCGTAACCGGGCAGCAGCAGGCGCATCGGGTAGCCGTTCGACGGGTTGATGCGCTCGCCGTTCTGGTAGAGCACGATCATCGCATCATCCATGGCCTTGCTGACCGGAATGCTGCGATGCATGGTCGGCGCATCGGCACCTTCGGCCAGGAACCATTTCGCCTCGGGATCGATGCCGACTTCCTCGAACAGCGTCGACAGCCTCACGCCGGTCCATTCGGCGCAGGAGACGAGGCCGTGGAGGGCCTGGACGTTGGCTTGGATCGGGTCCTTGGCATAGAGCGGCGCGCTGTTGCCGCCGCATTCAAGGAACGTCACGCGCGACGTCATCGGGTAGCGCAGCAATGCTTCGACCGTGAAGATCATCGGTTGCTTGACGCGGCCGTGGATCAGAAGCTTGTGCTTGTCCGGATCGATGTCCGGAAAGCCGCCGCGCGCAATGACGAAATGCAGGCCGTTCGGCGTGATGGTTCCGTTCAGCAGGTGATGCGGCGTCCGTGCCGCGCTGCCGCGGGGCTCAAGCTTCGGATTGGTCAGCGTGCGCACGGTCTTGCCCTCAAACCGCGATGGCTGACCGTAGGGCGGAATGGTGATGCCGGGCGCGAGACTCCACGGATCGTTGGCAAGCGGCTCGGCGGCCGCTCCGGTCGCAGCGCCGACGCCGATAGCGCCGGCGATTGCAGTGCCTTGCGACAGCAGTACGCGGCGGTCGATGAGGCCGTTGCCGGCCACGCGTGGGAGGGACTCCGCCCCTTGGCGATGTTGGGATTTAGTCATGTTTCACTCCCCTCGGAGAGACGTGCATCGGGCACCCGCCGGTCCCGATGCAACGGCGACAATGCTGCGCCGTTATCGGCGGAGTGTCCAGCACATGACGATGTGGGCCGCCGTTCGCGGACCTGCAGATATCGACTGAGTGCCCACGCTGTTTTCGCTGCAGCCTATCAAACGAAGCAATCGCCTAATGTGCCGGCGGCGGTGTCGAGGCCGGCGTTGATGCCGCCGGCCCCTCGCCGGCCATCAGCAGCCACACTTCGGCGTCCTTGGCACCGTCGTAGTGAACCTCCTTGGCAAAGTGCGTCACGTAGGTTCCGACTGGAAGTGGTACCGTGGTGTCGGGGTCGAATTTGTCGCCGGTGCCGACCCACCAGGTTCCCTTGAGTACAGTGATCATCCGGTCATTGGGATGCCAGTGCGGCCGGCTCATGTTGCCTGGGAGCCATTTGAACATCAGCACATACGGACCGGGCTTGTCCGGGTCGCCGTACAGAACTGCTGTCTCGTTGGTGCCGGCGGAGTTGCGTTTCCACGGGATCTGATCGGGCAGCTTGATGGTGATCGCCTTGGGGTTGAGTTGCTGTTCGGCAGCGTTGACGGCACTCAGTCCGCCGATGGCAACCGATAAGGCCATCGCCGTTGTGATCAGCATCAGATTTCTCATGGTTTCCTCCCGGTGCTGGCGCCCGCGCCCGCATGCTCGCCTGCATGGTCGCCCAATGCGCAGGAGCTGGCAAGATGGCCAACCTCAACCTATAGCCCAACGCAGCTCTTCGTGGGCGGTTGCGTTCAGCGCCTGGATAACGTCGGAGCAGGTCACGGAGGGCTGGAGCGTTGCGCGGTGGCCGATTCAAGTCGCGCCGCGTCGTTGCGACGGATTAGGCTTCGCCTAATCCACCCTACACGGAAGCCACGACGGGATGGATAGGCAGTGAGGAGCCTCATGGAAACTGAGCTTTGCAAGATGATGGGATGCACCTGTCTGCGCCTGCGCCGGGCGACCCGCCGCGTCACGCAGCTCTATGACCATGCGCTCCAGCCTGCCGGACTCACGATCAACCAATTCGGGCTGCTGGCTTATCTCCATGGCGCCACGCTTACGCCGTCGACCGCGCCGTCCATCGGAACAATCGCCGAATGGTTGGGAATGGATCCGACCACCCTGAACCGTAACCTCAAGCCACTGGTTGCACGGGGCTTGGTGAGGACCACACCAGATCCGGACGACGGCCGCGTGCGGATCGTGCGGACGACCGATAAAGGACGGCGCGCCTTGCTCAAAGCCGTCCCACTCTGGCGTGAGGCACAGGCCGAAGTCGAAACGGCACTTGGGTCGGACGCGACGACGGCACTCAACGACCTGCTTGATCTCTCGTCGGCGTTGGGTCGGGGTCATGGCGGACATGAGCAAGGAAAAAGGAGCCGACCGGCTCTGCGGGCCCGACAACGGGCCGGTCAGCGTGCGTGAGATTGGCGCGGGCGCGGGCTGGTCGCTATGTTACGCTGACGGGCCGCGGCACGGAGAGCGCCGCGCAAGAGGGGGGATGCCGTGACGACCGATTACACGCGCCGCAAACTATTGAGCGCCGCAGCTACGGGTGGCGCCGCCCTGGCGGCGGTCGCCGCAAACGCGGCTCGTTCGGTCGCGCAGGCGCCGGCGCGGCGGCCGAACATCGTCTTCATCTTGGCTGACGACATGGGCTATGCGGACATCTCCTGCTACGGGCGCCGCGACCTCGTGACGGCGAATATCGACCGGATCGCAGCGCAGGGTACGAAATTCACCCAGGCTTACGCCAACTCCCCGGTGTGCACCGCTTCGCGCGTCGCGATCATCACTGGCCGCTACCAGACGCGGCTCGCGGTGGGCTTGGAGGAGCCGATCTCGGCCCGCACCGAACGCGGGATCGGTCTGCCGCCGGAGCACCCGACACTGCCATCGCTGCTGCGCAAGGCTGGTTACCGCACGACGCTGATCGGCAAATGGCACCTTGGGGGGCTGCCGCTCTTTAGCCCGCTGAAGAGCGGATATGACCATTTCTTCGGCTACCACAGCGGCTCGCTGGATTATTACAGGCACACCACCGGCGTGGATATCCCGGACTTATGGGAAGAAGACGAGCAAATCTCACAGGAGGGCTATAGCACCGACCTGTTCGGGGATCGGGCGGTGAAGGTGATTGGCGAGTATGTGCGCGCAAGCCAGCCATTCTTGCTGAGTCTGCATTTCAACGCGCCGCATTGGCCCTGGGAGGCTCCTGGCGATCAGGCGGAATCGGAACGTCTCCGCGGCCGCAGCCTCTTCGACGGGGACGGCGGCTCGCAGGAGACTTATCGCCGGATGATCGCGGCGTTGGACGTTCAGGTGGGCCGCGTGCTGCAGGCCCTCGAGGATAACCGGATTGCACGCGACACCATCGTGATCTTCACCAGCGACAATGGCGGCGAGCGCTTTTCCGACACCTGGCCGTTCAGCGGCAAGAAAACCGAATTGCTGGAAGGCGGACTGCGCATTCCCGCGCTCGTTTCCTGGCCTGGCCACATTGCAGCCGGGCGCGTCAGCGAGCAGGTGACTGCTAATATGGATTGGCTGCCGACCCTGCTAGCGGCCGCCGGCACGGTGCCGGCTCCCGCCTATCCGACCGACGGGATGAATCTGCTAACTCACCTGACCCAAGGCGACGCGGTCGTGGAGCGCAAGCTGTTCTGGCGTTACAAGGCTCTATGGCAGCGCGCCGCGCGTATCGGCGACTGGAAATACCTCAAGATTCTCGACAACACATTCCTCTTCAACGTGGTCGACGATCCCCTGGAGCGCGCCAACCTGAAGGAGCGGCGCAGGGACATCTACGACCGCCTTGTCAGCGAGTGGAATGCCTGGAACGCCACAATGCTCCCCGAAACCCCGGCAAGCAGCACCGACAACTTCACGGGCGCGGAGGTAGCTGATCATATCGGGATGAAGAAAGTGACGCCTGATCCCGACCCTGAACTGCGCTGAGGGCGTTCTGACGGCCGCGTGGGGCCGGTGCGGACGATCGATGAGCGGCAGCGCGCCTTGCTTAAGGCCGCGCCACACCGGCGTGAGGCGCAGGCCGAGGTCAAAACTGCACTCGGGTCGGGGGCCGCGACGGCACTCAATGACCTGCTTGACCTTTCGGCACCGGCAGCCCCCGGGATCGATACACGAGGGATGAAAACACAATTGCAATAAGTGCCACGAACGTCAGCACGGCACTTGCTGCATGCGAGTATTCCCATTGCCGCCGCGCCGCTTCGAACCGGTCCGGAAAAAGCGTCCAGAATTGGGTTGCAATGTTGATAGGGTAGGTGAACGCCCAGAAGGCACCCTGTGTCGCAGCGAGCGCGAGGAACGCGCCCAAAGACCACGCAAAAGCGCGGCGATCGGCGCGGACCCATATCGTGTTTGCCAGCGTCGCCACGAGCCCTATGCCGATCGCAATGCCGAACAACTGCCAGCCCGAATAGATCCGCTGCACAGTCATATAGTCGGCCGGCGATAGCGCCATCTTGTGAGGCAGCTCGAAGAGATGCGCGCCGGTCGGCACGAGGTAGAGGGCGGTGGCTACGATGGCGAGTAACTGGACCAGCTTTATGTTCATGAGCGATCCTCCGAGCATTCGCGGCCGGTTGGTTCGGCGCTTATGGCGCCCAACCGCGGCTCAGCCGGTGTCACCGCTCAGCAATCGCCTTCAACTTGCCGAGCCCCTTCTCGAATTGGCTGCCGACCATCTTGTCGCAATCGATGAAGACGGTCATGAGCTTGGCCATGAAGGGCTGCCGGCCACTCATCGCCCATGAAACCGCAGTCGAAGCGCCGGTCGGCTGAAGGGTGAACTCCACCAGGTTGCTTGCCTTCATGGGCTTCAGCATATCGAGCCGCATGGTCACTCTGGAGGATGGCGCGGCATCGGTGATCTCGAGGCGCCCTTCGCCGACCTTGCTGTTGCCGCTCCAGGTGTGGGCAGCGCCCTTGCCGCTGTCTGGGCCGCTGTAGGCGATCTTGATCGCCGGGTCCGGTTCGACGAACGGATTCCATGTGTTCATGGACTTGAGATTAGCAATGAGTGGGAAGATTCGCTCGGCTGGCGCATTGATGCCCGTCGAACGTTGGACGCGAAATGCATCGGGCTTGGTTGCCGCATAGGCGACCAAAGCGACCACGAGCACGACGAGTGCGATTGCGACGTAGATGAGAATGTCGATCATG
>DATFXD010000402.1:0-23166 GCA_035258605.1 Hyphomicrobiaceae bacterium | reverse complement strand
GGCTTTTCGGCTTCCTCGATCAACACCCGGGCCAGGCCGGCAAACGTTCCCTTCGGAAAGCGGTCGAGGTAAGTCTTGAGCACGTCCGGCGACTTGCTGTCCTTGACCGCATTCCAAAACGCGATTTCCATTTCCTTGTCGTAGTTGCGCCCCGATGGCGCCACGATCGGCCCGGGCCCGCCGGCGGGCGGCACCGGCGCGGCGATGGTATCGTGAAAATACACTTGGCCGGTGAGCGAGGTATGTTCCCACGGCACCTGCACGCCGTTGGTGGCCTTCAACACGTCGTTGCGCACGTCGACCAGGATGCCGCTCACATCCTTGTTCGAATTTTCGATGTGCGCCAGCAAGGCCCCGGCGTAGGGAGAGTTGCGGCCGACCCCATCGGCGGCGACATTGCCCGGCTGCGTCGAGAAGCCGATCAAGGTGCCGATGCCGGTACTGACCTCGGCGAGGCCGGTGCCAATGGAGATGGCGCGCGTTCCCATGGTGCGCGCCAGATTGCGGGCCAGCGGATTGTCGCGGCAGGCATCGAGCAAGACCAGGTTGGTCTTGGCTTCGCGCTCCATCTGTTTCAGCACCAGCGACAGCGGCAGGGTCTCGAAATCGACATCGCCTTCGCCGGCCAAGCGCGCATCGACGGGAATGAGATGGTTCTGTCCGCCAACCTGAATGCCGTGCCCGGCGTAGAAGAACAGCGCCACGTCGGCGCCCTCGAGCGACAGGCCAAACTGGCGAATGGTGCGCTCCATCGCCCGCTTGTCGAGATCGCGCCCCTCGGTGACCTGGAACCCCAGCCGCTTCAGCGCCGCGGTCATATCGGCGGCGTCGTTGCTGGGATTTCTGAGCTCGCCGGTGTTTTGATAGGCCGAGTTGCCGATCACCAACGCCACGCGCTTTTCCGCCTTGGCGGCGGTGGGTGAGGACAGCGCCATCAGCGCGCAGATGAAAGCGATGATGTACGCCATGTTGGCCTCCCGCGTGGCAACGATATGAGCCCACACTATAGCGTCGAGCGTGACAAAAGTGCGTCGCCAATCAGCCGTGGACGTTGGCGATTGAGTTGTACCAGCGATAGATCTCGGCGCCGTTCCAATGCAGCACGTCCGCGAACTGGCCAATATGGTCGTAGACTTGCTCTAAATACTTGATGCGAAACGGTTGTCCGGAAATGTAGGGGTGCACGGCGATCGCCATGACCCGCGGCCGCGTGGCACCCTCCTGGTACAGCCGATCGAAGGCGTCGCAGCACTTGCGCACCCAGTAGCTGGCCTCGTGATGCTGGACCACCATCACCGGGATGTCGTTGAGCTCGGCGGTGTAGGGGAGCGTCACCAGTGGGCCGTTGCCGGTGCGGATCACGGTCGGTTCATCGTCATAGACCCAGTCGCCGATATAGCGCACCCCGGCTTCGGCCAACAATTCCGGCGTGTCGAGGGTCTGGGTGAGACCCGGCCCGAGCCAGCCGATCGGGCGCCTACCCCAAAACTTCTCCAACGTGTCCATGGACTTTGCAATCATGCCGCGCTGGTCCTCGACCTTGTGGATCGGGATCTGGTCGAAGGCATGCGCCATCGCTTCCCAACCGGCGTCGCGCGCCTGCGCCGCCACCCGGCGATAGTCGTGGCAGACGCGGGCGTTGATCGACAGGCTTGGCCTCAGCCGCAGGCGCTCGAACAGCTCGAAAAAGCGCCACACGCCGACCCGCATGCCGTATTCGTGCCAGCTCCAGTTCGGCACGTCGGGCATCAGCACCTGCCCGGTCGGCGCCGGCAACACCTGGCGCGCCATCGGTCTGGCGATGTCCCAGACCTCGAGGTTGACGATGGTCCACACGATGATGCGGGCGTTGCCCGGCAACGCCAGCGGCTGGCGATCGACGATCGCCGAATAGGGGGCTCGCTCGGTTGGCAGCATGGGCTCGGTCATGGGGTCTGCCTCCTCAACTCAGCGTGGTCCTTGCCGCCATTACAAATCACGATCAGGCTGTGAAGAACATATGATTTCTGCCATCGCTTGTAAGCGGCTAGGTGTTGCGCCCGCAAATCCGTTCGCCAGGCAGCCCGAAAAACATGCAGCTCGGCTTCTTCACGATGCCCATCCACCCGATCGGCAAGGACTGGCGCCGGTCGCTCAGCGAAGATCGCGAGGCCTTCGTGCTTGCCGACGAGCTGGGTTTCGTCGAGGCCTATGCCGGCGAGCACAGCACCGACCGCTGCGAGAACATCACCTCCTGCACCATGTTCCTGGCGACGCTGGTCGATCGGATCAAGCGCATGCGCCTGGGCACCGGCACGCTCAACCTGCCCAATGCGCACCCGGCCGCGGTCGCCTCACAAATCGCCATGCTCGACCATTTGCTCGATGGCCGGCTCAACCTTGGCATCAGTCCGGGCGGGCTGTTGTCCGATGCCGAGGTATTCGGCAATCTCGACGCCAACCGCAACGAAATGTTCCTGGAACTGATCAACCAAGTGCTGGCGATCTGGGCCGGCGAGGCGCCCTACCAGCTCGCCGGCAAGTACTGGAACATCTCCACCGCCCGCACCCTATTGCCGGAGGTCGGCCAGGGCTATATCGGCAAACCGCTGCAGCAACCACATCCGCCGATCGTGGTGACCGCGGTGGCGCCCTTCTCCAAGGGCGTGACCGAAGCCGCGGCGCGCGGCTGGGAGCCGATCTCGGCCAACTTCCTGATGCCGACCTGGGTCAAGACCCACTGGCCGAGCTACGTCGAGGGCTGCCGACGCGCCGGCCGGCCGGCGGATCCGGCACATTGGCGCGTCGCCAAGAGCATCTTCGTTGCCGACGACGACAACACCGCGCACGCCTACGTGACGGCGGCCAACAGCCCCTACCGCCACTATTTCCACTCGCTGCTGACCAAGCTCAGGAAGAACGGCCGCAGCGAGCTGTTCAAGCCGGATCGGGCCATGCCGGACGCGGCGGTGACGCTCGACTTCGTGTGCGATCAGCTGATCATCTGGGGATCGCCGAAGAAGGTCGCCGATGACCTCCTCAAGTTCCGCGCCGAGGTCGGCGATTTCGGCACCCTGCTCTACGCCGGCAAGGACTGGCTCGACCGCGACCTGGGGCGCCGCTCGATGGTGCTGATGGCCGAGCAGGTGATGCCCAGGATCAACCACCGCGGCTAGCTCACGGCGCCGCGCGCCGGCGTGCCGCGCGCTGGCGCCTGCCGTCGCGACGCGGCGCCCAATCGACGCCCGCCGGTGACGCGTGCTAGGGAGCGCCGTCGATGGGCCAGGCGTGAGGACAACGCAAGATGCGCATCGGAATTGCCGGCGTTGGCAAGATGGGCACGGCCATCGCCTTGCGGCTCATCGAGGTCGGGCATGCGGTGTGGGTGTGGAACCGCAGCCCCGCCCGGGTCGCGGCGCTCGCCAGCGCCGGCGCCACCCCCGCCCCCACCGCCGCCCTCATGGCCAGCGCCGTCGAGGTGATCATTACCATCCTCAGTCACGCCGCGGCGCAGCTCAGCGTCTATGATGGCGCCACCGGCCTGCTCGCGGGCGAGGTCACGGGCAAATTGTTCCTCGACATGAGCACCGTGCAGCCAGGCCAGCAGCAGGCGCTGGCCGACAAGGTCAGGGCAGCGGGCGGCGTGTTCGTCGAATGTCCGGTCGGCGGCAGCACCGGACCGGCGCGGCAGGGCGGGTTGCTGGGCCTTGCCGGCGGTGCTGCCGGCGATGTCGCGCGCGCCCGCCCAATCCTTGATCAGCTGTGCCGTCGCGTCGAACACCTGGGCGCGATCGGCGCCGGGTCCAGCATGAAGCTCGCCATCAATCTGCCGCTGCTGGTGGCCTACCAGGCCCTGGGCGAGGCCTACGTCTTGTGCCGTCATCTCGGCATTGAGCCCAAGGCGCTGATGGAGCTGTTCAGCGATACCTCCGGCGCACCCAACATTTTGAAGGTGCGCGGCCCGGCAGTGGCGCGGGCGTTGGCCGACGGGGTCGGGATCGAGGCCAACTTCGATGTCGACTCGATCCGCAAGGACCTGCGCACCATGATCGCCGAGGCGCAGCTCAGGGGCGGCTCGCTGCCGCTGGCTGAACGCGCCCTTGAGATTTTTGACGCCGCCGCCAGCGACGGCTGGGGTGGACGCGACGGCTCGAGCCTGGCTGCCTACTGGTCACGGCGCGCGGGCGGTTGAGGTTCGCCGGGGTGCAAGGCGGCGCAGGCCGGCGCCGCCAAGGTCTGCGTCTCGCCCGCCAACATCAGCGCCGCGTCGATGATCAGCCCGCGGCGCTGAAAGGCCTCGGCACGGGCCCGACCCGCCGCCAGCGCCAACGCAATCTCGGCGGCGCTGAGTGTGCCAACCGCCACCGTCACCAGTCGATCGCCAAGATCGCTGTCGGGATCGAGCTCTGACGCCGGGCGGCGCACGACCGTCGCCGCCTCGACGTTGACCGCATTGGCGATCAAGGTGGCGGCCGCGTCGGCGGCCGCGGCATCCTTGGCGAGCACGGTGACGGCATCGGCGATGCCCAACGAGAAGGAGCGCCCACCCGCACCGGAGGTGGCTATGCCGCCGACGCCGGTTGCGGCCTCGAGGCGGATCAGACCGTTGATACGTGGCGCTTGACCGCGCGAACAGGCCCCCGCCACGCCGATTTCCATGCTCTGGCCAGCTGCCAGGTGAATGGCAATGTCGCCACCGTTGTTGACAAAAGCGCGCTCGAGCGGCGCCGCCCGGCACATGTGATCGAGGAGGTCGTCGGCGACCGCGCCTGCCACCGCCGCCATCGGCGTGAGAAAGATGCCGCGGAACGGTCGGCAGGCCTCGCGCATGCGACAGGCGATCGGGCCGCGGACAACCGGTTGCTCGCTGATCGGGCGCCGCAATTCGATTAATTCGTCGCACAACTCCGGCAGCATGGCGCCGAAACGCCGGCGCGCAGCGGCGGTGGCGGCGGCACGCGCCGCCGGCGCACCCCAAGCCTTGAGCACGATATCGATCGGCCCGTGCGACAGGTGCAGGCGACCGCCGGTTAGCTGCTGGGCGAGGGCTGGCTCGAACATCACGCGGCGCCGAGTTTGGCCAGGGCCGCGAGCAGCGGGCCGACCTCGCGGTTCGACAGGGGTTTGAGCGTTTGCGCCGAGACGTCGGCTGCCACCGCCTTCATGGCGCCGATCGCCTTGGCGCCGGCTGCGGTCAGGACCAGCGGCACCAACCGCGCATCGTTGGGGTCGGAGGACTGCGCCACGTAGCCGCGCGCCATCAGCCGGGCAACCACGCCGGAGACCGTGGCCGGATCCATCGCCGTCAGGCGTCCGAGCTGGTTCTGTGACACCGAGCCCAGATCATCGAGTTTGGCCAGCGCGGCGAACTGCCGTGGCGTGATGCCGAACGGCGCCATCACCCGTTTGAAGGTGTCGCTGGCGCGCTGATGCGCGCAGCGCAAAAGGAACCCAACCTGGTCCTCCAGCACGTACGCTGCCGCCCGGCTCGACCCCGGACCGCGGCGGCGTTTGCCGCGGGCGGTACGCTCGACCGTTGCGCTGGCGGGCCGCGCCACGGCCTGAGCTTTCAGGGTTTGTCGGTTGCAAACGGCCATGGGTTCTCCTCCTGCCACGCATCAACGCGCGCCGCGGCCGCCAGGCTGGCGATCACATCGGCAAGCTCAACGATATCGGCGGCATGTCCCCCCAGTCGGAGATAGAGCTGCCGCGGCAGGGTAAACTCGATCGGCGCGACGATGGCCGGCGTCGGCACCGAACCGAACGACTGCCGCGGCATGCGCGTCACATCGGTCATGATGGTAATGCCGCCGCCGGGCCACACCGTCACCGGTGCGCCGCCCATTGTCACCCGCGTCTCACCGCTGGCCACCGAACGTGTGAGCAGGACCGGGTTCTCGGTGACGCCGGCCCGCAACGATCCGCCGGCTCCCGCCATGAACAGCACGCTGCAGCGCGCCGGCTCGCAATTCTCCCCGATGCGCTGGATGACGGCGGCGACCGGCGCCGGCAGCGACGCCGGCACCGGCCGCAGATTGTCATCGAGCACGCAGTAGAGCGCATCCTCGCCGGTGGTCGAGGTGATGAGCAGCCTGAGGCCTGGCCAGGCCACCTTGGCATCGATGTTGCGGATGATCGAGAGCGGATCGGTGATATTGGTGCCGCCCCAGCCGAGCCCCGGTTCGGCGACCTTGAAGTAACGCCCCGGGGTCGATTTGCGGCCGCGCACCCGAATGCCGGACGGCGGCATGGCGAGCCCGCGTCCGGACTGGTGTTCGCTAAGCACGCCGGTGATATGGTCGTCGACGACGATCACCTCGTCGAGGTGGCCGAGCCACTGGCGGGCGAAGATACCGACGGTTGCCGAGCCGCATCCGACCCGCATGCGCTGTTCGCTGTTGCCGTCAACGATCGGCGCCTTGCCGGCTTCCACGACCACGCGATGGCCGGTGTCGATCGCCAGCTCGACGGCGGCACCCGAGACCAGCTGCAGCAAGGTATCGCAGGTGACATTGCCTTCTTTCTTGCTGCCGCCGGTGAGATGCCGAACGCCGCCAAGCGACAGCATTTGTGAGCCGTATTCTGCCGTCGTTACGTGCCCGACCTGTTCGCCCGCAACGCGCACCGGGGCCGCCTCGGGCCCGAGGTGCCGGTCGGTGTCAATCTTCACCTTGACCCCGCAGTAGCTGAAGATGCCCTCGGTGACGACGGTGACGGTATCGACGCCGGCGTGCTCGGCCGAGACGATGAAGGGGGCCGGTTTGTAGTCGGGGTAGGTGGTCCCGGCGCCGATGCCGGTGAGGAACGTCCGCGCCGGATCGAGCGGGGCGCCATCCCAGGCGCTGCCGGCGAATGCCACCAGCTTGCCGTTTTGATCGACGGTGCGCTCAATCAGAACCAGAGGATCGGTGCGGACCAGCCGGCCCTGGTCGTTGGCGTAGCGCGCGCAGGCGCCGGAGCGCCCGGGGCGGATGCGGCACAGCACCGGACAGGCATCGCAGCGCACGATACCGTCGGCTTCGGCGGCGCCGAGTTTGTCGGCACGCGCCTGCGGCGAGAGCCGATCATCGCCCATGCGGTGCCTCCCCTTTGAGCGCGGCCCACAGCCGGTGTGGCAGCACCGGCACGCGCGTGGCGCGCACGCCGGTGGCATGACGGATGGCGCCGAGGATGGCGGGCGCGGTGGCGATCAGCGCCGGCTCGCCGACGCCCTTGGCGCCGAACGGCCCCTCGGGTTCGCCGGCCTCGATCAGATAGATCTTCACAGCCGGCATGTCGCCGACGGTCGGCACCAAATAGTCGTGCAGGTTCTCGGTGCGACCGGGTACGAACTCCTCCATCAATGCCAGGCCAACACCCTGGGCGATGCCGCCGTGGATCTGGCCCTCGACCAGGGTTGGATTAATGGCGCGGCCGACGTCGTGGGCGGCCACCATGGCCACAACTTTGCTGGTGCCGAGCACCGTGTCGACCTCCACTTCGGCCATTTGCGCGCCAAACCCATAGCTGGCGTAGGGCGTGCCCTGACCGTTTTCGTCGAGCGCGGTGGTCGGCGGATCCCAGCTGCCGATGCCCTCGAGCACGATCGTTGCTTGCGGCGCGACCGCATCGGCCTCACCGACGCCGGTTGGCGGCAAAGTGGCGAGCTCGAGCGTACGCGAGGCCTCGCCGTCGGCAACATGGAGGTGCGCGCCACTGAGGCTCAGCCGCGCCTCGGGACCGGCATTGGCCAAGGCCAGAATCTTAGCACGCAGCGCCGCCGCCGCCAGCCGCACGGCATTGCCCGAAACAAAGGTCTGCCGCGACGCGGAGGTTTTGCCGGCATCGGCGGTAAGGTCGGTGTCCCCGACCTGCATTTGGAAGGCGTCGACCGGCAGGCCCAGGGTGTCGGCGGCGATCTGCAGCAGCACCGTCGATGAACCCTGGCCGATGTCGACCGCGCCGTTGAAAAACCTGAGCGCGCCGTCGCGGGCAAGCGTGATGCGCATGGTCGAGGGATTGGACAAGGAGGTGTTGCCGCAGCCATACCACATGGCGGCGATGCCGACGCCGCGCCGGTAACGCGGCGCATCGACGTTATGGGCGGCGACCCGGGCCAGCGCCGCCGCCCAATCGGGCCGCAAGGCTTCGAGGCATTGCGGCAGGCCGGCCGAGGCGGTGAGCCGCTGCCCCGATGGCGTGCGGTCGCCCGGGCCCAGCGCGTTGCGGTAGCGGATCGCCCAACGATCGATGCCGAGCCGCTCGGCCAAATCGTCCATCAAGGTTTCATGGGCAATGGCCGCCTGCGGCACCCCGAAGCCGCGAAAGGCGCCGGCGGGCGCATTGTGGGTGAAGATGGCGCGCGTCTTGATCGAGACGTTGGCGACGCGATAGGGACCCATGCCGTGCACCGGCACGCGACTGGCGACGGTCGGACCCCAGGAGGCATAGGCGCCGGTGTTGAAGTCGGCGCGCATTTCAAAGGCGGTGAGCCGGCCGTCGGCATCGGCTGCGGCGCGGGCACGGATGTGGGCGGGGTGGCGCTTGGTGGTCGAGGCCATCGATTCGATGCGCGAGTAGATGATGCGCACGGGCCGTTTCGTGACCCAGGCCGCGACCGCGAGCAGCGGTTGCACGGAAACATCGAGCTTGCCGCCGAAGCCACCGCCACAGGCGGTGGGGCGGATGCGCACGCGCGTCGTCTCGATGCCCAGCACCCGCGCCGTCTCCTCCAGATCGAGGTAGGGCGCCTGGGTGGTGGCGCTGACCTCGATGCGGTCTGGCCCCGGGCCCACCGGCACGGCAAAACCCGCCTCGGGCTCAAGGTAGGCGTGTTCGACGAACGCCGTCTCGAACTCACCCTCGACCTCGGCGGCGGCCACGGCGCGGGCCGCCGCGGGATCGCCGGTGGCGAGCTGGCCGCGGGCGAGCACGTTGTCGGCGGCGGTGGCGTGCAGGAGCGGCGCCCCGGGCGCCAGCGCCGCTTCGATGGCGGTAATGGCGGGCAGCGGCTGCCACACGATCGGGAGTTCGTGATCCGAAAGCGCCTCGACCGCGGCACGGCTCCCCACCAGGGCGAGGACGGCCTCACCGCGGAAGCGCACCAGGCCCGGCGCCAGCACCGGCTGGTCTTTCATGGTGGGAAAGACGCCGAAGCTGTTCTCTCCGGGCACATCCCGGTGTGTCAGAATGGCGGCGAGCCCGGGCGTCGCGGCGATCAGGCGATCGAGATTGCCGATCGTGAAGCGCGCGGCACGATGGGGCGAGCGCACGACGCGCAGCCACAACGCATCGGCGGGTGCCCAATCGGCCCCGAACACCTCACGACCCGCGACTTTGGACCAGCCGTCGACCCGCGCCAGGCGGGCGCCGACCGCCGCCGTCGCGGCGACGGGGGTGGGGAGAAGGCTGGTGCCGCCAGCGGCATCGAGGATGGCCTCGACGATCTTGATATAGCCCGTGCATCGGCAAAGTACGCCGGCAATGGCGTCCGCGACCGCAGCGGGGCTCGGCGCGGCCTCCCGCGCCAACAGATCGGTGGCGGCCATCAGCATGCCGGGCGTGCAGATGCCGCACTGGGCGGCGCCATGCGCCAGGAAGGCGTGGCGCAGGCGCAGGGTGAGGCCGGCTGGACCGTCGCCCTCCACCGTCCAAATCACCCGCTCGGCGGCGCGCTGGCTGGGCACCAGGCAGGCGCACACCTGCTCGCCGTCGATGAGGACGGTGCAGGCGCCGCAGTCACCGGCCTCGCAGCCGATCTTGGTGCCGGTGCACCCCAACCGTTCGCGCAAGGTGTCGGCGAGCGAGGCAAACGGCGCCGCCCGGGCGGTGGTGGGCCGCCCGTTGAGGGTGAAGGACAGGGTCACCAGGTCGCTGGCGGCTTGGTCCGGCATCAGGCCACCCTCCGCGGCCGCGCCGGTAAAAGCTCGGCCAACAGATCACGGATCAGCGCCACCGCCGCGCTGCGGCGGTAGACCGCCGAGCCGCGGATGTCGTCGATCGGGGCCAGCGCGGCGACGTGCTCTTCGCCGACGCGGTCGGCGGCGCCGACAAGTGGGGCGCCGGCGAGTGCGGCCTCGAGCGCTGAGAGGCGCTGCGGCACCGCCGAGCAGGAGCCGACCAGCAGGCGGATGTGGGTCACCTTGCCAGCGGCGTCGGTCTCGACCACGCCGGCGACCATCACCACCGAGATCACCAGGTAGGCGCGGGCGCCAAGCTTCAGGAAATGCGCCCGCGCGCCGGGACGCTTCGGCACCAGAATCGCGGTCACGATCTCGTCGCTACGGCACACGGTGTGGCGATAGCCGTCGATGAACGCCGCCATGTCGACAACGCGCCGGCCGGCGAGCGAGGCGAGCTCGACCCGGGCATCGAGCGCGATCAAATTCGGTGCGCCATCGCCGGCCGGAGACGCGGTGCAGATATTGCCAACGAGCGTGCCGCGATTCTGGATCTGGCGGCCGCCAATCGCCCGCGCCGCCGCCTTCAGGCCGTCAAACAGCGGCGGCACGTCGGCGCGCACCAGATCGGACCAGGTCACCAGCGCACCGAGCCGCCAGTGATCGTGCGCTTCGACGATGTGGCCAAGGTCGGACAGGGCCGCGATGTCGAGCACCGCGGGCTGACGCATGTCGCCCCAGGCCGTGCGCTGCGCCTTGGCCGGATAAACGTCGGTGCCGCCGGCGAGCACGATCATGTCGCCGCTGGCGCGGAGCTGCAAGGCCTCAAGCATGGAACGCGGGCGGTGGTAGGCAAGCATCGGCGATCCTCAAGGCGGCGGCGCCGGCTGGCGCAAGGCGCGGGTGGCCACGGCATCGACGCTGCCGTCCGGCGCCAGGGCAACGCCAAACAGCGCCCGCGCCTCGGCCAGCGTGTAATAGCCGCGGCGCACGTCGCGGGCGACGAGATCGGGATCGCGCGCCAACGGGTCGCCGTAGCCACCGCCACCGGGCGTCAGCACCTCGACGCGGTCGCCGGCGGCGAGCGGGATGTCCTGGTCCTTGGAAAGGTGTTCGGGAAGCAACGTCTGCTGGCCCCGGTGAATGCGCACGATATTGGCGCCACCGTCGCGTCCGCCCTCGACACCGGGCGGTCCGAAACGGCCGTGATCCATCACGAACGAGGCGCGCGCCTCTCCGCGCAGCAGCTCCACCTCATAGCTGAGGCCGAAGCCGCCGCGGTGTTTGCCGGCACCGCCCGAGCCCTGGTGGAGCGCGAAGCGGCGGAACAGGATCGGGTAGTACTGCTCCAACACCTCCACCGGCTGGCTCTTGGAGATGCCGATGGTCGAGCAGCCGTTGCTCAGGCCGTCGTGATCACTGTTGCCGCCGTAGCCGCCCCCGGAAATCAGGTACATGACGTAGGCGGCATCCTTGCCCGGGTCGAAGCCGCCGAGGGCAAAGTTGCCCGACGAGCCCGCCGGTGCGGCGGTGACCTTGTCCGGGATCGCCTTGACCAGCGCCAGGAACACTGCCTCGGCGATGCGTTGCGACACTTCCGCGGCGCAGCCCGAAACCGGTCGCGGGTAGTGGGCGTCGAGGAAGGTGCCGGTCGGGCGGATAATGGTGAGGGGCTCGAAGGCGCCGGCGTTGAGCGGAATATCGGGAAAGATATGCCGCATCGCCAGGTAGACGGCCGAGATGGTGGTCGCGAGCACCGAGTTCATCGGCCCCCGACACGGCGGCGAGGACCCGGTAAAATCGAAGCTCATCGCCGCCCCGGCCTTGATTACCGTCAGCTGAATGCGCAGCGGCTCATTGACGACGCCGTCGGAATCGACAAACGCCTCGGAGCGATAGGTGCCATCGGGGATGCCGGCGATGTGCGTCCGCATCAGCTGCGCTGCCCGGCGCCTGATCTCGGCGATGGCGGCGATGACGGTGGCGCGGCCCCAGCGATCGATGAGCGCGGTGAGGCGGCTTTCGCCGACCCTGAGCGCCGCCGCCTGCGCCTTGACATCGCCGATGCGCTGATCGGCGATGCGCATATTCGAGCGGATGATGGCGTAAATTTCGGGATCGAGCGCGCCGCGCTTATAGAGCTTCACCGGCGGCAGCCGCAGCCCCTCTTGCTCGATCTCGGTGGCCTTGGCGGAAAAGCCGCCCGGCACCATGCCGCCGATGTCGGGCCAGTGCCCGGTGTTCTGCAACCAGCAGAACTGTTCGCCTTGATAGTAAAACGGCAGCGCAAAGCGCACGTCCATCAGGTGGGTGCCGCCGAGGTAGGGATCGTTGACGGCGTAGATATCGCCCGGCTCCGGCGCCCCGGCCTGGCCCTCGCCGATCAGGCGAATGAGCTCGGCGGTGGAAAACTGCATGGTGCCGACGAACACCGGCAGCCCAAGCTCGCCTTGCGCGATCAGCGCGCCGGTGGTGAGGTCGTAGATCCCCGACGAGCGGTCGTCGGCTTCGGCGATCACCGGCGAGAAGGCGGCGCGCGAAAAGGTAATGTCCATCTCGTTGCACACCTGGCCCAAGGCCGCCTGGATCACGGCCAGGGTGAGGGGATCGAGGCTCACGGTAGCGCTCCGACGGTGATCCTGAGGTTGCCGGCCTCGTCGACCCGCGCGCTGGCGCCGGGTTCGATCACGGTCGTGGCATCGATCTGCTGCACGATGGCGGGGCCGCGGATGCGCGCCCCGAGCGGCAGCTTGACGCGATCGAACACCTGCGCGGCGTGCCAGCGGCCGGCGGCGTAGAGGGCGCGCTCGTTGATGACGGCACCGGCGACATCCGGCGCCCGGGCGGCGGCCTCGAACAGCGCCGCGATCGGAAACGGTCGCCTGACACCGATCACCGATGTGGCGAGGTTGACGAGCACCGGCTTGATCTCGGGCAGCGACACCTGGAAGCGGGCGTAGTAGGCGGCCTCGAACAGCTGCCGCAGGGCGTCGCGGGACACATCGGCTCGCGGCAGCTCAACGCGGATGAGATGGGTCTGGCCACGAAACTGCATGTCGGCGGCGTGCAGCACGGTGCTGCTGACGATCTCCGCCTGCTCGGCGGCATTGATCGCCTCGCCGCGCTCACGCTGCTGCTGCAAGGTGCGGCGCACGCTCTCCATGTCGACGCTGTCCAGGGGCAGGTTGAGGGTATTGACAAAATCCTGCCTGAGATCGGCGACCAGGCAACCCAGCGCGTTGGTCAGGCCTGGACGCGCCGGCACCATCACCTCGGGAATGCCGAGTTCGCGGGCCAGCGCCACGGCGTGCAGCGGACCGGCGCCGCCGAAAGCAAACAAGGTAAAGTCGCGAGGGTCGTGACCGCGCCCGATCGAGACCATGCGAATGGCGCCCGCCATGTGCGTGTTGGCAAGCTCCAGCACGGCGGCGGCGGCGGCATCGGCGCTGAGGCCCAGCGGCCGCCCGAGCCGCCGCTCGAAGGCCTCGCGCACGGCGGCGACCGGCGCCTCTCCCGGCACCGACAGCAGCGCCGCCGGGTCGAGGCGACCAAGCAGCAGATTGGCATCGGTGATGGTCGGCTCGCTGCCGCCGCGCCGGAAGGCGATCGGTCCGGGCTCGGCGCCGGCCGACTTGGGCCCGACCGCGAGCATGCCGGCGGCATTGATGGCGGCGATCGAGCCGCCGCCGGCGCCGATGCTGCGCACGTCCAGCATCGGCACATGCACCGGCAGGCCATAGGCGATGGCGAGCTCCGCCGACACTTCGGGAATGCCACCGCGAATGAGGGCGACGTCCGATGAGGTGCCGCCCATGTCGTAGGTAATGGCGTGCTTGATGCCGCTCTGGGCCAAGGTCGCTGCCGCCGCCATCACCCCTGCGGCCGGCCCGGACATGATGGTCTTGGCCGCCTCGCGGGCAACCAGGCGGGCGGCCACCGTGCCGCCGTTGCCGTTCATGATGATGAGGTCGCGCTCGAAGCCTTGCGCCGCCAGCTCGGTGGCGAGGCGGTCGACGTAGCGATCGAGAACCGGTTGCACGGCGGCGTTGATGGTGGCGGTGGTGCCGCGCTCGTATTCGCGAAACTCCGACAACAGTTGGTGCGCGAGGGTGATATAGGGGTTGGGCCAAAGGGTGCGGGCGATGGCGCCGGCGCCGAGCTCGTGCACCGGGTTGGCATAGGCGTTGAGAAAGTGAATGACCAAGCTCTCGCAGCCGGCCTGCAGCAGGGTTTTGACGGCGCCCTCGACGCCGGCGCCATCGAGCGGCGTCAGAATTTCGCCACGGGCGCTGATGCGCTCATCGACCTCGAGCCGCAGCTCGCGCGGTACCAGCGGTTCGAACACGCCGGTCATGCCATAGGCATTGGGCCGCGTACGCCGGCCTAGCTCGAGGCTGTCCCGGAAGCCCGAGGTGGTGATGAGGCCGACCTTGGCGACCTTGCGCTCCAACACCGCGTTGGTGGTGGTGGTGGTGCCGTGGATGATGAGGTCGAGGGTGCCGGCGGCGACGCCGGCTGCCGCCAGCACCGCCAGCACGCCGTCGGCCTCATTGCCGGCGGTGGTCGGGATCTTGGCGAGCCGCACCCGATCGCCAGCCGCTGCCCGCTCGTAGACGATGAGGTCGGTGAAGGTGCCGCCGACGTCGATGCCTGCAACCCGCCGCATGCGCACCAAAACCTCGGGCCTGCCGCCGATGTCATTAGTATACAAACAATCCTGCGCCGGGTCCACTTGCCGCAAGCACCGCCGGCCGGCAGCGTCGGGCCCCCGCCAGGCGCCGGTCGCACCAGCACGCGGCCGACGGCAGTCGGCCTAGAGCAGCTTGCCGGGATTGAGGATGCCTTTGGGATCCAGGGCCTGCTTGATGGCGCGCATGACGTCGAGCGCGACCGGGCTCTTGGCGGCCATCAGCGCATCGCGCTTCATGACGCCGATACCGTGCTCGGCGGAGATCGAGCCGCCGAATTCCAAGACCGCCCGGTTGACCGCCGCCTGCAGCGGCTGCCACAGCGCCAGGAATTGCGCCTTGGGCATGGCCAGCGGTTGGGCGATGTTATAGTGCACATTGCCGTCGCCAAAATGGCCGAACGCCAAGCGACGCGCCGCCGGGCAGACGCCGAGCACCAGCGCGTCGGCCCGGGCGATGAAGGCGGGAATGCTGGCGATTGGTACCGAGACGTCGTTCTTGACGTTGCCGCCCTCGTGCTTCTGCGCCTGCGAGATCAGGTCGCGCAGGCGCCAGAAGTCGCGCGCTTGGGCCACGGAGCTCGCCAAGGTGGCATCGACGATGAGGCCGCGTTCGGCGGCCGCCTCAAGGATCGCCAGCATCTGGCGTTCGGCGCTGCCGTCCGGCTTGAGGCCACTGACGTCGATCAGGGCATACCATGGCGCGGGCGTCGCAAACGGGTCACGGGTGTTGGCGACGTGCTTGAGCACGAAATCGATGGCAAGGCGCGGCATGAATTCGAAGGCAGTCAGGCTGCTGCCGGCGGCAGCGGCGGCCGCCGCAAACAGCGCCAATACCCGCTCCAGGTCGGCGAGGGCCACAAATGCCGTCGCGGTCTCGGCCGGGCGCGGAAACAGCCGCAAGGTCGCCGCGGTGATGATGCCGAGCGTTCCCTCCGAACCAATGAACAGATGCTTGAGGTCGTAGCCGCTATTGTCCTTCTTGAGCGTGCTGAGCGCGGGTAGCACGCGGCCATCGGCCAGCACCACCTCAAGACCCAGGGCCAGCGCCCGCGCCGTGCCGTAGGCCAAGACACCAGCGCCACCGGCGTTGCTGGCGAGATTGCCGCCGATCTGCGCGCTCCCTTCCGAGGCCAGACTCAAGGGAAACAGCCGATCGACGGCGGCGGCCGCCGCCTGCGCCTCGGCCAAGGTCACGCCGGCCTCCACCGTCATGGTGTAGCCGGCCGCATCGACCTGCCGCAGCCGTTTGAGGCGGCCAACGGACAACAGGATTTCGCCGTTGAACGGCAGCTGGCCGCCGACCAGGCCGGTGTTGCCCGCCTGCGGCACCACCGCGATCGCATGCGCGTTGGCAAGCGCCATGATCTCAGCCACCTGATCGGTCGAGCCTGGCCGCACCACCACCCCTGCGCGCCCCTGATAGAGCTCGCGCCATTCCCTGAGATAGGGCAACTGCTGATCGGCGTCGATCAGCACGTGTTGACGCCCGACGATGGCGCTGACGCGCTCGATGATGGCGGGGCTCAGCGCCACGCCGGCGGAGGAATTGTTCATTGCGGCCTCGCCGCGCGCCGCAGCCGATCATTGATGGCTTCGCCCAGGCCACGCTCGGGGATCGGCATCACGGCGATGCCGGCGGCGGCGCCATCGAGCCGGCGCAGGCCCGCAAACAGATTGGCGGCAGCTTCGAGAAGGTCCGCCTCGGGGCTCAAGTTGAACACCGGGCCGGCATGCTGCGGCAGGTCGCGACCGAAGGCCAGCAGGGCTTCGCCCGGCAAAACCTCGCACACCGCCAGTCGCAGCGGCGTTGCCGGCGCATAGTGGCGCTCGAGCATGCCGGGCGAGGCCGGGCGGTCGCTGGCACCGTCGGCGACCGGCAGCGGCCGCCGCAGCACGCCGGCAATGACCGCGCGCTCGATGCCGCCCAGCCGCAGCACCACCGGCGCCTCGCCGCTGACATCGACCACGGTCGATTCGAGGCCGAGCCGGGTGGCGCCGCCGTCGAGGATCAGGGCCACGCAACCGCCGAGGTCAGCCGCAACGTGGGCGGCGGTGGTGGGGCTCACGTGACCGGAGCGATTGGCGCTCGGGGCCGCGACCGGCACGCCGGCGGCCCGCAACAGCGCCTGGGCCACGGCATCGGCCGGCACCCTAATGGCGATGGTGTTGAGGCCGGCGGTGGCGAGCTCGGCGATCGGGCTCGCCGTGCGCCGCCGCAGCACCAAGGTCAGCGCCCCCGGCCAAAAGGCGGCGGCGAGCGCTAGCGCGGTGTCGTCGAACGCGGCAAGCCTCGATGCCGCCGCCAGATCCGGCACATGCACGATCAAGGGATTGAACCGTGGTCGCCCCTTGGCGGCAAACACCGCCGCCACGGCGCGGGCGTTGGTCGCATCCGCACCAAGGCCGTAGACGGTCTCGGTTGGAAACGCCACCAGCCGGCCGGCGGCGAGCGCCGCCGCGCCATCTGCGATTGCCTCCGGCGTTGCCGTTGTCACGGCCATCTTTGTCACCACACCACCAGCTACTCGGGGCAGCTACTCGGGGCAGCTACTCAGGGCAGCTACTCGGGCCTTTCGAGCCTGGAGCTTTCCGCCTATTGTGCCGCCAGCGTCAAGGCGCAATGTCAAGCCGCGCGAGGCCTTCCCATGACCTATCAGGCTCCCGTAGACGACATTATGCACGCGCTCAAGAGCGCGGCCGGGCTCGACGAGCTCATGGCGCGTGGCCTGTTGGGCGACCTCGACGAGGCCACCATCCGCGCCGTCATCGAAGAGGCCGGCAAGTTCGGCGCCGAGGTGTTGGATCCGCTGAGCCCCATCGGCGACCGCAGCGGCTCGAAGCTCATCGGCGGCCAGGTGGAAACGCCGCCCGGCTGGCGCGAGGCTTACCGGCAGTTTGCCGCCGGTGGCTGGGGGGCGCTGGCGGCGCCGGAACAATGGGGCGGCCAGAACCTGCCCAGCCTGGTGGCGACGGTGGCCGGCGAGATCTGGAACTCGGCCAACTTGGGCTTCGGCCTGTGCCCGCTGCTGACGCTCGGAGCGATCGATGCGATCGAAGCCGAGGGCAGCGAGGAGCTCAAGCACAGCTTTCTGCCCAAGATGGTGTCGGGCGAATGGTCCGGGACCATGAACCTGACCGAGCCACACGCCGGCTCCGACTTGAGCCAGTTGAAGACGCGCGCCGTCAAGCAGGCTGACGGCAGCTATCGCATCTTTGGCACCAAGATCTTCATCACCTACGGCGACCACGAACTGACCGACAACATCATCCATCTGGTGCTGGCGCGCCTGCCCGACGCCCCGCCTGGCACGCGCGGGATCTCGCTGTTCCTGGTGCCGAAGGTGCTGATCACCGCCGACGGCGCGCTGGGGGAACGCAACGACGTCGTGTGCGCCGGCATCGAGCACAAGCTCGGCATTCACGCCAGTCCCACCTGCGTCATGAAGTATGGCGAGAGCGGTGCCGGCGCCGTCGGCTATCTCGTGGGTGAGGAAAATCGCGGCCTCAACGTCATGTTCATTATGATGAATGCGGCGCGGCTGGCGGTCGGCATGCAGGGCGTGGCGGTGGCCGAGCGCGCCACCCAACGCGCCGTCGCCTACGCCAAGGAGCGCCGCCAGGGCCGCAGCACCAGCTCCGCCTCGTCGGCCGAAATGGCGCCGATCATCGAGCACCCCGACATCCGCCGCAGCCTGATGACGATGAAGGCGTTAACCCAAGCGGCGCGCGCCATCTGCCTCGTGACCGCGCGTGAGACCGACGTCGCCCGCCGCGCCCCGGACGCGGCCGAACGCGCCGCCGCCCACCAGCGCGTGGCGCTGCTCACCCCGGTGGCCAAGGCCTTTGCCACCGACATCGGCTGCGAGGTGGCCTCGATCGGGGTGCAGGTCCACGGCGGCATGGGCTTCATCGAGGAGACCGGCGCCGCCCAGCATTATCGCGACGCTCGCATCCTACCGATCTATGAGGGAACCAATGGCATCCAGGCCATTGACCTGGTCGGCCGCAAGCTGGGGTTGGAGGGAGGCGAGGTGGTCAAGGCCTACCTCGGCGATCTGACCCAGACCGTCGAAGCGGTGCGCGCGTCCAACCGCCCGGAGTTCGGGCGCATGGCCGAACGTCTGGGGGAGGCCGTGGCGGCGCTGACGGAGGCGACGGGCTGGCTTGCTCGGCAGCTCGGCGAGGACCAGGACCAGGCGCTGGCCGGCGCCGCCCCCTACCTGCGTCTGTTCGGGCTGGCGGCCGGCGGCATCTATCTGGCACGGGGCGCGTTGGCCGCCACCCGCAACGGCGCGCAGGACCGCGGCGTCACCTCGCCGGCCATCGCGCTCGCGCGTTTCTTTGCTGAGACCTTGGTCACGGCGGCGCCGGGCCTCAAGGACAGCGTCGTCGACGGCGCTGCCGCCACCTTGATGCTGGCGCCAGACGCGCTCTCGGCCTAAGGGCGCGGGGCGCGCGCCTCGGCCGACCCATTTGGGACAAACCAGGCGTTCAAGGGTCGCACATTTGCCGCTAATGTTGCCGCGGCACCGTTCAATGAAAGGACGCGCGGATGACGGCCGACATCGACATTAGCATCAGCGACGGCGTGCAGGTCATGCGCTTCCTGCGCGCGCACAAGAAGAATGCCTTCACCGGCGCCATGTACGATGCCATGTCGGCGGCGCTCGACGCGGCCGCCAGCAACGATGCCGTCGTGTGCCACATCTTCATCGGCTCGGACGGCGTGTTCTCGGCTGGCAACGACATCAACGATTTCCTGCGCCGTGCCGAGGCCGCCAGCACCGGCGGCCAGGGCATCCCGGCGCCCTCGCTCGAATTCATTCGCCGCCTGCCGCAGGTGAATAAGCCGATGATCGCCGCCGTCGATGGCCTCGCCGTCGGCATCGGCACCACCTTGCTGTTGCACTGTGATCTTGTCTATGCCACGCCCGCCGCCAGCCTGCGCGCGCCGTTTCTCGATTTGGGGCTGGTGCAGGAGGCAGGCTCGAGCGTGCTGGCGCCGCAGCGCCTGGGCTATCCGCGCGCCTTCGAACTCATCTGCCTGGGCGAACCCTTCTCGGCGCAGCGCGCGTTCGAGGCTGGGCTCATCAATGCCATTGTGCCGTCCGCCGAGCTCGAGGCGACGGCGCGCGCGGCGGCCCGGCGCCTGGTGGCCAAACCGCGCCAGGCGCTGATGACCGCGCGGCGGCTGTTGCGCCGGCAGCAGGCCGAGATTATGCGCGCGATCGAGGACGAGGCCACCTCATATACCGGGCTCATGTCTTCGCCCGAGGCCCGCGAGGCCTTCACCGCCTTCCTGGAGAAGCGCCCGCCCGATTTTGCCAAGGCGCGCAAGGCCTAGCGCCCCGCCGGCGAGCCGCAGATCGTGGGAAGGGCACGACCGCAGTGGCCGCCGGACGCTCAAGAGCACCACGGCAGGGACCTCCGGACCAGGCTTCGCCAAAATGCGCCGATATGCTCGGTCAATGGCTATCTGCGGTTCACCTCACGCCCGGCGCCGCGCCCGTGGCTGGCCGGGTGCCAAGGCGGTCCTGATGCGGCTATCGGGGCTCCTGCTGCTGGGGGTGCTGCTGCTGCCGAGCCAGCTCGACGCCGCCGGGCTCGATAGCCTCCTCGACGCCGCCCGGCGCGTGGTGCGGCCGGCGGCAAGCCCCGACCGAGGGGCGCTGGCGCGTGCCGCCGCCTATATCAAGACGCTTGCCCCCAAGCCCGAGGCGGTGGTGCTGGCGGCGGAATCGACGCCCGAGGGCCATTGGCGTTTCGTCAACAGGGCGGGCGAGACCATCACCGCGGGCACGGCGCAGGAAATGCGACGCATCCCGACGCTGCTCGCGCCCGAGGCCAAACCCGAGGCGCACTTGAGCCTCTACCTGACCGAGGAGACGGTTTTTGCCCGCCGCGCCCTGCTCAAGGACCTGCCGCGCGCCAGCGACCTTTATGTCCTGGTCAACGCCGACAGCTATCGCGTCCTGAAGCGTGGCGAGGGCGCCAGCGAGCGGCTATTCGCCGAAATCCGCGGCAACCTGGTGGTCGAGCTCGCCGACCGCGCGGAGTTCGCCGAGGCCGTCTACCAGCTGGCGCGTCCCCTCGACCGGGCCCAGATCCGCATCCTGGCGCTGGAGCCGGCCAGCGCTGCCAGGCTGCCGCCGTCACCGCGCATCGATCCGGCCAGCAAGAAGGCGCTGATCGACAGCATCGATCCCGATAGCCTGGCGTCGGCGCTGGGTACGGTGTCGGGCCAGACCGTGCTGATCACCGGCCGCATCGATGGGCGGCTCGTCTATTTCAAGCCCGCCAGCGCCGCCGAACGCAGCCTCAGTCTTGAGGACCTGTTCAAGGCGGCCGAGGTCGCCGATGTCAATCTGATCGTGCTCGGCGCCAGCTCCACCCCGCGCCAGCCCGGCGGGCGCAACTGGTTGTGGCAAAAAGTCGAGGTCAAGGGACTTACCGAGGCGCTGCAGCACGCACGCGTCGCCGATTTCTATAATGCCCTGGCGGCCGCCAATGGCCGCTATCTGGTCGGCGCCAAGCCGGCCGGCGCCGTGCGTACCGTGCTCGACATTGCCCCGATCACCGATTTGCCCAGGGCGCCGCCGTCGCGGCCCATCGGCGACGTCTTGTCGGACACCGCGTCCGGCCTCATGGGGCGGGTTATTACGGCGGGCGTGGTCGCCAATGTGCGCAGCGCCGCGCTGCAGCGCGACATCGACTGGCGCTTCGTTGCCAACGTTCCCGCCAGCATCCAGATCGGCTATCTCGCACTGATGACGCTCGGCTTTTGCGGCGCCCCGGTCGCGCGCCGGTGGTGGCAACGGATCTGGCCCTGCGAAGACGCCGCCGAGTATGCCGGCCGCAGCGGCTATTGGGCGGCCTCAAGCATTCGCCTGGCCGCGTTCGTGCTGGTGTTTCTGCCGCTGACGGCGCTCATAAGTGCGCCGCTCAACCTCCGTCGCCAGAGCCTGGCGCGACGGAGCATGGCGCCCCGCGGCCGGCGGCTATTGCCGGGCAAGGCGCGCCGCGGCAGCGCCGAGGCGTCCCCCACCCCCGACGGCCATGGCGCCGCCCAGGGCAGCGGACGCGCCGTCGACCGCGGCCTCGGCTCCTACCGCCCGAGCCGGTGAACGCGGGCCAGGTGCCCTCGGATCGGCCACCGGCGGCGCGCCGGCGCCAATAACAGCGCGCGGGTTTCTAAAAGCGCGGGTTGTGAAGCGTGCAGGGTTGCTCGCGTCGGAGCCCGGCGTGGGCTAGCGAGTCGGCGGCGGCCCGGCTATGACATGGCCGGGATCCGGAGGACTTGCGGATGGCAACGCTCCAAGGCAAGACGCTCTTCATCACCGGTGCCAGCCGCGGCATCGGGCTTGCGATCGCGCTCAGGGCGGCCCGCGACGGCGCCAACATCGCCATTGCCGCCAAGACGGTGGCAGCCCATCCCAAGCTCGAGGGCACCATCCACACCGCTGCCGAAGCCATCACCGCGGCGGGCGGGAGAGCCCTGCCGCTCGCCTGCGACATTCGCTTTGAGGACCAGGTGCTGGCGGCGACTGCCGCCACCGCCGAGACCTTCGGCGGCATCGACATCGTGATCAATAATGCCAGCGCCATCTCGCTGACGCCGGTCGCGGCCACCGACATGAAGCGCTACGACCTGATGCATAGTATCAATGCGCGCGGTACCTTCCTCGTGTCCAAGACGGCAATCGGCTACCTCAAGCGCGCCCAAAACCCGCACATCTTGATGCTGTCGCCGCCGCTCGATATGAACGCCAAGTGGTTTGCCCCGCACACCGCCTACTCGATGGCCAAGTTCAACATGAGCATCATTGCGCTGGGTCTCGCCGGCGAGCTCAAGGACCAAGGCATCGCCGTCAATGCCTTGTGGCCGCGCACCACCATTGCCACGGCGGCGATCAAGAACCTGTTGGGCGGCGACGCGCTGATGGCGAGAAGCCGCACGCCGCAGATCATCGCCGATGCCGCCCACCTCATCCTGACCCAGGACGCCAAGCGCTTCAGTGGGCGCTTTTGCATCGATGACAGCTTGCTCTACGAGCATGGTGTTCGCGACTTCGATCACTATCGTGTCGACCGGCGCCTGCCGTTGGCACCCGACTTCTTCGTGCCCGATGCGATACCGCCGCCGCCGGGCGTGACGCTCGCCGCTGCCGACGGCTGAGCCAGGGAGCGGCGCCAACACCCCTAGTCCGCAGGCCAAAGGCGTGCGCAGAGGCGCGCGGCAGGGTCAGCAGGCCAGGGCAGAGGCAGGGGACAAGCATGGCCAACGACATCGAGATTACGGGTATCCGCATGCGTCCGGTGCGGGTGCCGTTGCGCCGCGTGCTCAATACCCGCGTCGGGCGCTTTACGCACGGTCCGTTTCTGGCGATCGACCTTGAGCTCAAGGGCGGCGGTGTCGGCCGCGTCCTTGGCTTCACCTTCATCCCGCTTGGGCTCAAGCTGGTGCCGCCCCTAATCGATGACCTCGTTGCCGCGGTCAAAGGCCGCAAAATCGGCCCCGACGATGTCCCCGCCGTGCACGACGCCTGCCAGAAGCGCCTGTCGCACCTGGGCCACGAAGGTCTGGCGCAGATGGCCATCTCGATGTTCGACATGGCGCTG